>NZUR01000007.1 GCA_002698045.1 Thiotrichales bacterium | reverse complement strand
GGAGTTTTAATTATTGAGGCAATGGCTCAAGCAACTGGAATCTTGGCATTTAAATCAGAGGTTGGTCGCCCTGTAACTGGTCAAATTTATATGCTAGTTGGAGTTGATAAGGTTCGCTTTAAAAGAATTGTTGAGCCCGGCGATCAACTTCAAGTCTATGCAGAAGTTATGACAGTTAAGCGTGGTATTTGGAAATTTAACTGTAAAGCCTCAGTTGAAGGAGAGATAGTGACCTCAGCTGAAATTATTTGTACTCAAAAAACTGCAAAATAATTAGTTATGTCTATCGATCCCTCAGCAATTATTCATGAAAGCGCTAAAATCCACAAAAGTGTAATAATTTCAGCTTACGCGGTAATTGGTGCGAATGTAGAAATTGGATCAGGTACAGTTATTGACTCTCATGCTGTAATTGATGGCCCAACAAAAATTGGAAAAAATAATCATATATATTCATTTGCTTCTATCGGTGGTGATCCACAAGATATAACCTACCAAGAAGGCCAAGAAAGTAACCTTATTATTGGTGATGATAATCTGATTAGAGAGTTTTGTACAATTAACCGTGGTACTGAAAAAGAAAATTCATTAACAAGAATTGGTTCTAACAATATGTTGATGTCGTACGTACATATTGCTCATGACTGCCAACTTGGTGACCACATCATTATGTCTAATAACGCCTCTCTTGCTGGCCATGTTAGAATTTCAGATTGGGCTATATTGGGCGGGTTTGTTTTAGTCAAACAATTTTGTAACGTAGGTAGACATACTTATGCTGGTATGGGTAGTCAAGTTAATAAGGATATCCCTGACTATATGGTTGCAGCAGGCATTCATCCAAAAATCAGAAGTATCAATACAGTCGGCATGAAACGTAGAGGCTTTAGTGCGAGTTCTATATCTTCAATTAAGCGCGCCTTTAAGGTTGTTTATCGTGACTCTCAAGGCAGACTTCTGGACCAAGCTCTTAACGAGCTAGAATCATCAGAGTCTGATAGCCGTGAAGTAATGCAGTTTGTAGATTGCATTCGAAACTCACGCGTAGGTATCATGCGCGGCCCAGTGGATGAATAGATAGCTCTTTCTTATTATGTCCAAGTCCTTCATAAGGTCAAGTAGTGTTGTAGCTTTAATGACCTTTTTGTCCCGTATTTTAGGACTCATAAGAGATTTTGTTATTGCTCGCTACTTTGGGGCAAATGGTCTAACAGATGCATTTTTAGTTGCATTTCGTATACCTAATTTTTTTAGACGTTTATTTGCTGAAGGTGCGTTTTCTCAAGCTTTTTTACCAATCTTAGCAGATGTAAAAGCTAATCAATCAGACCAAGAAGTTCAATTAGTAATAAACCACATTGCAACTAAATTACTTAGTGTTCTTATGCTTATTACCTTAATTGCAGTTGTGCTAGCACCTGTAATAATATTTTTGTTTGCATGGGGTTTTTATTTCAACGCAGATATGACTCAATTTCATCTGGCTTCAAATATGCTAAGAATAACTTTTCCATATTTACTCTTAATCTCTCTTACAGCTCTTTCTGGCTCAATACTTAACACTTATGACAACTTTAGTATTCCAGCATTTACCCCGGTACTACTTAACATCTCATTAATACTTAGCGCCATTTTTTTATCGAAATTTTTATCAACTCCAATTATGGCTTTGGCATGGGGTGTCTTAATTGGCGGGGTAGCTCAGCTTTCATTCCAGATCCCTTTTTTATTAAAAATTAAAAGACTTCCAAAAATACAGTTCGGTCATCATAAAGTTCTTGCAACATTAAAGAAAAGAATGATACCTGCCCTCTTTGGAGTTTCAGTCTCTCAAATCAACCTATTAGTTGATACAATGATTGCATCAACTCTTATAGCAGGAAGTGTTTCTTGGTTATATTATTCTGATCGACTCTTAGAGCTCCCATTAGCATTAATTGGAATTGCATTAGCAACAGTTGCATTAGCAAAATTAAGTAATTACCATTCCAAAAAAGACAACAAAAACTTTATAGACACAATTGATAAAGCACTTCTGTATGCCCTCATATTGGGTTTTCCAGCATGCATTGGTTTAGTTCTTTTATCTGAAGAGCTTATTATTTCTCTCTTTCAATATGACGCATTTGATGCATTCGCCGCTAAAAAAACCTCCTTAAGTCTCCAAGCCTATGGATCAGGCTTGATGGCTTTCATTGCAATTAAAATATTTGCACCAATTTTTCTTTCAAGAGGAGATACAAAGACTCCAGTCAAGGCAGGAGTTGTTGCAATGACCTCGAATGTAATTCTGAATTTAATATTGGTACAATTCTATGGTCATATTGGTTTAGCCGCAGCAACATCAATTTCAGCTCTAATTAATGCAACATTGCTTTATTTTTTCTTAGTCCAGCAGTCAATCTTTAAATTCAACATTTCATTTTATAAAATGCTAATTAAAGTGATATTTGCAGTTACTATAATGGCAATGTATATTTGTTACTTTGAAACACCTATTGAATATTACTTAGATTCTTCACTTTCAGAAAGGGTTTTATCAATATCTAGAACAATTATTATTTCGGCAGTGATATATTTTTCAACCCTTTACACACTAGGAATTAGACTAAAACAATTATGAATACACTTTATTGCATTAAATTAAATAAAGAACTCGAGGGTTTAGAAAGAGCCCCTTACCCAGGCGAGCTTGGTAAAAAAATCTTAAGTTCAGTGTCTAAGGAAGCTTGGCAAATGTGGCTTGATCACCAAACAATGCTAATTAATGAAAATAATTTAAATTTATTTGAAGAATCCTCACAAAAATATTTGAAAGATCAAATGGAGAAATACTTTTTTTCTGATGATGATTTAGATAAGATTCAAGGATATATTCCTAAATAAATATGAAAATTTTAAATCAAAATGGCTAATCTATTTATCATAGCTGCACCTTCTGGCTGCGGTAAAACCTCTCTAGTTGATGCATTATTAAAAAAATCTAGCAATATATGTGTGTCTATATCTCATACAACCCGTAAACCAAGACCTGAAGAAATTAATGGCACTAATTATCACTTCATATCAGTTGATGAGTTTCAAGAAATGATTAAAGATAATAAATTTGTTGAGTTTGCTGAAGTCTTTGAAAACCTTTACGGTAGCTCTAGGCAATTAATTGAAGATAACCTTGATAATAATATTGATGTGATTTTAGAAATTGATTGGCAAGGCGCACGCCAAGTAAAAATTAACATGCCAAAAGCAATAAGTATATTTGTATTGCCTCCCTCAAAGGAGGCTTTACTAGAAAGACTAAAAAATAGAGCCCAAGATGACGAATCAACAATAAACAAAAGAATGTCTGATGCCGAAAATCAAATGAGGCACTTTAATGAATTTGATTACCTAATCATCAATAATGATTTTAATGAAGCTTTATCAGACCTAGAAAGTATAATAATCCCATCAAATAAAGCTTCTGACCGACTTAACCTCTCCCTTGAAGAACAGTTAAATAAACACAAAAATCTACTTAAAAAATTGATATAACTTAAATTTTTGGTATAATTTAGCCCTTAATTATCGTTTTAAAGAAAATTTATGAGTGAATTTGCATTATCGATAAACAACACATCTAGGGACCTAGAGGTACAAAAGTACCCCCCAATACTAACCCCAGAACAAGAATATGACTTAGCTATTGAGTTATATGAGAATGGCAGTTTATCTGCAGCCAAAAAACTTGTTTTAGCCCACATGCGCTTTGTCGCTTTTATTGCTCACGGCTACAAGGGCTACGGACTTGAGAATGCCGACCTAATACAAGAAGGAACAATCGGATTGATGAAAGCAGTCAAGCGCTTCAATCCTCACAAAAAAGTCAGATTGTCATCCTTTGCTGTTTACTGGATTCGTGCAGAAATTCATGAATATATTTTCAAGAATTGGAAAATTGTTAAGGTAGCTACTACAAAGGCACAGAGAAAGCTATTCTTTAAACTCAGAAAAGCAAAATCAAACATCTTCCAATCACTTACAAGTGAGCAAGCTCAAGTAATTGCAAATGATTTGGGTGTTAGAAAAAAAGATGTAATAGAAATGGAATCTCGTCTCGAACTAAGTGATGTCGCTTTTGAAGTACATGATGACGATGACTCCTATATGCCTGAACAATACATCTCAGATCCTGGGGCAACGCCGGAGCAATTAGCTTTAAACGATAATCACCAAGAAGACCAACACAATAAGCTTTATCAAGCGCTTTCTTCTTTAGATGAAAGAAGTATCGATATTTTACAATCAAGGTACTTGAAAGATGAAAAAACGACCCTACATACTTTAGCAGACAAGTATGGCGTTTCTGCAGAAAGGGTTCGTCAACTTGAAAACAAAGCTATTAAAAAGCTTAAAGAACGTCTAGAAGGTTAGACCTTCAACGACAATTTTTTTTGTCCAACACCAGGAGAAAACATGGAAATCCGTCCCTTACACGATCGTGTTATCGTTCGTCGAGTAGAAGAAAAGAAAACAACAGCCAGTGGTTTAATTATCCCTGATTCATCAACTGAAAAGCCCTCTAGAGGTGAAGTTGTTGCAGCTGGAAAAGGTAGAATAAGCACCCAAGGCGACTTAATTCCTTTGGATGTTAAGGTTGGCGATACAGTTATGTTTGGCCAATTTTCTGGCGCTGAAATCACAGTAGGAGAAGAAAAACTTCTAGTGATGAGCGAAGATGAAATTGTTGCAGTAATTGAAAATTAAAGGAGATATAAAATGTCAGCAAAAGACGTAAAATTTGGCTCAGAAGCTAGAGATTTAATGATGTCGGGCGTTAATACGCTTGCCAATGCAGTAAAAGTTACACTCGGCCCTAAAGGTAGAAACGTTGTTATTGATAAATCATTTGGCGCTCCTTCAATTACTAAGGATGGTGTGTCAGTTGCACAAGAAATTGAGCTTGATGGAAAATTTGAAAATATGGGTGCTCAAATGGTTAAAGAGGTAGCATCAAAAACTAATGATATTGCAGGTGACGGAACAACAACAGCGACAGTTTTAGCTCAATCTTTAATATCAGAAGGTGTTAAATCTGTTGCAGCTGGAATGAACCCAATGGATCTTAAAAGAGGTATTGATAAGGCGACTGAAGTTGTAGTTAAAGCTTTACAAAAATCATCTCAACCTTGTAAAAATAGTGAAGCAATTTCACAGGTTGCAACAATTTCTGCGAATTCAGATGAGTCTGTTGGCGAAATTATTGCCAAAGCTATGGAAAAAGTTGGAAAAGAAGGCGTCATTACAGTCGAAGAGGGCTCAACACTTGAAAATGAGCTTGACGTTGTTGAAGGAATGCAGTTTGATCGTGGTTATCTTTCTCCGTACTTTATTAATAACCAAGAATCTATGACTGCTGATCTAGAGCAACCTTATATCTTGTTACATGATTCTAAAATTGCAAATATTCGTGATTTATTGCCAGCACTTGAGGCAGTTCAAAAAGCCGGCAAACCTCTACTAATTATTGCAGAAGATATTGAAGGCGAAGCATTGGCAACTTTAGTTGTCAATAATATGCGTGGTATAGTAAAAGTTGCTGCAGTGAAAGCGCCAGGATTTGGTGATCGTCGTAAAGCTATTTTAGAAGATATAGCTGCTCTTACTGGCGGTACAGTTATTTCTGAAGAGGTTGGTTTATCACTTGAAGGTATTACTGAAGAACATCTAGGAACTGCTAAACGAGTTGAGATTGGTAAAGATAATACAACTGTTATTGATGGATCAGGTGCGAAAAAGAATATTACATCACGCATTGGTCAAATCAAAACACAAATTGAAGCAACAAGCTCTGATTATGATAAAGAAAAACTCCAAGAGCGTTTAGCTAAACTTTCTGGAGGTGTTGCAGTTATTAAGGTTGGAGCTGCAACCGAAGTTGAAATGAAAGAGAAAAAAGACCGCGTCGATGATGCACTTCATGCTACGCGTGCTGCTGTTGAAGAAGGTGTTGTCCCTGGAGGCGGTGTTGCGTTTATTCGTGCTATCTCTTCGCTTAACTCACTTAAAGGTGACAATAGTGACCAAAACGTTGGTATTAACATATGCAAACGTGCCCTAGAGGAGCCTTTAAGACAAATTGTTAGTAATGGCGGTGGTGAAGCCTCTGTTGTTCTAAATGAAGTCTTAAAAGACAAGGGTAACTTTGGCTATAATGCGGCTACAGAAGAGTATGGAGATATGCTTAAAATGGGTATCTTAGATCCCACTAAAGTAGCTCGCGCAGCGCTTCAGCATGCAGCAAGTATTTCAGGCCTTATGATTACTACTGAAGCAATGGTGACTGATCAGCCACAAGATTCTGCTCCTGCAATGCCTGATATGGGCGGTATGGGTGGTGGAATGCCAGGCATGATGTAAAACTAAATGTTAATCTAATAAAAAGCCCCATTTTTTGGGGCTTTTTTTGGTATTATAATTGCCAATTATTACCTATACCAACTATGTCTAATTACGACGCATCTTCAATAGAAGTTCTAACTGGCTTGGATCCAGTCAAAAAACGTCCAGGAATGTATACAGATACTGAAAACCCTAACCATCTAGCTCAAGAAGTGATTGATAATAGTGTCGACGAAGCTGTATCTGGTTATGCAACTCAAATTAATGTAATACTTCATAAAGATAACTCTTTATCAGTCGAAGATAATGGTAGAGGAATTCCTATTGATATTCACCCTAAAGAAGGGACACCTGCTGTAGAAGTTATTCTTACAAAACTTCATGCAGGTGGTAAATTTTCTAATGATTCTTACCAATTTGCTGGCGGACTTCATGGAGTAGGAATTTCTGTAGTAAACGCTCTCTCAAAATCTATTGAAGTTTGGATTAAAAGAGATGCTAAGCATTACTATATGAAATTTAAATCAAGTAAAAAATCTAAAGATTTAGAAGAAATAGCTACTATTGGAAAACGCAACACGGGAACCTTAATAAAATTTGTACCTGACCCTCAATATTTTGATACTGTAAAATTTTCCATCAAGGGGTTACGCCACAATCTTCGCTCTAAAGCGGTTCTTTGTCCAGGATTAGAGGTTACCTTTAATAATGAGATAGACGAAACAAAAGATCGATGGATTTATAAAGACGGAATTAACAACTACCTTCAAGCCTCCTTAGATGGATTAGATTGTATACCTACAACTCCTTTTGTTATATCATTTAAAACCAAAGAAGAACAACTTAATTGTGCACTAACTTGGACTGAAAACACAAGCAATACTATTGCTGAAAGTTTTGTAAATTTAATTCCAACAATTGGAGGTGGGACTCATGTTAATGGCCTCAGATCTGGCCTTACAGATGCACTAAAAGAGTTTTGTGAATTCAGAAATTTAATACCAAAAAATATTAAGCTAACTCCTGATGATGTTTGGCAAAAAATTGCCTTTGTTTTATCAATTAAAATTCTAGATCCACAATTCTCAGGCCAAACCAAAGAAAGGCTTTCTTCAAG
Organism: Thiotrichales bacterium; assembly: GCA_002698045.1. Lineage (GTDB taxonomy): Bacteria > Pseudomonadota > Gammaproteobacteria > PS1 > Pseudothioglobaceae > Pseudothioglobus. Next base: position 3,002 of record NZUR01000007.1, on the reverse strand, counting down.
AGAGTGCGCTTCATTTGTATCTGGCGCTGTTAAAGACTCTTTTAGTCTTTGGCTTAATCAGCACACTGATATAGCTGAAAAAATTGCTGAATTAGCTATTCTTAATGCACAATCTAGACTTAAAACTGCAAAAAAAGTTATACGAAAAAAAATTGTCAGTGGCCCTGCCCTTCCTGGCAAGCTTTCTGACTGCACTAGTACTGACCTTGAACAGACAGAAGTTTTTTTAGTTGAAGGAGACTCTGCTGGAGGCTCAGCAAAGCAGGCAAGAGATAAAGACTACCAAGCAATTCTACCTCTTAGAGGTAAAATTCTTAATACGTGGGAGGTTGACTCATCTCAAGTTCTTGATTCAAATGAAATTCATGACATTAGCGTTGCAATTGGCTTAGAACCTGATAGTCATGATCTTTCTGGGTTACGCTATGGAAAAATTTGTATCCTAGCTGATGCAGATTCTGATGGCGCCCATATTGCTACTTTGATATGTGCTTTGTTTGTCAAACACTTTCCTAAACTTGTTACTCAAGGTCATGTTTATGTTGCTATGCCTCCTCTTTATCGAATTGATGCAGGAAAACAAGTTTTTTATGCTCTAGACGATAAAGAAAAGAATGCATTTACAGCGAAACTTTTAAAGGAGAACAAACGTCAAAAAGTTCAAGTACAAAGGTTTAAAGGTTTGGGTGAAATGAATCCTAAACAATTAAGAGAAACAACGATGCAGCCTGATACTAGACGATTAATACAGTTAACACTTGACCGCCCATTACAGGTAGGCGAAATGATGGATAAACTGCTCTCAAAAAAACGTGCTGCAGATCGTAAATCTTGGCTAGAAGAAAAAGGCAATCTGGCTAATGTCTAAAGCCATTGTTCTTTTATCTGGTGGTTTAGATTCAACTACAGTCTTGGCAATTGCAAAAACAGAGGGGTTTGACTGCTATGCATTAAGCTTTGATTATGGACAAAAGCAACGCTCAGAGCTCGATTCTGCAAGAATTATTGCTCAAAGATTTGGTGTATGTGAGCACCGAATCATGAAAATATCGTTAGCGGATATCGGGGGCTCAGCTCTAACCGATAAAGACATCGAAGTCCCAAAGCATACTGTAAGTGAAGAAATTCCCATTACCTATGTACCCGCAAGAAATACAATTTTTTTGTCATTCGCACTTGCCTGGGCTGAGGTTCTCGAAAGTCAATCTATTTTTATTGGAGTTAACGCACTAGATTATTCTGGTTATCCAGACTGTAGGCCAGAATATATTATGGCTTACGAAGAAATGGCAAATCTTGCAACCAAACAATCCGTTGAAGGTAGTGAATTAAAAATTCATACACCTCTAATTGACCTAACCAAAGCTCAAATTATTCAAAAAGGAATAAGCCTTGGTGTTGATTATTCGAAAACCATTAGCTGTTATCAAGCTAATTCAAATGGAGAAGCTTGTGGCGAATGTGATGCATGCGTACTTAGACGAAACGGCTTTTCTTATGCAAACGTAAAAGATCCAACAAACTATCAATAAATATTTAAAATTTAGCACTATTTAAATGTTTTTTGAAGATAAAATGTAATCTTTTAAATTATTTAAGGATTTAACTCAAAATGAGTATTGAAGATAGAGTACGTAAAGTTGTTAGTGAGCAGTTAGATGTTAGTGGTGAAATTGACAATAATGCCTCATTTATTGATGATTTAGGGGCTGACTCACTGGATACTGTTGAGCTAGTAATGTCTCTTGAAGAAGAGTTTGATTGCGAAATCGCTGATGAAGAAGCAGAAAACATTACTACCATCCAAGAAGCAATAGACTATATCAACGCAAACACGTAATAAAGCTTCATAAATAATCCATCGAGGCGTTTACTTTAATAAGTAAGACGCCTTTTTTTATATAAAATAAAGTCAAAATTCAACGCCCAAACAACACTACTAATAATTATTTAGTTTCGTTATAAAAATTAATTTAATTTAATATGAAGAAAAGAAGAGTTGTAATAACCGGCCTAGGAGTTGTCTCTCCAGTAGGAAATAATGTCAACGACTCATGGAGCAGTATCGTCAATGGAGTCTCTGGCATTGCTTTAATTGAAAATATTAACACTGAAGATCAAACTGTTAAGTTTGGTGGGGCTATAAAAAACCTTGATATTAGTCAATATCTCAGCCCGAAAGAAGCGAAAAAAATGGATATTTTTATTCATTACGGTATGGCTGCTGGAATACAAGCTTTTGAAGATAGTGGAATAGAAGTTACCGAGTCAAACGCAGAAAGGATTGGTGTAGCTATTGGTGCGGGCATTGGCGGATTAACAACTATTGAAAAAACTGCAGATCTTTTTAGAGAAAAAGGACCAAGAAGAATATCACCTTTTTTTGTACCCTCTTCTATCATAAATATGGTCTCAGGCAATCTATCAATTAAATATGGCCTTAAAGGGCCAAATTTTGCTATTGTGACTGCTTGTACTACTGGTACTCATAATATTGGTGATGCATCAAGAATTATTGAGTATGGTGATGCAGACATTATGATTGCAGGTGGTACCGAAATGTCTACAACGAATTGTGGCCTTGGTGGCTTTGCAGCCGCTCGCGCCCTTTCAACTAGAAATGATGACCCTCAGACCGCTTCCAGGCCTTGGGATGTCGATAGAGATGGATTTGTGCTTGGTGATGGTGCAGGAGTCATGGTGCTCGAAGAGTATGAGCATGCAAAGAAGCGTGGCGCTAAAATTTATGGTGAGCTTTCTGGGTACGGTATGAGTAGCGATGCTTATCATATGACCCTGCCTTCTGAAGGCGGTGAAGGTGCAGCAAGATGTATGAGAAATGCCATTAACAATGCCGGTATTAATGCCGAGCAAATAAATTATATCAATGCTCATGGAACTTCTACTCTAGCAGGTGATATTGCTGAGACAGATGCTGCTAAATTATCACTAGGAGATTACTCTAAAAACATAGTAATGAGCTCAACAAAATCAATGACAGG
>NZUR01000006.1 GCA_002698045.1 Thiotrichales bacterium | reverse complement strand
CTAGAAGAGTGATGGTGCATAATTGGAGAATCAACTGACAAATCAATCAAGAAAGTAAACCAAGATAAATATTTTGTATTACTCTTTTTCTTAAGACAGAAAACGTATGCGCCAGTCATCAAATACATATTTTCTGATAATTTCCTTTTGATAGTCTGACTATCATCAATTTCTACCGAAGCTTGGCCTTCTATAGCTCTAACAAAATAGTCCTCTATTTGTTCTGGAGTAGATAGAAGTTTTGGCAAAAAAGTTGGCAATAAAGTAGCGCCTTCATGGTACATATCCAGAAGGCATTCTAGATTTCCATTATTAAAATGATCAACCCAATGACCAATAATATTTTCTGGGCTTTGGCCTCGGCTATTTTTCATTAAAATTCCACTTAGTGAATACTAATTTAGCAATTGTTTTTGATTTTATTTTGGGATAAGTATCCCAGAATTTAATTCAGTTCTGCTTTTTTTTTGGAGCCTTGATAGATTTGCAATAATACTATTACTATCATAATTATAAACAAAGCTAAACTAATAGGCCTTTCCCACATAAATGAGAACGAGCCATCATTAATCAACAAAGCTCTTCGTAAATTTTTCTCTAACATTCCACCTAAAATAAAACCTAATATTAATGGCGGCATAGGATATTTCAAAATCCGTAAAACGAGCGATAGTAAGGCAACAATAGCCATAAAATAGATATCAAAAGCATTAAATGAAATCAAATAAACACCAGTAACAGAGAAAAACAAAACCAAAGGTACTAAAATGTTTTTAGGAATCGCTAATATACGGGCGATATATGGAATCAGGGGTAAATTTAAGACTAATAAGACGACGTTACCAATGTACATAGAAATAATAACAGCCCAGAAGAGTTCAGGCTGATCGATGTAGAGCCTTGGCCCCGGCTGAACTCCGAAAGACAACAACGCTCCTAACATAACAGCAGTCGTTCCTGAACCCGGAATACCTAAAGTTAATAATGGCACAAAAGAACCTGTACATGCTGCATTATTAGCAGTTTCAGGGGCAGTCAAGCCTTTGATTGATCCTTTGCCAAACTTTAATTTTTCTTTTGCTGAGGCTATACTTCTCTCAAAGCCCCAGGCTAAGAAGCTTGCAATTGTAGCTCCTGCTCCTGGTAACACGCCCACCGCGAAACCTAGAATAGATGTTCGACCAACGACCGGAACCATTTCCTTAACCTCGTCTTTGGATAATTTAATAGACCCTAATTTATCTTTACTAACGTCAGAGGCTTTAAAATTGATGTCCATCTTTTTAAATATAATCATAAATGCTTCACTCATGGCAAAAGTAGCCATAACTAACAAAACAAAACTAATACCATCCATTAAATTTATATTACCGAAAGCAAAACGAGTAATATCTGACAAAGCATCTTGGCCTACAGTTGCCAAGGCAAGTCCTAGCGCTGTCATAATCATGGCCTTTAGGAATTGTCCCTTACTGGCAAATGCAGCAATAGACAAAAGACCGACACACATAAGAGCAAAGTAATCTGCAGACTGGAAACTTAAACTTACTTTTGCTAGTTGAGGTGCCGCAACTAATAAAAATAGTGCTGCAATTGTTCCACCTGAAAATGATGCATATGCCGCAATAGCTAAAGCCTTTCCTGCCTGACCATTTTTGGCCATCGGGTAGCCATCAAATGAACTCGAAACTGTTCCTGCAACGCCAGGGGCATTAATAAGAATTGATGAGGTTGAGCCTCCAAATATAGCGCCATAATAGACACCTGCCATTAATATCATAGCCGAGGCCGGATCGAAGCCATAAGTAATTGGAATCATTAGTGCAATAGCTGACATTGGTCCAAGACCAGGAAGCATACCAATAATAGTTCCAGCAAAACAACCCAACATGACCATAATAATGTTATAGCCACTGAAGGCGGTATTGACGCCAGTCAGTATTCCTTCGATCATGAAATCACTCCTAAAAATTGAAGAAAGGGGTCACGTATATAAACGTCTAGCAATCCATGTAGCATAAACTGCAAGCCGGCTACAACGGGGAAAGAACAAAGCAACAAGGCTTTGTAACTTCGGACACCCAAATAATAATAAGAAACTAATAGAAATAGGTTAGTAGACAAAAAGAATCCAACCGATTTGATAATAATGCCATACGTAAAAACTAAGACGAATAAAACGAAGACTTTTAGCCATTCATAGTGGCCAAACTTCTCATCTTCACTTTTGGATAAAACCAAAGTCAAAAAAGATACAAAGATGCCAAGATAGGAAATGAATTTAGGAAACGTTCTTGCATTAAAGTCAGCGTCTTCATCAAACGCAAATACTTGGATTTCACCTGCAAGATAGGAATAAACAAGAAAGATAAGGAGAAAGATAAGTGCACTTATACGTGTATAGTTAATAGTCATTTACCTCTCTCCTTATTTATAACAATCTTAAATAACGCCTAATTTCTTCATTAGAGCTGTCATTTCTACAGTCTGCTTCTCTAGGAAGCCCATGAAATCAAAACCAGGGTTGTAAATGTTGACATAAGCGTTACGCTTACGAACAACTTCCCACTCTGGAGTGCTTTGCATATCGCCAAGCATTTTTGCAATATCATATCGATCAGATGCGTTCATATTTGGTGGCCCGAAGAATCCTCTCCAGTTAACAAAATATGCATCATAGCCTTGCTCTTTAAGTGTTGGAACACTTGGAGCATCAGCTGAACGATCATTAGCAGTGATTCCTAAGATACGTAGCTGGTCACCAGCACCAAGAGCTTCACTGAAGCCGGTAGACAATACCTGAGTTTCGCCTGAAAGCAAACCAGCTAGAGCCTCACCACCACCATCATAAGGAATATAAACTACATTGTTTGGATTAGCACCTGCAGATTGAAATGCAAGAGCACCAATCAAATGGTCCATACTTCCACGAGTCGAGCCTCCTGCCATCTTGACAGATTTAGGATCAGCATTATAAGCGCTCACAACATCTGCGAATGACTGGTAAGGCGAATCAGCTGCAACAGCAATCGCGCCAAAGTCTCCAATAATTCCAGCAATTGGGGTTACATCTTTATAAGACAAAACACCACTTGAAGCACTATCAGATACATATCCTGAATGACGACTAATCGAACGAAGTACAATTGGTGTTGATTGCACCATAATTGTATTTTTAGGTTGCGTTTTAATCATCCACGCTAGTGCCTTACCGCCACCACCGCCAGACATGTTTTCAAAAGATGCTGACTCAAGAAGGCCTGACTTAACTAAAGCTTCACCAGTACCTCTTGCACAGCCGTCCCATCCACCTCCAGCACCACCAGGTACAACAAAATGCAACTTGTCAACTGCAATTGCTGAACTTGAAAGAGCACCAAACATGAACAAGAAGGATACTAATTTTATGAATATTTTTTTCATAATTTATCTCTCCATTATTAATATCTACTCAACATTAAGTAGATAGTTAATTAACAAATATATAAGGAGAACAAAAAATATTTGTTGACTAACAAATCCAATCATAAGCTTCGAGCCTTTCAGAAAACTGTCAGAATTAATACTTTTTTTAAAGGTATCGCTTAAATTTAAAGATTAAGATCATAACTTGCATTAAGCCAGTCTTTTACCCATAGAATGGCTGTAGGATCAATTTGAGTAGCAATTTTTTTAAATTGAATTGCCTTTTGGCCTGTTGATTGAGGATAAACCCCTATATAGTTTTCCGAAGTTTCAATAAAATCTATCTGATTAATAATGCCTTCGAATGCCTTTGAATATGCATTAATAATTTCTGGATTAGTATTTTTGTTGATTACAACCATTTTTTGGGCAGAAAAGCCTGCAATGAAAAATGCTTTCCATGCATTCCAGTCATCGCCTGATGGCTCTTTGCCATGGACTTTTACATAGACCTCTCTAAAGGTGGGAATATCAGGAAAGTTAGGGTCACGCACAATACTGCCTAGTTTATCTAAAGCACCCCATGTCATGATTGGTACAGCCTCACCTTTGTCCACAAGAGGTGTAACCTTTGCTAAAAATGAAGAAGATGTTTGATAATCAATATTGACATATCCTTGCTCAAACATTAGCCGCCCATCTGCTCTTCCTTTAATACCAAAGATTGGCTCAACATCCATCCCAAGCATACTCCATGCTAAAAGCGGTACAAGATCAAGTCGAGTTGGCCCTTGCGATGCAAAAACATAATTCTTGTTTAAAGCCAACTTTAGGTCTTTTTTCCATAATGCTCCCAAATCTTTTGGTAGATAAGCCACTCCACCTGTAGATGAAGCTAAGAGAACCTCCCAATCATTGTAGTCATACTTAACTCTCGGATCATTCAACAAGAATGGGAATTGAGTGGAACCGGAAGTTGAAAAAATAACTAGACCGTCTTTTGGAGCTTGTGAACTAAACCAATTTGCACCTTTTGTAGAGCCAGCTCCAGGCATATTTATTACCTCAACAGTTGGTTTTCCAGGTAAATACTCACTAAGAAGAGGTGCGTAAAAACGCGCCAATACATCTGCCCCACCACCAGCAGAAAACGGAACAACCCATTGAACATTTTTACCGCTCAAATCAATCCCTGCAGCCACATTATTTGAAGAAATAATAGAAAACAAAACAAATAATGCAGAAAAAATAGATTTAAATTGCATGTTATTGAAAAATTTCATTTGGGTTTATCATATACAGACTTAATTAAATTTTCAAATATTTAGTGAAATAATAGATCAATCATAAGAATTTAAACTGTCCGCAAGCTGTCGCGAGGAAAAATCTTCAATTCTGTTGATATAAATTCATTTATACTTTTTTCTATTGAAGGTTTTTTAGATAAAAAATGAGAATTGTTCTGGTCGAAGACAATCAGATGCTTGCTGAGGGGATACAAAAAGTCCTTTTGGATGAGGGGCATTCCGTTGATTATTTTGTCGATGGTGGCTTAGCTGATCAGCACCTAAAACATGAAGGGGCTGATTTAGCAATTATTGATATTAATCTTCCCACTCTTGATGGCGTAACTATTACCAAAAATATAAGAACTCGTAAACAACTTTTTCCAATTATTATTCTTACAGCTCGAGGAGCAACAAAAGATAGAGTCATCGGACTTGATGCAGGTGCAGATGATTATTTAGTGAAACCATTCAAAATGGATGAACTAGACGCACGCATAAGGGCTTTATCTCGAAGAAATGCTTCGTTACTACCAAATAGTGAAAAAATAGGTAATTTAAAATACAGCAGAAACTCTCGAAGACTTTACTTTAATAATCAGGAATTAACATTAAATAGAAGAGAACTAACTTTGTTTGAAATTTTATTAAACAAAAAAGGTCAGTACATTTCTAAATCGTCTCTTGCAGATACTCAATATGGAGTTGGATCAGATATCAATATGAATGCAATTGAGATAAGTATATCTCGACTAAGAAAAACTCTTGCTAATCACAGCATCCAAATTACAACAGCTCGAGGAATCGGTTATATGATGGATGACAAACTAAAATAATGGATGAAAAGACTCTATCTTTAAGAAGTAGACTTCTTTTTTTAATAATACTGCCACTAGTATTGATTGTATCAGTCGGTACGGTTGCTCTTTATTTTGACTCGCAAAAAAAATCACAGGAAATATATGACAATCTTCTTCATACCATCTCACAGGTAATTTTAAGGGATACCGTTCTTAGTGACGGTGACTTATTAACTGAACAACTTCTAGAGACGCTAACCGACTCCTTAAATGATCAAACTTTTTATCAGGTTAGAGATGAAAGCAACACTCTTTTTGTGGGCTACTCTAACCCACCTGTAATACCTAAAGAGTCTGAAATTAAACCTTACCAACCAATTTTTTATGATTCTATTTATCACGATCAATCAGTCAGGGTAATTTTTTCAAGAGAATTTATTTCTTCTATGGAAATTCCTGGATGGGTTAATATTTACGTTTGGCAAACTCGAATTGGGCAGAAGAAATTACTTTATGAGCTTGCTACCGATGCCTTTGTAACCATGATAATTATGTTAATTTCAACGGCTTTGATTGTTTGGTTTGGTGTTCAGTTTGGACTCAAACCTCTTCTCGAACTTCAAACTGCAATAAGAAAAAGATCTGCTGATGACCTCAGTGAAATAACACGAACTGTGCCTAAGGAAGTATCAAGCCTTCTAAGCTCGATGAATAATTTATTCTCTCAATTAAGAAAAGCTTTTACAGAAAAAGACGATTTTATTGCCAATGCTGCTCATCAATTAAGAAATCCAATTGCAGGAATTCAAAGCCAGGCAGAAGCAGCAGAAAAATCAAAAACTCTTGAAAGCATGAAGACAAGAATTAGAGATGTAGCTAAAGCTGCAAAACAAACATCCAGACTCACTCAACAATTACTTTCAATGGAACATATTTCTCAAAGATCGATCAAATCTGAATTTAAGAAATTAAATCTTGTAATAATCACTCAAGAAATATTAACGAAGTTTGCATTAAGGGCTGACAAACAAAAAGTTACTCTATCTTTACTGTGTCATGAAAGTCAAATTTATATTGTTGGAAGTGAAACATTCTTAAGTGAGGCTATTGATAATTTAGTAGATAACGCTCTATTGTATGGCTGTCCAAATGGCGGATCAATTATTGTTGAGCTTAAATTAAAATCTAATTCTGTTGAGTTATTAATTAAAGATAACGGTAAAGGAATTAAACCAGAATTACTTGGAAATGTATTTGATAGATTTTTTCATGATTCAAAATCAAATAACGGAGGGAGTGGCTTAGGTTTGTCGATAGCTAAAACAATTATTGAACTTCATGATGGCACTCTAACTCTAAATTCAGATGAAAAAGGAACAAGTCTATTTATTTCAATTCCAATCAAAAGATAACTAACTATAAAACACTTAAAACCTCATAGCAGGCCCCCATAGTATGGTAGTCAACTTTTCCTGCAGGACTTTTAAGATCGTCATATTTATTATTATTTGGATCTAAAATTCGAAACCAGGCGCCAAACTTGTGATCAATCATATGACTCCAACTAAACTGCCAGATCTTCTCGTACCAATCCCAATAGTAGTCATCACCTATTCGACTAGCTAACAAAGCAGCTGCAGCTAGTGATTCAGCCTGAACCCAGAAGTACTTATCTTTATCACACACATCACCATTTGGAGCAAATCCATAATAAAGTCCATAATTTTTTTCATCCCAACCCATCTCAATTGCATCATCAAACAGCTCTTGGGCTCTTGGAACAAGCCATTCTTCATCAACATGCCTTTCAAGAATAATCAATAACTTCGCCCATTCTGTTAGATGACCAACTTGAAAGCCCCATGGACGAAATAAATCATCAGGGGAGTTTTTATTGTATAGCCAATCAATCTGCCAATTATGATCATAATGCTCCCAAATTAAGCCGTCTGCTTGCTCAGCCTGCCTAACACATATGTTTTTTGCAATTAGAAGAGCGCGATTTAAATATTTCTTTTGATTTGTAGCTTCAAAAGCAGCAATAAGAGCTTCACAGGAGTGCATATTTGCATTTTGACCACGGTAATCAAAAACCTCGCTCCAGTCACTATTTATCTCGTCAGAGTAGAGACCAAACTCATCAGACCAAAAATACCTTTCCATTAGCTCAAAAGTCTCGTCGATATATCCCCTAGATTCATTGACACCTGCTTTGTATGCGCTTGAATATGCGAGCAATACAAATGCTAAACCGTAACAATAGTTTGTTAAATCTTTTGCTTTACTGCCTTCCAAAATCCAGGCATACCCACCAGTTTTATGATTTAAGTGATGATTCCTTAAAAAATCTATCCCATGCCTTATAGCGCCAATATATTCATCATTATTGAAATGGATTGAGGCCATTGAATAATTAAATATAAAACGAGTACTACTTACCAAGTGCCTAGTTTTGGAATCATAAATACTCCCATCATCACGAAAATGTTGGAAAAAGCCTCCGATCTCCTTATCAATACAGTGGGGATGATAAAAAGACATAATCGAACTTATATGACTAACCAAGAACTCTTTATCTTTAAATTTAGGATTACTTAATGAACTCATTACACAGGAAAATATACTTCAACAACCAATCCTCCTCCCGGCCGATCTTTGAGTTCAAGTTCACCACCATGGATGTTGGCAATACTTCGAGCTATACCCATTCCGAGACCGGAGTGAACATCACTTAATTTATGATCTAGGCGATAATAAGGCTTAAAAACATTCTCTTTGTCGGCTTCACTCAAACCCGGACCTTTATCTTTAATCTGAATAAATATTCCTGTTTTCTTTTTTTGACCACTCACCTCTACACCATGTCCATAGTTGAGCGCATTATTTATTAAATTCGAAAATAAACGCTCGATAGCTATTGGTCGCCCTTTCATTGATATATCGCCTTGAATATTCATCTTGATAGGTAGGCCAAGAATCTCTTCTTTTTTTAAGATTGACGTTAACAATGCTGATAATTCAATGACGCTAGTATTTTCATGTTCTATACCATCTGTCATGGTTTGAAGACTTCCCTTAACCATAGTTTCAAGGTAATCCAAATCACCAATCAGATTTTCTTTAATAGGCCCATCTTCAATTCCCTCTACTCTAAGTCGAGCCCTAGTTAGTGGCGTTTTAAGGTCATGCGAAATCGCTGCAAATGAACGCTCTCTATCGGCAATAAATTTTTGAATGCGCTTAGCCATTGAATTAAAGGCACCTATAGTAGCAATCATCTCCTTGGAGCCCTTCTCTTCCAACTGGCGAGGATTTCGCCCTTTTCCCAGAAGATCTGCCTGATGCGCCAAAACTTTTAATGGAAGAACAAGCCAACGAACAAACAAAAAAGTTAACAAGAGTACTGTAAGTGAGACCGCTAAAAGAGTAAATATTCTTTCACCGTTAATCCAATCAATACCCAACAACAACTCTCCTTTAGGAACGACCGCAGCTAAATACATCCATTCATCTTCATCAATTGGAAATTGAATGACGGTAAATGGGCTTTCATCTTCAGGATCTAAAAGTGCAAATCTCTTCCAAGTCGGTGATAATGACACCATCAAGTTGTTGCCTGTTAATATTTTTAAATCATCGAAAGTAACGAATGTAATTTCCATGCCTTCAATCTGTCCAAGTTGGGCAGTCATACTTTTTTTCAAGTGATTCCGAACTAATGAGGAAAATTGAGATTCTTTAATCGGAACTAAATCAATGTGTTGTTTGTTTACTGAGACAAAAAAACGAGTACCACCCATATCTCGCAACTGATCAAGAACCACATGACGATACTGCTTTGG
>NZUR01000005.1 GCA_002698045.1 Thiotrichales bacterium | reverse complement strand
TTAGTATCTCTGAAAGTGATTCAAAGAAACCTTCTGCTGTAATATTTAAACCAATACATGCCTCATTATTAATGAAGTCAAATAATGACTCTTCAACGCTAATATTAGAAAAAATATGTTTAGCTTCATTCATAGATTTACCTTATTTTTGGTCACAATTACGCCATCTTCGTCGGCATAAAGATACTGATTTGGAGTAAATTCTACATTCGAAAAATTAACAATTAAATTATTTTTTCCAACCCCTTTTTTGACGCTTTTAAGGGGGCAAACTCCGAGAGAACGAATTCCAATTGGCATTTTATTTATTACTGCTGAGTCTCTAATTACTCCATTAACAATAATTCCTTCCCATTTATTATTAATAGCATCAGTAACTCTTTTATCTCCTAGCATTGCACAATTCATAGATCCACCTGCGTCAATCACTAATACTGAATCTTTGCCATTAGTTTTTAGAGCTTCCTCAACAAGAGAGTTGTCTTCAAAGCACTTAATAGTAACAATACGACCTGAAAAGGCAGTTTTTGCACCGTAACTTTTATATATTGGCTCTAAATACTGTACATTTGGATGGAGTTTGTCTGATATATCGCAGGTTGATTTAGTCATTATTCTCCCCATAAATTTCACACATTCGTTTTTCTGTTCCATAAGGATAGTAATCCATTACACCATTTTTTTGAATTTTTGCTTGGATTGAGACCCAATATTTAGCATCAAGAAGTTTTTTATAGTGCTTATTAAAGGTTTCTTTCATGAACTTATTTGGTAGCATGAAGTATTTAAACTCTTCTGGGAAAACATCATTTTGTCCTACATAATACCAAGGCTCAGATGCCATTTCTTCTTCATAAGTTCTAGACTTTGGAATTTTCCTGAATACTGGTTTACTCATTAAAGTAATCTCATCATAGTCATAAAAGACAACTCGATTTTGACGTGTGACACCGAAATTTTTAGTCAGCATATCTCCAGGGAATATATTTGAATTAATTAACTCATCAATGGCCTTACCGTAGTCATTAATAATATGGTTTTGCTGCTCTTTGTTAGCAGTTTCGAGGTAGATATTAAGTGGAGTCATTTTGTTTTCAATATACATGTGTTTAATAATTAGTAAATCTCCCTCTATTTCAATGTTTGAGCTTGCTTTTTTCTTCAATTCAGTTAGAAGAGCATCATCGATATCCTTCATTGGAAACGCAACCTTGGAAAACTCCCATGTATCCGCAAGTCTACCGACTCTTACATGATTTTTAACAAAGTAGTATCGGTCTTTTACCATCTCTTTTGTTCCCATCTTTGGTGGGGCAAATTGGTCATTAATAATTTTAAAAACATAAGGGTACATAGGGAAAGTGAAAACTGACATAACCATTCCTTTAATTCCAGGAGCAATAATCAGTTTTTCGCTAGTAACTTTTGAGTATTTTAAGAAGTGTCTATAGAGAAGTGTCTTGCCTTGCTTGTGAAGACCAATAGCGCTATAAAGGACAGCCCTAGTTTTTCCTGGAAGAATATCTTTTAGAAATTCAACAATGGCTGATGGATAGTCAGTAGTAATAAAGAAATATGATCTTGAGAAACTAAACACTACGGATATACTTCCAATATCGGTCAGTAGGCTGTCAACATAAATTCCTTTTTCCTTATCATGTAATAGGGCAATTAATAAAGGTTGATCAGCGTGAAGTTGAGATACAATTTTTCCAGTTATGTAGGCAGCTTTGCCTCTAATAAAAGGAGTACCGATAACTTGAATTTCGAACATATCTGTCTCTAGACGGGGAAGTTGAGTAAATAGCTGCTCTTCCAGTCTCTGAATGTCTTGTTCAAGAGCGCCAAATGAGGACTTATTAAAGTAGCTAGTTAGAATACTAGTAAAAGAATTTTTAAGTTGATCATTTTCAATAAAGTAGCTATCAGTTACTGGTTCATCCATATCAATATAATTTAGAGACACACAAGGCTTTGTAAAGATATATTGATTGTTATAAAAACTCCTGGAAAATAGTCTACAAAAGACCGAGTTATAAAAGGTTTCAGCAAGTTCTGGCTGCCTATGCTCAGTAATGAGCTCAACATACATAAGCTTAGTTTTTTTCCAGAATTCTGAATTAAATTTTCCCATATAGGTTGACTCATTAAATTCAGCCTTTGCCCCATATAGAGTTTGCTTTTTTAGCTCAGAAGAGAGTTTTTTGCAAAAATCATTCACTTGCTTATCATAGAAGTTGAGCCTTAGTTTTGAGTCATTCTCAATCTTCTCCCATTCCCTTTCCTCAAAGCATCGTTTTGCTTCTATCGAAGCACTTTTTATGTTTTGATAATGCTGCTCAAATCCAATAAGAATCTTCTTTGCGATCGATGCTGAAATTTTGTGTGATGAGTTATTAACTCCACTAAGAAACTTCTTTGCGATCGATGATGAAATTTTTTGTGATGAGTTATTAACCATAAGAATAAAGTCACTAAAAACAAGCCTTACTAATAAAAAGGCAAGTCTTATTTTTAGCAGTTTACTTCTTAATTAAACTGCTCTTCCTCAGTAGAGCCTTTTAATGCAGTTACTGAAGACTCGCCACCCTGAATAACAGTAGTAACATCATCGAAGTAACCTGCACCAACTTCTTGTTGATGAGAAGCAAAAGTATAACCTTTTTTAGCTGCTTCAAATTCAGGCTCTTGAACCTTGTTAACATAATGCTTCATACCTTCACCTTGTGCATAATCATAAGCAAGGTCGAACATGTTATACCACATATTGTGTATACCAGCTAAAGTGATGAATTGATACTTATAACCCATTGCGGCAATTTTTTCTTGAAAAGAAGCAATTTCACTGTCACTTAGATGCTTTTTCCAGTTGAAAGAAGGTGAGCAGTTATAGGCTAGAAGTTGGTTAGGATTTTCAGCAAGAACCGCATCTGCAAACTCTTTTGCAAAGCCGAGGTCTGGTTTTCCTGTTTCACACCATACTAGATCAGCATATGGCGCATATGCAAGACCTCTCGATATAGATTGTTCGAGTCCATTTTTAACAACATAAAAACCCTCTACAGTTCTCTTGCCAGTTACAAAAGGGGCGTCATAAGGATCAACATCTGAGGTAAGCAGGTTAGCTGCTTCTGAATCAGTCCTTGCTAATAAAAGAGTAGGAACACCCATAACATCAGATGCTAAGCGTGCAGAGATTAATTTTTGAACTGCCTCCTGAGTTGGAACAAGCACCTTACCCCCCATATGTCCACACTTTTTGACAGCTGCTAACTGGTCTTCAAAGTGAGCTCCTGCTGCTCCATTAGTAATCATATTTTTCATCAACTCAAATGAATTCAATACACCACCAAACCCAGCTTCAGCATCTGCCACAATAGGTAAAAAGAAATCAATATATTTATCATCACTTTCATCAATACCTTGTGCCCACTGAATTTCATCTGCTCTTTTAAATGTATTGTTAATTCTTCTTACCATAGTTGGAACAGAGTCATATGCATAGAGAGACTGATCTGGATACATCGTCTCAGATGTATTTCCATCTGCTGCAACTTGCCATCCAGAAAGATAGATAGCTTCGATGCCTGCTTTTGCTTGTTGCATTGCTTGACCTGCAGTAATCGCTCCCATACAGTTTACATAGCCTTTTTTAGATGAACCATTTACAAGGTCCCAGAGCTTTTCAGCGCCTCTTCGAGCATAAGTACATTCAGGTTGAACAGAACCACGCAATCTAACAACATCTTCTGCAGAATATGTGCGTTTAACATTTTCCCATCTAGGGTTTTCTTGCCAGTCTTTTTCTAGGGCTTGAATTTGTTCTTTTCTGTTCATTGATTTCTCCTTTTTATTTATATATATTTCAGACAGTCTTTAGACAGTATTTATGTTTATCCTTATGTAGATAAACTTTTGATAAAACTAATATTTACTGGAATTTTTATAATACCAATATATTCTTTTTAAGGTCACATAATTTTACGATATAATATTTTTTTTTCATAATATGAAATAAAATGAAACCAAGATCCATCGATAAAAGTTATAACGCCATTCAAAAGTGCTTACAGATCTTATCTATATTCTCATTGGATAAGGCTCAATTCTCAATAAAAGAGATCTGTGAGCAGCTTAACTTTAATTTATCAACAACCTATCGAATTTTACAAACTCTAGAAGAGTATGGCTATGTCTCTCGACTTAAGAATAAGGAATATGTTGTTGGAACCCAGGCACTGTATTTAAGCGCTATTTACACCCAAAGTAACCATTTAGAACAGATTCGTCCTATAGTAGATAGAATAAGAGATATGTCTGGCGAGACAGCATCCTTCTTTGTTGAAGAAGAAGATAAACGTATTTGCCTCTATAGAGCTCACTCGAGAGACGAAATAAGACACAACATTGAACAAGGTTCTCGCTTAGAGCTTAATCAAGGGGCTTCAGGTCGAATTATCTTGGCCTATGGTAAGCGTAAAAATGATAAACAAGGCTTTTATAAAGATATCAGAGATAAGGGCTACTACCTCTCAATAAATGAACATAATGCAGCGCTTTTTGCACTTGCTGTTCCAGTTGTCTCAAATAGTGATAAATTTGTAGGAGCTATTGTCGTTTCAGGGCCTATAAGTCGGTTTGATGATAAGCAAAAAATTACTCTCTTAAACTTACTTATAGATCAGCTTAAAAACATTGTTATGCCTTAATATTTTTAGCTTAAGGGACTAAGCTATATGTTTAGATTTAAATAGAATTTAAACTTGATTATTTTCTCATTTAATTTAAGTTATTTACAAATAATTTGATCTATTTTTTTCGTTAAATATAGTCTCCATATTCAACAATAATATTACTTTTAATGCTCACTTAGTATGTATCATTAGTTTTTTAGATTTAAACCACCCTAGTGTTTTATCTGTTTTTTATTGAAAGCTTATGAAAGAACATTTATATATTCATGGCGCCTATTTTGAATCCAATTCTGGCGAATCTTTTGAAACCAAAAATCCTGCAAATGGGAAAGTTATTGCAAGCGTAGATCAGGCAAGTGAAGATGATGTTGAGAGAGCTATTAAATCTGCAGAGAAAGGTTTTGCTGTTTGGAGCTCAATGTTAGCTGTTGAGAGAGGTCGTATTCTATTAAAAGCTGTTGCTTTACTTCGTGAAAGGAATGATGAGCTTGCATCTTTGGAGGTTATGGACTCTGGAAAGCCTTTGCAAGAAGCTAACTGTGTGGATATCCATTCTGGTGCTGATGTAATAGAATATTATGCTGGACTTGCTCCTGCTTTGCAGGGGACTCAGCAAGATTTAGACTCTAATACTTTTTATATGTCAAAAAGAGAACCTCTAGGTGTTTGTGTAGGTATTGGTGCTTGGAACTATCCTATACAAATTGCTTGTTGGAAGTCTGCAGCTTGCTTAGCAGCTGGCAATTCTATGGTTTTTAAGCCATCCGAAGAAACTCCACTAAGTGTGATGAAGCTTGCTGAGATATATACAGAGGCAGGAATGCCGCCCGGTGTCTTTAATGTAGTGCAAGGAGATTATCGTGTTGGACAATATTTAACAAGGCACCCAAGAATTGCCAAAGTTTCTTTTACTGGTGAAAGTGGAACCGGAAAAAAAGTTATGACAGATGCTTCAGGAACGCTCAAAGAAGTAACTCTAGAGTTGGGAGGTAAATCACCATTAATCATTTTTGACGATGCTGATATAGATAATGCAGTATCAGGAGCATTATTGGCTAATTTTTATACACAGGGAGAAATCTGCACAAACGGTACACGTGTCTATGTTCACTCCAAAGTTTATGATCAGTTTTTAGAAAAAGCCTCTTTACGTAGTAAAAAAATAAAACTTGGTGACCCTATGAATCCAGATACACAGATGGGGGCATTAATTAGTTCGAAGCATCTTAATAAAGTGATGGGATATATAGATAAAGCAAAGGCATCAGGAGCAAGATTAGTAATAGGTGGTAATCGTTATAAATCAAAAGAAACTGCTAATGGCTTTTTTGTTGAACCAACAATATTTGCTGATTGTAAAGATGACTCAGACCATGTTATTGATGAAATTTTTGGTCCGGTAATGTCAGTTTTGAGATTTGATAATGAGGCTGAAGTGATCAAAAGAGCAAATAATACTAAGTTTGGATTGGCTGCAGGAATATTCACGAAAGATATTAATCGTGCTCATCGAGTTATTAACCAATTAGAGGCTGGAATCTGTTGGATTAATAGCTGGGGAGACTCCCCCGCTGAAATGCCTGTTGGGGGTTATAAAGAGTCAGGAATAGGGCGGGAAAATGGCCCTGAGACTTTAAAGAGTTATACCCAAATTAAAAGTGTTTTTGTTCGATTAGACAATATTGAAAGTCCTTATTAATATGAGTAAACAATTTGATTATATTATTGTTGGTGCAGGATCCGCAGGATGCGTTTTAGCTAATCGCTTAACAGAATCTGGAAGCAATGAGGTATTACTATTAGAAACAGGTGGTAGTGATAAAAATATAATGATTCAGATGCCTACTGCTTTATCTTATCCAATGAATACTGAAAAGTATGCGTGGCAATTTCATACTGAGCCAGAACCTTTCCTTGATAACCGAAGGATGCATTGCCCAAGAGGAAAAGTAATGGGCGGCTCCTCTTCAATTAATGGAATGGTTTATGTTCGGGGACATGCCCGAGATTTTGATCAGTGGGAAGAGCAAGGAGTAAAGGGCTGGTCATATAAAGACTGCCTGCCTTACTTTAAGCGCTCTGAGACTTGGCATAAGGGAGAAGACGATTATCGAGGAGGTGACGGTCCTATTGCTACCTCGAATGGAAATAATATGAAGTTAAACCCTCTTTATGAAGCATTTATTGATGCTGGTCAAGAAGCAGGATATCCAAAAACTAGTGACTATAACGCTGAACAACAAGAAGGCTTTGGGCCTATGCATATGACTGTCGGTAAAGGTATACGTTCTTCTACCTCAAATGCCTATATTAAACCAGCAAAAAATAGACCAAACCTTACAATATTAACTGGAGTATTTGTGCAGCGAGTATTGCTCAAAAATAAAATTGCAACAGGAGTTGAATACAAACTAAAAGGAAAAAGTGAAACAGTTAATGCTAATAAAGAGGTAATACTTTGTGCTGGTTCTATTGGCTCACCTCAGCTCCTTCAATTATCAGGAATAGGTCCAAGAGATGTTCTTGAGAAAGCTGGCGTTGAATTACATCATGAATTACTAGGAGTTGGAGAAAATCTTCAAGATCATCTTGAAGTTTATTTTCAATACCGTTGCAAAAAACCAATCACACTTAATAGTAAGTTAAATTTATTTAGTAAGGGTCTTATTGGTGTCCGCTGGATACTATTTAATACTGGATTAGGCTCCACTAACCACTTTGAATCTTGTGGCTTTATACGCTCACGAGCGGGCATTGAATGGCCTAATATTCAGTACCATTTCCTGCCAGCAGCAATGCGTTACGACGGCAACGCAGCAATGAATGGTCATGGTTATCAAGTCCATGCTGGGGTGAATAAAACAACTAGTCGTGGCAGTATTAAAATAAACAGTTCAGATCCACAAGCCAAGCCAACAATCTTGTTTAATTATTTAGAGAGTGAGCAAGATAGACAAGACTGGCGCGATTGTATTAGGCTAACAAGAGAGATATTAAGCCAACCATCTTTTGATGAATATAATGCAGGTGAAGCGAGCCCGGGTATAGAGGTTAGTAGTGATGATGAGATAGATGAATGGGTTAGGGCTAATGTTGAAAGCGCCTATCACGCATCATGTTCTTGCAAAATGGGTGATATAGATGATCCTTTGACTGTTGTAAATAATAAAGGTCAAGTAAATGGTATTGAAAAATTAAGGGTAATTGATTCATCTGTATTTCCAAGCATACCTAACGGAAACCTTAACGCTCCTACTATAATGTTGGCTGAAAAAATGGCTGACTCTATATTAGGAAATAAACCTCTTCAGGCAAGTAATGCCGATGTATGGATTGACCCAAATTGGCAAAATTCTCAGCGTAAAGATAGACCTAAAAGATCTATCTAGAGTTATTAATTAATGAAATGAATATTTGCATCCTAGACTATAAAAGTATAAAAATAACACCAACATCTTTAAATTTTATTTTACTGTCATGGAAGTAGTTAAATTAAATACCTATATAGTTGCTACTCCTAAACCACATATCGGAGGTATGTATTGGATTTTTCTATCTATCGAAACTAGATGCGGAATCACAGGTATTGGAGAAGTCTATTCAGCATCTTTTCATCCAGAGGTTGTTGTTAAAGCAATAGAAGATGTATTTGAACGCTATTTAAAAGGACATGACCCTCACCATATAGAGCGCTTTTATAGGGAATGCTTTTCAAGTGGCTTTACCCAGAGGCCAGATTTGACGATGATGGGCGTATTAAGCGGCTTAGAGATTGCATGTTGGGATGTTATTGGAAAGGCTGCAAATAAGCCAATTTATGAGCTTATAGGCGGTAAAGTTCATGACAAACTTCGTTCGTATACTTATTTATATCCAGAAGATAAAAATGGCGTTCTTAACTATGAAGATCCAGGGCTTGGCGCAAAGTCTGCTATTAAGTTTATGGAGCAAGGCTTCACTGCGCTTAAGTTTGATCCTGCTGGGCCTTACTCTATCTATTCTGGACATCAAATATCATTGAGTCGTTTAAATCATTGCGAAAATTACTGTAGAGAAGTTAGAGAGGCTGTTGGAGATAGATGTGATATTTTAATAGGCACTCATGGCCAACTAACTCCAGCATCAGCAATTCGACTTGCAAAACGTTTAGAAAAGTTTGACCCTTTGTGGTTTGAAGAGCCTGTACCTCCGGGTCAGTCTGGTGCAATGGCAGAAGTTGCAAAAAACACTAGTATTCCTGTAGCAACTGGTGAGCGATTAACTTCAAAGTATGAATTTTATGAAATTTTGAAAAATAACTCTGCTTCTATTATTCAAATGAATTTAGGTCGAGTTGGTGGAATTTTAGAAGCAAAAAAAATTGCTAGCCTTGCGGAAGTCTTCTATACCCAGATTGCTCCACATTTATATAACGGTCCAGTAGGTGCTGCAGCAAGTATTCAACTTGCAACTGCAACACCTAATTTCTTAATTATGGAAAGCATCAAGACTTGGAATGGGTTTCATGAGGAGGTTTTAATGGAACCATTAAATTGGAGTAATGGAAACATTGTTCCTTCAGATAAACCTGGTTTAGGGGTTGAACTTAATCTTGAAGTTGTAAGGTCAAATTCACCCTATAAGGGGAAAAAGCTTCATCTTTCTATGGATTCAAATCCTTATTATGTTGAAGATGATTAAATTTATATAGTTATTAGGAGATATCAATGAAAGTAGGTTTTATTGGTTTAGGAAATGCAGGTGGCAAGCTTGCTGGTAGCTTATTAAGAAATGGATTTGATCTTACAGTGAGAGACCTAAATAAAGAATTTGTGGATGAATTTGTAGAGCGAGGTGCTAAGAGTGGTAACTCACCAAAAGAAATGGCAGAGCATTGTGATGTAGTGATTACTTGTTTGCCATCACCTAAGGCATGCTCAGAAGTAATGGAATCTAAGGACGGGATCTTAGCTGGACTTAGTAAAGGAAAAATATGGCTAGAAATGAGTACAACTGATGAAGCTGAAATTCGTCGTATTGGTGCTTTAGTAGATAAGGTGGGTGCTTTGCCAATTGATTGTCCTGTTTCAGGGGGGTGTCATAGAGCTGATACTGGCAATATTTCAATTTTTGCAGGTTGTAAACGAGAGGCATTTGAGCTTGCTTTGCCAATATTAACAACTATGGGTCGCCGTATATTACATACTGGTGATTTAGGGACAGCTTCTACGCTTAAAGTAATGACGAATTATTTAGCAACAGTTAATTTAACTTCAATTGCTGAAGCACTAACAACAATGAAATCTCTTGGTATGGATATGAATGTTACCTATGAAGCAATTAAAGCATCTTCTGGGAACTCATTTGTTCATGAAACTGAGTCTCAGGTTATTCTAAATGGTAGTAGAGATATAAGCTTTACAATGGATTTAGTCTCTAAAGATGTCGGAATTTTTAATCAGTTAGCTGAACGAAAAGGTTTAGAGCTTGAAATTGCACCACTTATAGTTGATATCTTTAAAGATGGTGAAAAGCGATATGGACCACGCGAACTTTCACCTAATATCATTAAAAGGCTTGAAGAGATGGCAAATGTTGAAGTTTTGGGAAATGGATTTCCAGCCGAGATGATTGACGATGAGCCTGAAGAAGATGGCTACGAGGTGATTATTAATGGGCGCCAAGATTATTAATTTATTTGAATTTAAAGTATTGATTTTATGAAAAGTAACCAAACACCAAATTTTAATCCAAAAAATATTGTAAATAATATTACTAAGTTGACAGAGAATGGCTTAAAAAAATCACTAATTGCAAGTAATGGAAATGATTGGGATAGTGTAGTTGCTTTGCTAGATGAATCTGAGCACGTTATAGGAAGAGAAATGAGTGTAAATTCACATCTCAATGCGGTTATGTTTTCTGAGTCATTCAATAAAGAGTATGAAAAAACATTACCAATAATTTCTAATTATTACAGTGAGATAGGCGCTAATAAATCTTTATATGAGGCCTTTAAAAGGTTAAAAAAATCAAATCTTAATAAGCAACAAAAACATATTGTGAAAGATTCTCTTAAAGGTTTTGAGCTTTCTGGTGTTGGGCTTGAGGGTGAGCATTCAGATCGATTTAAAGCTATCCAAGAACAGCTCAGTGTTTTAAGTAATCAGTTTTCAAAAAACGTTCTTCAGGCAACAAATTCCTGGAAAAAAACAGTCTCTATTGATGACCTTAAAGGTTATGGGGAGGCTGAGATATCAAAGGTAAAGGTTGGTGATGAGTATGTTATTAATCTGCAAATACCAGTTTATATTGATCTCATGACCTATGCAGAAAACAGGGAGCTAAGGGAAGAAATTTATCGAGCATATATTTCTAGAGCTTCTGATATTGGTATTACTCCAAAGGAGTTTGATAACCGCAACATTATGAATGAAATTTTAGAGTTGAGATTGGAGTTATCAAAACTCTTGGGTTTATCAAACTATGCAGAATATTCAGTTCAATCAAAAATGGTGGAATCTCCTGAAGAGGTAATTAGATTTCTAGAGAATCTAGTTGACCTTTCACTGTCACAAGCTAAAAAAGAATTAATAGATTTAGAGGTTTTTGCAGGTCATGCCTTAATGCCATGGGACTTAATGTTTTACTCAGAAAAATTGAAGCAAAAAATGTTTGATTTTAAGAAATCTGATTTAAAGCCTTTTTTTCCTGAAAGTTGCGTCCTGAGTGGTTTATTTTCAACTATTCAGCGACTATATAGTGTTACCCTTAATGAGATTGAGCAAGAGTGCTATCACAATGACGTTAGAGTTATAGAAATTAAAGACAAGAGGGGTTCAATAGGGCGTATATATATTGATATTTATGCTAGAGAAAATAAACGTGGTGGTGCTTGGATGTCAGATTTTCAGGGGCTTTATAATGATTCTTTGCCTGTTGCTTTTGTAGTTTGCAATCTAAATTCTCCTAAAGGCGGAAAGCCTGCACTATTTGATTTTGATGAGATAGTTACACTTTTTCATGAATTTGGTCATGCACTTCATCATTTACTAACTAAAGTTACTTTCCCTTGCGCCGCTGGAATTAGTGGTGTTCCTTGGGACGGTGTTGAGCTTCCTAGTCAATATATGGAAAACTTTTGCTATGAAAGAGATGTTATTGATTTGATATCAGGTCATTGGGAAACTGGAAAAAAGTTACCTGATGATCTGTTTAACAAAGTGATTGCTTCTAAAAATTTCCAATCTGGCTTGCAAATGTTACGTCAATGTGAATTTTCATTATGGGATATAAGAACCCATATTTCAGACCAGGATACTTATAAAATTCTTGATACAGTTAGGCTTAAAACTTCATTAATGCCTATTATCGATGAGAATCGTTTTCTTAACTCTTTTTCCCATATTTTTAGTGGTGGTTATGCTGCTGGATACTTTAGTTATAAATGGGCTGAAGTCTTAGCAGCTGATGCTTATGAGTATGTAAAGTCTAGTGGAGGTATCGACTCTAAGGCTGCAAATGACTTTAGAGAGTGTATTCTTGAAGTTGGGGGAAGCCTTGACTTTATGCAACAGTATGTTAAGTTCAGGGGCGGAAGACCAAAAATAGAAGGTCTTTTAAAAGCATCTGGAATTACAATATAAGTTTTTATAAACTGGGTAAAATAAGTTTCATATTGAAAAAATGGCAGAAGTCAATGATTAAATATTTACTACTAGCAATTCTTGCTTTGGCAGTAATTGGTGAAGCATTTAACGTTAAATCAGATGAAAATAGCTGGCAGTTGATTATTAATAAGAAGGAGGCCTTGTCGAGTGTTACTAATGGAGGTAAACGTATCTATAAAC
>NZUR01000004.1 GCA_002698045.1 Thiotrichales bacterium | reverse complement strand
TTGGCTACATTTTTAAAGCCAGGTGAGCGAATTGTTTCAATTAAAGATAGCTATGGGGGAACAAATGTCATTTTTAATGAGTTTTTACCACCACTAAATATTGAGGTTAGTCTCTGTGAAACTGGTGATTATGAACAAATAGAAACTGAAATAGCTAAGGGCTGTAAGGTTTTATATTTAGAAACACCAACCAACCCAACCATTAAAATTACAGACATCGAGCGCTTAAGCATTACAGCTAAAAAAGTAGGCGCGCTAGTTGTTGTTGATAATACTTTTGCTACACCAATTAATCAAACCCCGCTTGAGCTTGGTGCTGATATCGTTCTGCACTCTGCCTCCAAATACCTAGGTGGACACGCTGATGCGCTTGGTGGAGTAATTTGTGGCAATAAAGACTTAGTAAAGAAAGTTCATCACTACCGTGAAATAAACGGTGCTAGCCTAGCTCCAATGGATGCATATAGTCTCTTAAGAGGTATGAAAACATTAAAGCTTCGAGTTCAAAGGCAAAATGAAAGCGCAATGATAATTGCTAAATACTTACAAAACCATCCAGCAGTTGAACAGGTGAACTACCCTGGATTAGAGTCTCATCCTGATCATAATATTGCCAAGAAACAAATGATTGGTGGCTATGGTGGAATGTTAAGTTTTTCTGTCAAGGGTGGCCTAGAAGCAATTAAAAAATTTCTACCAAAACTTGAATACGCTCATATGGCAGCTAATTTAGGTTGCGTTGAAACTGTAGTTGGTCCTCCATTTACAACAAGCCATGTCGAATGTAGTGCAGAAGAGCGAATGGCTGCTGGAATCCCTGAAGGTTTAGTAAGATACTCAACCGGTATTGAGGATGTAGAGGACTTAATTGCTGATTTAGATCAGGCGTTCAAAGTAATTTCTTAAGAAATTAAGGAGAATTCAATGAAACAAGAAAGAAGAAGATTCAGTAAAGAAGAGTACCTTGATAGGCAATTAAAGGTTCGCAAGTCAATGGATGCTTCAAATGTGGATCTCTTAATTGTCTATGATCCTGCCAATATGTTTTGGTTGACTGGCTATGATGGCTGGTCATTTTATGTTCATCAATGCGTTGTCATTTCAACTGACGGAGGACTTTTTTGGTATGGCAGAGGAATTGATGCAAAGGGCGCAGAACTTACGACAGACCTTGACCTAAATAACATCCTGTCATATCCAGATGAATACGTCATGAGCCCTGAGAGACATCCAATGGAGTTCCTTGCAAACATCTTAAAAGAAAAGGGCTTAAATAAAAAAAGAATCGGCCTAGAAAAAGATAATTATTATTTCTCAGCTAGAGCAGCTGAATCGTTATATAGTATCCTACCTGATGCAGTATTTAGCGATCAGACAGGTCTCGTAAACTGGCAAAGAGCAGTGAAATCTGAAACCGAAATCACCTACATGAAGCGTGCAGGTAAGGTTATTGAGGGCATCTATGAGAGGGTTATGAGGGTTGCTGAACCTGGAATGAGAAAAAATGACTTGGTTGCTGAAATAATGCATGCAGGTGCTCACGGTCATCAAGGCCATTATGGTGATTACACTTCCTTTGTTCCTCTTATTGGCGCTGGTGAAGAGGCTGCAGCTTGTCACATGACATGGAATGATGAGCCATTAAAAAATAATGAGGGTATGTTTTTAGAGTTAGGAGGGGCATACGCAAGATATCATTGTCCTTGCTCAAGAACTTTATATTTAGGAAAACCACCTCAACAATATTTAGATATTGAAAAGGTGATAAATGAATGTATAGAGAATGCAATTGAGATGTTTAAACCGGGCAATACTTGTGCCCAAATTTCAGACAACTTTACAGCAACTCTGAAAAAGCATGGTTATGAAAAAAATAATCGCTGTGGCTACCCTATTGGCTGTAGTTATCCGCCTGACTGGGGTGAGCGTACAATGAGTTTACGCGGAACAGATCAAACTATACTTGAAGAAAACATGACATTTCATTTTATGCCTGCTATTTGGTTTGATGACTGGGGTTTTGAAATGACCGAGAGTATTCGCGTCTCACAGAGCGGCGGTGAATGCCTCTCAAGTGTACCTAGACAACTACTAGTTAAATAGAAGTTAAAAACTATCGAGACTCACTTGGATAGGCTTGATTGTCTGATTAAACTATCTGGAACCATATCGGTATCCTTAATTCTGTCTAGGACTGCATAACTAAAATAGCGCCTGAGTCCAATATCCTCCTTTAAAACTCTTTTAAGGAAATCTTGGTAGTCTACAACATCTCTGACAAGAACTTTTAAAATGTAATCAAGCCCTCCACCGACGGACCAACATGAAAGCACTTCATCAAAGCCCATTATTGCCTCTTCAAAGCGAGCAAACTGGCCTTGCTTATGACTCTCTAACTCAACTTCAGTAATTACAAGATGGAAATTACTTAAAAAAGAAGATGACAGCTTTGCACCATAGCTTTCAATGATTCCAGCTTCCTCTAGTCTTTGAAGTCTATCCCATGAAGGGGTAAGCGATAAATTGAGTTTATCAGCTAGCGCAGTTTTAGTAATCCTACCCTCACTCTGAAGGATGGAAAGAATCTGAATATCTCTTTCATCAAGCTTGTACATAGAGATATTATCGCCCTAAATAAAATACAAATTAGCAATAAAATTCAATTTAGTGTGAATTTTGAAGAATAATCATGACTATATTGGCTATATTAGGCCTAAAAACTTCTAGTTATTTCTTTTAGCTATTATCTGAGAAATCTGATCAAAAGTGGCCTGGTTTGAGGTAAATACAGGTTTACCAATAGCTGCCTCTATTTCAGGAATAATTTCTGCAGATCTCATTGCAGTGCATGAAATAAAGAGCGCGTCAGCTTCATCATGAGTTGCCGCCTTGGCAGCTGAAATAATCTCATTTGGAGGAAGAAAAGCTACGTCTCTGTCGTCACTCATATCCATATACATTGAAGATGCTATCTCAACACCATTTCTTTGTAAATAGTCCCTCAGCAGGGAGGAAACCTCTTCACTATATGGAGTTAGAATACTAACCTTTTTAAATCCTCTTGCTTTAAAGTTTTTAACAACTGCTTGAGAGGTAGTTAAAACTTTTGCAGTTGGTTTGCTTTCCTTAATTGCTAGCTCGATTGCCTCATCTCCGACAATAGAAGATGAAGAAGTACAATTAAAGACAACCAGGTCAAGATCATAATTGGGAAGTATTCCAGCTGAAACTTCAGTCAAATCATCTCCAATTGCGGCTAAAGACTCTGGCGTCATGGGATTTGCAAAATGAATTCGATTGAAATAAAAGTCATAGTTTGGGTTTTGATCAGTATACATTCTCACAAAGTCTCGCTCAAAAGTGAAATCTGTATTTAAAACAATCAGTCCTATAGAAGGTCTCTCACTATTTCTAGTTAAAGTATCTGAGATATGATATTTTTTTGATTCAATAGTCATAAGTAATTAATGCTTAATAGAGGTAGAAAATAAATGCATCACTACGACACCTGAGATAATCAAAGCCATACCAATTAAAGATGCAAGGTCTGGTATTTCTTTATACACAAATGCACCAACAACAGCCACCAAAACAATACCTAGGCCTGACCAAACAGCATACACTACTCCCAATGGCAAATCCCTCAAAGCGAGCGTCATTAACCAAAAAGAGATGCAATAAAAAATCGCTAGAAACGCTGTCGGCACAAGCTTTGTGAACTCTTCTGTAGCCTTAAGGAGAGATGTTCCAGCAACTTCAGCTGCAATAGCTAATGCTAAGTAAAAATAGGTCATAATAATTTAAAGTTACTTATAGAAAAAGCTCAGTATAACCTCAAGAAATAATCTTTACC
The DNA here is from genome assembly GCA_002698045.1 of Thiotrichales bacterium. Classification (GTDB taxonomy): domain Bacteria; phylum Pseudomonadota; class Gammaproteobacteria; order PS1; family Pseudothioglobaceae; genus Pseudothioglobus. The sequence goes on along the minus strand of NZUR01000004.1, from coordinate 4,831 downwards.
AAAGTTTTCTGCTTGATTATTGTATTTGAAAAAAGATTGAAGTTGGCCTATAAGCCGGGTTCTGTTTGACTAAAGCCATGATAGTCATTCATCTACGATACTTGTCACCAAGCACCTCTAGCACTCTACCCGAAGACAACGCGAGCAACGCCAATGCCTTCCTATTTGAGCTTGCTCCAAGTGGGGTTTACCTTGCCTTACTTATTACTAAGTAAGCGGTGCGCTCTTACCACACCATTTCACCCTTACCTATCAAGATAGGCGGTTTATTTTCTGCTGCACTTTCCGTCGCATCACTGCGCCTAGCCGTTAACTAGCACTTTGCTCTATGGAGCCCGGACTTTCCTCCTAGTGCAATTGCACTCGGCGACTATCCGGCCAACTTCAAGGGAAAATTATACGCTACGAATAGGAGGTTTAAATACAGTGCAATTAATAACTAGAGTCTTTACTTAACTCGAATAAATCACTGGAATACTATCAAATACTTTATGAATATTTTCTCCATCAGTATCAACCGCAACAGTAACAGGCATATCTTTAACTTCAAGCTCATAGATCGCCTCCATCCCCATCTCCTCAAAAGCAACAATCTTAGCTTTCTTTATAGATTTAGAAATCAAATATGCTGCACCGCCTACTGCTATTAAATAACTTGCTTTATGCTTTTTAATACTTTTAATGGTTGATTCACCGCGCTCAGCCTTACCAATCATGCCAAGAATTCCTGTATTTTCAAGCATCATGTCGGTAAATTTATCCATTCTTGTCGCAGTTGTTGGTCCAGCAGGTCCAATTACTTCATCACGAACAGCATCAACGGGTCCTACATAATATATAAATTTATTATCAAAATTAACGCCCTTTGGCAAACCTTCGCCGCTATCAATCATCCTCTTTAAGCGCTTATGGGCAGCATCCCTTCCAGTAATAATTGTCCCAGAGAGTAGCAAAGTATCACCAATATTCCAATTATCCATTTGAGATTGAGTTAAGCTATTTAAATCAACTTTTTTATATTTAGAAACATCCATCTCCAAATCTGGATAGATACTCATATCAACTTCTGGCAATTCAGCAACCCCGCTTCCATCAAGAGTGAAGTGGACATGTCTAGTTGCTGCACAGTTTGGAATCATCGCAACCGGTAGAGAAGCTGCATGTGTCGGATAATCCTTAATCTTAACGTCTAGAACTGTTGTTAGCCCGCCTAAACCCTGAGCACCAATACCGAGCTTATTGATTTTATTAAATAAGTCAATTCTAAGAGATTCTATCTCAGTATGCTCACTTTTGTCTTTTATTTGATTAATGTCTATAGGGTCCATTAATGCTGATTTTGCCATCAACATGGCATTTTCTGCGGTCCCGCCTACCCCAATTCCAATTATTCCTGGAGGACACCAACCAGCACCCATTTTAGGAATAGTCTTGAGAACCCAATCCGTTAAGTTATCATCAGGGTTTAGAACGGTAAATTTTGACTTGTTCTCAGATCCACCTCCCTTAGCTGCAACTGTAATGTCTAAGGTATCACCTTGAACGAGCTTAGTATGAATTACCGCAGGAGTATTGTCTTGTGTATTTTTTCTACTAAATAGTGGATCACTAACTATCGAAGCCCTTAAGCGGTTATCAGGCTCATTGTAGGCCCTCCTAACACCTTCATTAACAATATCTTCAAGAGAAAGCTCTGCCTCCCACTGAACATCCATCCCAACTTCAACAAAAACATTAACAATCCCAGTATCCTGGCAAATTGGTCTTTTACCTAGCGCACACATTTTGGAATTTATTAAAATCTGTGCTATTGCATTTTTTGCACTTTGATTAGTTTCTCTTTCATAAGCCAAAACCATCGCTTTGATAAAATCTGGTGAGTGATAATAAGAGATATATTGCAGTGCAGAGTGAATACTTTCTACTAAATGTTCTTGTTTAATGATCATATTTATTTGGGCTTTGGTATTGTCTATTGAAAGCAAGCAGGTTATATTATATCTTCTAAACATTTTAATCAATTTTTTGCTAGGAATCTCTTATGTTCAATTTATTCAAAGGCCAAAACCTTTCTATCGACCTTGGAACTGCTAATACACTTATTTATATGGATGGGAAAGTAGTCTTAAATGAACCCTCTGTAGTTGCATTAAGGCATGAAAAAGGCGCTACTGAGTCAACCGTTATAGCAGTAGGTCAAGAAGCAAAAAATATGTTGGGTAGAACACCAGGCTCAATTGAGGCTATAAGGCCAATGAAAGATGGCGTAATTGCAGACTTTAAGGTGACTGAAAAAATGCTTCAATTTTTTATGAAAAAGGTCTTGAAGTCTGGTTTTTTCTCACCAAGCCCGAAAGTACTAATTTGCGTTCCATGTGGCGCTACCCAAGTTGAGAGACGTGCAATTAAGGAGAGCGCAGTAGGTGCAGGAGCAAGAGATGTCTACTTAATAGAAGAGCCAATGGCGGCGGCTCTTGGAGCTGGTATGGCAATTGAAGAAGCATCAGGTGCAATGGTTCTTGATGTTGGTGGAGGTACAACTGAAATTGCAATCCTATCCCTGAATGGAATTGTTTATTCTGACTCTTTAAGAGTAGGAGGAGATGTTTTTGACGATACCATTGTTAAATTTGTACGAAGAGTGCATGGAATTATTATTGGAGAAGCTACTGCAGAACAAATCAAGGAAGAAGTCGGTAGTGCTTTTGAATCAAAGATAGTCAGAAAAAATGAATTTAGAGGTCGCGCAGTTTCTACTGGATTACCTGTAAGTTTTGAGATTACCAATACTGAAATACTAGAAGCCTTAGGTGAGCCTCTTGGTATGATTGTTAGCGCTCTAAGAACAGCTCTAGAGCAAACCCCGCCTGAACTTTCATCAGATATTGCACAAAATGGACTAGTAATTACTGGAGGTGGAGCTCTTTTAGATGGGATTGATCAATTGATTAATAATCAAACAAACTTACCAGTTACTATTGCTGATGACCCTCTTACTTGTGTTGCTAGGGGTGGAGGTATCGCTTTAGATATGATTAATCAACATGATATGGGGTTTTTGGCTGCAGAATAACTATTACTAAGTCGAAATCTTAATAATGCGACTTTTAAAACTTATTTCAATAATACTTATTTCAATAATACTTATTGTGCTGGATACTCGTTTTTCATACTTAGATAATTTTAAACGCTTCACCTTAACGCTTCTTTCTCCGATTTATTTTGTTGTTGATTTACCTAATCATGTTGTTGATTGGGTTAACGATAAAGGTAGTGACAACGCAAAATTAGTTAGTGAAAATGAATACTTAGAAGGCAAACTGACTGAACTCAAGGCAAGACTTCAAACCTACAATAACCTTGTCTTAGAAAATCAAAAAATATCAGGTTTACTCGATTCAAGCTACGCTATTCCAGAATATCAAATCAAACTAGCGCATGTTAAATCAATTTCACAATCAAGACTTAAAAAACAAATAATTATTGATAAAGGCTTTAATGATGGGGTTACTTTATCTCAGCTAATAGTTGGCTCTGATGGTGTGGTTGGTCATGTTACCCAGGTTACACCCTTATATTCAACTGTCCAACTTATTACTGACCCTACTCAACATATGCCTGTTAAAAACTCTAGAAATGGCATCAGAGGAATAACGAAGGGTTTAGCATCTAATGAAAAAGGAATGATTGTTGAATATGTTCCGTTAGAATCTGACGTTAAATTAGGTGACATTTTTGTAACAAGTGGAATTGGAAATTACTACCCAGCTGGCTATCTTGTTGGTAGAGTGACCCAAATTAATAACCTTTTAAACGATTCTTTCTTATCGATTACACTCCGACCCCTTCAAAATATGAATAAATTAGAGCTAGTACTCATCGTCTCAGAAAAATATGACTAACCAAAACCCTATTTTATTTCTTAGCAAAATATCAATTTTTGCATTGATTATTGGTGCAATTTCATTGCCTTTAGTTATTGAGTTATCTTCACCATTATGGGTGTTAGTTTGTTTTGTTTACTGGGTGATTTATATTGATGGTAAATGGATATATCTCTCTGCTTTGATACTTGGACTACTAATGGATGTGCTTCAGGGAGGTATTCTAGGTCAGAATGCTTTGTCACTAGTCATAAGCTCAGCGTTCATTTTTAATGTTAAAAAATCATTTTTTGTTTCAAACTTAACCACTCAACAGGTCTATATTTTTTTAGGCTCTCTCATTTATTTAATTACTTTTTTATTAATCCATATATTAGTTCAAGGTTTTGATTTTAGCTGGTTGATATTAATTTCACCATTTTCTAGTGCAATTATTTGGCCTGTTATTCGCTTTTTACTGGCAAAACTTAAACATTAAGTAGAAAGTTAATATGGATAAAATTGCAAATACTAAACGAGAGAGAAAAGTATTTAAATCAAGAATAATGATTGCTTCTTTATTTATGATAGCAATGACTTTCATTCTGGTTTTAAGGCTATTTAACCTACAAATAACTAAGTATGAATACTACACTGAAGAGTCACTTGGAAATCAAATGCAGAATCTTCCTATTACTCCAATACGAGGAAATATACTTGATCGAAATGGTAAGGTTTTAGCTACCAATGAGTTTTCATATAGATTAACGGTTACTCCAGAGAAAATTAATGATTTAAATGGCACTTTTTTAGAATTACAGGCAGAAAATTTAATTAATGAAGACGATATTACTAAGTTTAATAAAAATTTGAATCGCTATAAAAAGTTTCATAACATACCTATCAAATACAATCTATCTGAATCAGATGCTGCATCATTCCTTGTCAAAAATCAACTACCTGGAGTA
>NZUR01000003.1 GCA_002698045.1 Thiotrichales bacterium | reverse complement strand
TTCTGCATCACTTGATTCAAATCCGCTCTTCTCTTTACCAGCAATAGGGTGAGCTGGAACAAAACAACTCGCCATCTCTACTAATATTTCTCGTGCTGCCTTAGCGATACCCATTTTAGTACTACCTACATCAGTAATAATCATGCCCTCTGTAATGTAAGGCTTTAATTCTCTAAGTATTGAATTAAAGGTGCCAACTGGAGTTGCTATGACTACAATACTTGCACCATTCAGTGCTTCACTTATGTCTATTGAATATTGATCAATAATATTGCTTTTTTGAGTACTCTCAAGTCGAGATAGGTTTCTTCCAAATCCAAATACAACCTCAGCTAAGTTATTTTTCTTTATAGCCTTTGCAAGAGAACCACCTATCAATCCAACACCAATTATTGTGATTTTTTTAATCATAGTATCTTTTTTAAAGCGCTAAGTAGATGTTCATTTTCTTTAGCAGTTCCAATCGAAATTCTTAAATAATTACTCATCTCTACTGGGCGTACAATAACCCCCTCTCTAAGAAGATCATTATATGTTTGTAATGCATCATTAAACTTAACTGCTATAAAGTTTGCAAATGAAGGTATATATTTTAAATCTAAAAGCTTGAAGCCATCTACTAATTGCTTAGATCCATCATTGTTTATATTTACTGATTCTTTTAAAAAATCTATATCAGACAGCGCCGCAATTGCAGCAACTTGTGCCGTATTGTTCACATTAAAAGGCTCTCTAACACGGTTAATGTAGTCGGAGATTTTGCTATTACATATTGAATACCCTACTCTAAGTCCCGCTAGCCCATAAGCTTTCGAAAATGTACGAGTAATGATTAAATTTTCAAAGATTTCAAGCCAACCAATAGCTTCATCATCGATATTTAAATATTCAAAATAAGCTTGATCTAAGACAACTGGAATATGTTTAGGGACTTTATCCAAAAAACTATAAACCTCTTCATCGCTTATGAGGGTCCCTGTTGGGTTATTGGGGTTCGCAATAAAAATAAGCTTAGTATTTTCATTGATCAAGCCTAACATTGCATTTAAATCATGGCCATAGTTATTTGCAGGTGCAATTTTTGGTGTCGCACCAAGGGCTTGAGTCACTAGAGGGTATACAACAAATGCATACTGAGAAAATATAACCTCATCAGTCTTTTCACAAACAAAAACCCGAGCTATTAATTCCAACAATTCGTTTGAACCATTACCAAGAGAAATCATTTCAGAGGTAACCATTAAGTGATCACTTATAGCCTTCTTTAATTCGAAAGCATTACCATCAGGATATCGATTTATATCTGATAATGAGCTTTCGATTGCCTCGATAACCTTTTGGCTGACTCCTAAAGGGTTTTCATTTGAGGCGAGCTTAGTAATATTTGTAATACCCAGCTCTCGCTCAAGCTCTTCAATTGGCTTTCCTCCTTGATATGGATTCAAGCCAAGAATAGATTCGCATGCATTCATAAAATTGCGATCGGATAAGATCCCAGAATGTTTAGTTTTGAAGCGTTCTGTTTTACTTTTAAAATTGCACTTTGAACGTCTTCTTCGCTTTGATGCCCTTCAATATCAATAAAGAACAAATACTCCCATTTAACTCCAGGAATAGGATGTCTAGCGAGTTGCAGTAGGTTTATATTATTGGATTTAAATGGCTCTAATAAATCAAACAAAGCGCCCGACTCGTGTTTAGTAACAACCAGTAATGAAGTTTTATCATTCTCACCATGAGGAACATCATCCTTTCCAAGAACAATAAAGCGAGTAACGTTTCCAGCTTTATCTTCAATGTTTTTTTCAACTCTTTGAAGTCCGTAAATATTAAGCGCAGCTATCGATGCAATGGCTGCTGCATTTGGTTCATCTTTAACCATACGTGCAGCAAGAGCATTAGACGCTACAGGCCTTAATTCAGTTTTAGGGTAGTGGTTAGATAGCCATCGATGGCATTGATCAAGGGCCTGCTGATGAGCATAAATTATTTCAATTTCTTGGGATTGATCCTGCATCATCAAATGATGAGCAACAGCAATTTCAACTTCACCACAAATATTAAGGTCATGACTATACAACATATCAAGCGTTGTACCAATAACACCATTAGAAGAGTTTTCAATAGGAACAACACCATATTGTGCATTATCGGTCTCTACTTGATGAAAAATTTCGTCAATAGTTCCACAATCAAGCGTTGAGACTCCGTGACCAAAATGCTTTAATGCGGCTTCTTGTGTAAAAGTTCCTTCAGGACCCAGAAAAGCTATCTTAAGGGGTTGCTCAAGTGCGAGACAGGCAGACATTATTTCTCTAAAAATTAATGCAATATCTTTATCTTTAAGTAAGCTCTTATTTCTTTTAATAACTTTATTAAGAACTTGAGCTTCTCTTTCAGGACGATAAAAAGCGCTTTGCTTGTTAGATTCTTTTTTTACTAAAGCAACCTCGGCTGCAAGATCAGCACGATCAGCAATGAGCAATTGAATCTTCTGATCCAAAGCATCGATTTCTGATCTTAAATTTTCAAGTGACTTGTGTTTCATTCTAGTTGTAAATTTTATTAGATTTAAGTGTACTTTGGTTACTCTTTAGTATTTGCTTTTATCTAAGCGCAACTCTTTTCAAACTCACCCATAAAAGCAACTAAAGCTTCAACACCCTTAAATTCCATTGAATTATAGATGCTTGCACGTATACCGCCAACAGTTTTATGACCTTTAAGGCCTAATAAATTAGATTCTAGGGCTTTTTTTACAAATAATTGATCGAGAGTTGGATCAGATAATAAAAAAGGCACATTCATCCGAGAGCGATATTTATTGGATACCTTATTGGAATAAAGATCAGATGAATCTATGGCTTTATAAAGTAACTCAGATTTTCTCTTGTTATGAACTTCGATAGCTTCTAGCCCACCAAAATCATTTATCCATTCAAAAACTAGGGACGCAACATACCAAGCAAAAGTACACGGAGTATTAAACATTGAATCATTTTGAGCTTGAATAGAATAATCAAAGAGAATGGGCTGGTTACTTATAGCTTGGCCCAATAAATCTTCTCTTACAATCACAATTGTCAAACCAGATATTCCCATATTTTTCTGTGCGCCAGCATAAATCACTCCGAACTTAGAAACATCTATAGGCCTAGAAAGTATCGAAGATGACATATCTGCTACAACTGGCATATCTACTTCAGGGATATAGTCAAACTCAAGTCCAGCAATAGTTTCATTGGGAGTAAAGTGCAAATACGCACCATCCGGATCTATATTCCAATCAGAGAAATCCTCAATATCAGTAAACCCATTAGATTTGCTATCACTACAGACATTAACCCTACAGTAGCGAGAACCCTCAAGGATTGCTTTCTGTGACCAAAGCCCCGTATTGACATAGTTAGCACTCTTTTTATTTTTCAATAGATTTATAGGAACCATAGAAAATTGATGAGAAGCGCCACCCTGCAAAAACAAAACCTCGTAGTTGCTTGGAATATTCATTATATTTCTTAAATTCTTTTTGGCTTTTTTAGTTAATTCCATAAAATCAACGCCACGATGAGAGATTTCCATTACCGATGCTTTTGCATCTCTAAACTCGAGAAGTTCGCTTTGAATTTTTTTTAATACAGAGCTTGGTAGAGCTGATGGTCCAGCACTAAAGTTATATATTTGACTCATAAGAAAGGTGTTATTTTATTTGATAATCATTATTTTACCTAAGGCAAGTAATGACTTCTAAGCATTGTTTTTTTTGAATTGTTAAGTTCAATTAAATATATTTTCTTATAGCTATTGTAGGTTTAACATATACATTCTAAAATTAATATGTTCTCAAGATAGTCTTAATATAGTGAATATTTTCAATCGAGATAAAATATGAAAACAACATACAAAAAAAGAATGCAACGTAAAAAAGAATTTATTGACTCTAGAATCGAAGAAGCAAATATTGATAAAGGAATTATTGTCCTCTTAACTGGAAATGGGAAGGGTAAATCTTCATCCGCCATGGGAATGATTTGTAGAGCCCTTGGATACGACATGAAAGTTGCTTTAGTAAGATTCTTAAAGGGAGAACAGGAGACTGGCGAGGACCTTTTTCTCGATAATCATCAAAATGTTTTATCTTCTCATATGCAGAGCGGCTTTACTTGGGATACACAAGATCAAGATCTCGACAAACAAAAGGCAATCGAAACTTGGAATGAGGCTGAAAAATTTTTAGCTAATCCAGATATTGACCTTGTCGTTCTTGATGAAATGACCTACATGATTAATTACAACTATCTCGATGAAAAAGCAATCCTTAAAGCCTTATCTAATAGGCCAAAAGACCAACACGTGGTAATAACTGGAAGAGCGGCTAGTGAAGGCATTATTAAGGCTTCTGACACTGTAAGTGAGGTTAAAGATATAAAGCACGCTTTTAGGGCAAATATCAGAGCTCAAAAAGGCATTGATCTGTAAAAAACTAACTATTCTCTAGTAAGTATTGAATTGCTTGATATAGGTATCCAACTGTAACTATTTTAAGGCCTTTGATCGATTTTTTAGGTGCATTTCCTTTCGGAATGATTGCTACCTCAAATCCTTGCTTTTGTGCTTCCGATAGCCTCTCCATAGCGTTATAAACTGGGCGCACCTCACCAGTAAGTCCAACCTCCCCAAAAGCTATCCAATTATTTGGAATCACTTTATCTCTAAGGCTAGAAACTATTGCTAACATTACCACAAGATCTGAAGCAGTCTCGCTAACTTTTATTCCGCCAACTACATTAATAAAAACATCCTGATCAAAAGTTGATATACCAGAATGTTTATGTAGTATTGCAAGCTGAAGAGACAATCGGTTTTGATCTAGACCAACACTTACTCTTTTTGGACTACCATTGGCTTGATCAACTAGTGCTTGTATCTCTACCAGCAAAGGTCTTGTAGCTTCTCTAGTAACCATAACCATTGATCCAGATGATGGATTTTCTTGATTTGAAAGAAAAATAGAAGAAGGGTTACTGATTTGTTGAAGGCCTTTTTCACCCATAGCAAAGACACTGATTTCATTAACAGCTCCAAAGCGATTTTTTACTGCTCTAATAATTCTATAACGGCCACCCGGATCACCCTCAAAATAAAGAACGGCATCAACCATATGTTCCAAGATTCTAGGACCAGCGAGTGCCCCACCTTTTGTGACATGACCAATCAGTAAAAGGACAGTATTGGTTTGTTTTGCATATTGTGTAAGCTGTGCTGCACAATCACGCACTTGAGTTACAGAACCAGGGGCAGAAGAAGAGATATCAGTAACCATTGTTTGAATAGAATCAATAACAATGACTTTAGGTTGAACGTCTTTCGAAAGCTTTAAAATTTTCTCTAAATGAGTTTCGCTTATAAACAATATATCTTCTTTGATTTCTAGTCTGATAGCTCTTTCGCTAACCTGTTCAGCTGACTCTTCACCACTGACATATAACGTGGTATTTGTAGTATTAATAACTGCAAGTGCTTGCAAAATTAAAGTTGACTTACCAATACCAGGGTCACCACCAATAAGAACCACTGAGCCATCAACCAAGCCACCACCTAAAGTACGGTCAAGTTCGCTCAAGCCTGTTGACAACCTTTCTTTATTTTGTGTTGTTATTTCAGATAAATTTTGAACTTTTGATGCGGGCAGGTCTTTCAGAATTTCAGACTTAGATGATGTCGTATGAGTAATAACTATTTCTTCAAGTGTGTTCCATTCTTTACATTCTAAACATTGTCCTGCCCACTGGTGGTGAGATGCTCCGCACTCTCTACAAACGAACTCGATTTTAGTTTTAGCCATTTGCTGTATTCACTTAAAAGATTATTTTTTCATCAATTTATCAATTTCACTCTTGAAGGCTTCAACATCTTGAAATTGCCTATAAACTGAAGCAAACCTTATATAAGCAACCTCATCTAATGCTCTTAATTCATCCATCACCCATTCACCGAGAATAGATGAAGACACCTCTCTTTCATTTTGAGCCATCAGTTTGCGCTGAATTTTTTGGATAGCTGTTTCAATTTTTGAAGTTGAAACAGGCCTCTTTTCAAGTGCTTTTAATAGACCTGAGCGTAACTTATCTTCGCTAAAAGTTTGTCTTGATTCATCACTTTTTATAAGCCTTGGAAGGTTTAAATCGACTGTTTCACGAGTAGAATGTCTTTCCCCACAAGCTACGCACTCGCGACGACGACGAACCTGTGATCCATCATCAAGCAGCCTTGTATCTAATACCTTGGTGTCATCTGATTGACAAAAAGGGCATCGCATCTTTACTACTGATAAACAGGAAATTTTGAGCAAAGAGATTCAACTTTTGCTCTAACCTCATCTACAACCGAGGTATTTTCAATATCATCACAAATATCACAAATCCAGTGAGTAATATCTATACACTCTTTCTCGCCAAAACCTCGAGTCGTTGCAGCTGGAGTTCCAACACGGATTCCACTTGTTACGAAAGGAGATTGAGGGTCATGAGGTACTGAATTTTTATTAACAGTAATGTGTGCAGAACCAAGCGCTGCATCAACAGATTTGCCGGTTAAGCCTTGCTCAATAAAGCTTACTAAAAACAAATGATCATCGGTTCCACCCGAAACAACATCATAACCTCTCTCAATGAATGTGTTAGCCATAGCTCTAGCATTTATTACAACTTGTTTCTGGTAGGTTTTAAATTCGTCACTCATCGCTTCCTTAAAGGCAACAGCCTTCGCAGCAATAATGTGCATCAATGGGCCACCCTGAATTCCAGGGAAAATTGCCGAATTAAGCTTCTTCTCGATCTCTTCGTTAGCTCTTGCTACAATCAATCCTCCGCGAGGACCTCTCAAAGTTTTATGAGTAGTCGTTGTACAAACATCAGCAATATCTATTGGTGATGGGTAGTCACCCGTTACAATTAGGCCAGCTACATGGGCCATGTCAACAAATAAGTATGCACCAACCATATCAGAAATTAATCTAAAGCGATTCCAGTCGATGACACGAGAATATGCAGAAAATCCAGCAATAACCATCTTTGGTTTGTGTTTAAGCGCTAAGCGCTCAACTTCATCATAATCAATCTCACCAGTTGCTTCATTTAAGCCATACTGTATTGCGTTAAAATTTTTACCTGAGAATGAGGGTGCAGCGCCATGAGTTAAGTGACCACCATGCGCTAAACTCATTCCTAGAATTGTATCTCCTGGAACTAATAATGCTTGAAAAACTGCAGCGTTTGCAGTAGATCCAGAATGAGGTTGAACGTTGGCATATGAAGCTCCAAATAACTTTTTAGCGCGATTTATAGCTAACTCTTCAACACGATCAACATACTCACAACCGCCATAATAACGTTTATAAGGGTAGCCTTCAGCATATTTATTGGTAAGCTGCGATCCCTGAGCACTCATAACAGCTGGAGAAGTATAGTTTTCAGATGCGATTAATTCAATATGTGCTTCTTGCCTTTCGACTTCACCATTTATTGCTTTTGCGATGTCAGGATCAACATCACTTAATGTTAGATTTTTATCAAACATAATGGGTTCCAAATAAGAGATTAACCTCTGATTTTACCGACTTTTTTTTAATCATTTAACAACTTAATACTACTTTTTTATAATATAAAAAACAATCCTTCGTTTGACTCCATTGTTCGGGAGTTTTCGATGATTTCTCGGTGGTAAAATTACCTTTTTGTTTAATCTTTAAAAAGAATGAAAGTGCTGGTTTTAGGTGCCGGAGTTATTGGCACAACCTCTGCCTACTTCCTTGCCAAACAAGGTCATGATGTTACTGTTATAGATAGACAGAATAGCGTCGCAATGGAAACTAGTCATTCCAATGCAGGGCAACTATCGTATGCATTTTCATCGCCCTGGGCATCTCCTGGCTTATCTCTTAGTTTGATTAAATGGGCCCTAACTGGGAACTCCCCTCTTGTTATTAACCCAAATATTAGCATTAAAACTGCTAAGTTTATGTATCGAATGTTCAAAAACTGTAATCCAACAAGTTACGAAATGAACAAAGGTCGAATGCTAAGAGTAGCAAACTATTCTCAAAAATGCTTATTAGAGCTGGAAAAAGAAATAGATATTCATTATGAGCAACGAAAACAAGGCTCTTTACAACTATTTTGGAGTTCTAAAGAGCTTGAAAAAGTTAAACACGATATTTCAATTTTAGAGAAGTTTAATATTCAATACGAACGTCTAGATGTAAATGGCTGTATCCAAGTCGAACCAGGCCTTCAACATGTTAAAAACAAACTTGCAGGTGGCATGCGTTTTAAAAATGATTACACAGGTAACTGTTACCTTTTTACAAATGAAATCTATAAAAAATGCCTTGAAATAGGGGTTAAATTTGAATTTAATACCCATATAGAATCTATCCTATTGGAGAAAAACAAGGTATCGGCAATAAAAACAAATAAAGGAGAATTGACATCTGATAGTTACTCAATTTCTCTTGGAAGTCATTCATCAAAAATTCTCGCTAATATAGGTATCGATATTCCTGTCTACCCTGTCAAGGGTTACTCAATTACTTTGCCTGTTCTTGAAGATAAAGACGCTCCACAGTCTACAATAATGGATGACAAAAATAAGATTGGTATAACAAGGCTTGGCGACAATATTAGAGTTGCTGGAACCGCACATTTAACAGACTTTAATGAAAACCTTAGAGAGAAATCTCTTCAATCTTTAAAGGATGGACTAAATAAAATTTTTCCATATGCCTATAAAGAGTGTAATGACATTAAATTTTGGACTGGCTTCCGTCCAAGTACGCCTGATGGAACTCCTATTATTGGCCCTACCCCCTACTCTAATTTATATCTAAATACTGGACATGGGACTTTCGGATGGACAATGTCTGTCGGCTCAGGCAAACTATTAGCAAGCCTAATTTCAGGTATTGAATCTGAAATATCTATGGAGGGTATTGATATGAGTCGCTATAACTATGCTAACAAAACATCTTTGAATTATGCCTAGAAGATGCATCGCTTCTATCAATCTTAATGCAATTAAGAAAAACTACTTATATGCAAAATCGCTATCGCCTAATGCTAAAGCGATAGCGATTGTTAAAGCTAATGCTTATGGTCATGGAGCAATTAAAGTTGCAAGTCACCTAGAAGATTGTGCTGATTGCTATGGAGTTGCATGCACTGAAGAGGCTATAGAGCTACGAAACTCTGGAATCGATAAAACTCCTATATTGTTAATGGAGGGTGTTTTTGAAGTATCTGAAGTTAAACTTATTGAAAAATATAATCTAATTGTTACAGTATGTAATTCAAAACAGCTTCAATGGCTTCTTGATAATCAATTTAATAAATCAGTCGATGTTTTTGTTAAATATGATTCTGGTATGGGTCGACTAGGTTTCCAGGGAGAAGAATTTATCAATGCAATAAATCTACTAGAAGAAAGTGAAAAAATTGGCCAAATAACTCTGATGACTCATTTCTCCAGTGCCGATGATTTAAATAGCACGTCAACTAATGAACAGATCAGCAATTTTGATAAAACTCTATACTCAAAGAAATATTCTACTTCATTGGCAAATTCAGCAGCAATTATGTCGTTGAGTGAATCTCATAGAGAATATACCAGACCAGGCATTATGCTTTATGGGTCTTCACCATTTCCAAAAAAAACCTTTCTAAATAAACTAACGCCAGCAATGACGCTGTCCTCAGTCCTTATATCAATTAAAAGCTTTAAGGTAGGGCAATCAATTGGTTATGGTTGTCGCTATATTTGTAAACAGGACACATTAATTGGCGTTGTCGCTATTGGTTATGCGGATGGATACCCACGAAGCGCAGAAGATGGAACACCTGTATACATTAATGGAGTTAAAAGTAAAATTGCTGGAAGAGTTTCAATGGACATGATAACCATAGACTTAACTGGCGTACCAAATCCTCAAATAGGCGATTGCGTTGAACTCTTTGGTGAAAATATTTCTATAGATGAAGTTGCTGAACATTGCAGCACTATCTCTTATGAGATCTTTACTAAAATCACAAACAGAGTTTACAAATCCTACGTCTAATTTAGAGTAATACTAATATAATACATTCAATTAATTCTTGATTTATTTTTCTCTAAACTCATGATTACATTAGATCAAATAGAATCTTTTAATAAAAATGGCTATCTAGTTATAGAAAACTATATTGATCAGAGGCAAAGAAATCTTTTAATGAATCGAGCTGAAGAATTAATTGATGAATTTGAACCACCCTCTTCACGTTCAGTATTTACTACTAATGAACAGGAAAGAACGAGCGATGAATATTTTTTAAGCTCAGGTGATAAAATTCGATTTTTTTTTGAAGAGAAAGCGATTGATGAAGATGGGAACTTTACGGTACCAAAACATCAATCAATCAATAAAATAGGTCATGCACAACATGTATTAGACCCAGTTTATAAGGAAGTTATTAAAGAATTAAACTTTCCAGAATTAGGGATACAGTTAGGTATTAAAGATCCTCAACAATTGCAATCTATGCATATTTTCAAGCAGCCAAGTATTGGTGGTGAAGTAGGACTTCATCAAGATTCAAGCTTCTTATATACCACCCCAATGAGCTGCATCGGTTTTTGGGTTGCCCTAGAGGATGCAAACAAAGAAAACGGTTGTTTACAAGCCATAACTGGTGGTCATTCAATACCACTTAAAAAACGCTTTAAATTATCTTCAAATGGTGGCACAGAATTTGAGATATTAGATGATAGTCCTTGGCCTGACAATGCCCTTGACCTACTAGAAGTCAAGGCAGGTACCCTTATTGTATTGCATGGTCAACTACCTCATTATAGTTCTGCAAACACTTCAGACAGGTCTAGACAAGCATTTAGTCTTCATTTGATAGATAAAAATTGTCACTATGCTGAAGATAACTGGCTAAAACCTCTACTCTAATAACATTCAATATCACTATGCATGACCGAATAATAACTGACATTCACAATGTTGAATTTAAACCCTTTGATCGCTATGGCTCTCCCGTTCCAAAGATGAGCTGGCACATCATTAGTTACGATAAAACTTCAGGTC
>NZUR01000002.1 GCA_002698045.1 Thiotrichales bacterium | reverse complement strand
GTGTATTGACATTGGTACCTAATGCTAAAGTCAGTGTTGTTGGGCTTTATAGGGATGAAGAAACTTTAAATCCAGTTGCATACTTCGACAAAATTATTACAGACATCGACCAAAGGACTGCCTTAATTATTGATCCTATGTTGGCAACCGGAGGAACGTTGCTCGCTACAATTGACCTTTTAAAACAAAAAGGATGTAAAAAAATTATTGGTTTATTTTTAGTTGCTTCTCCTGAAGGTTTAGAAAGAGTAACTAAGCTACATCCGGATGTCGATCTTTTTATTGCTGCTATAGATGACTGTTTAAATGAGCAGGGTTATATTCTTCCAGGTTTGGGAGATGCTGGTGATAAGATTTTTGGAACTAAGTAAGTAGCCTTGGAAGAAGATATTTTCCCTCAGGGATTTGCCTGGATGGATGGAGAATTCATCCAACTATCGGAAGCTCGAATACCAATTCTAGACTGGGGATTTTTAAGGTCTGATGCAACTTATGATGTTGTACATGTTTGGAAAGGTCGTTTTTTTCGTCTAGATAAACACATTGACCGATTTTTTCAATCAGCAGAAAAATTAAGAATGCCATGTGCAGTTAGTAGGGTTAAGCTTAAAAAGATACTTGCTGGTTGTGTTGATCGTTCTGGTTTAGATGATGCTTACGTTGAGATGATTCAAACTAGAGGAGTGTCTCCTAATTTTGATAGAGACCCACGCAAATCTGAGCCCCGTTTTATTGCATTTGCAGTTCCTTTCGGATGGATCTTAAGGCCTGAGGAGTTTGAAAAAGGCTTAGATGTTTTAGTGAGCAATAGAAGGCGAATATCGCCTGACTCTATTGACTCAAGGATTAAAAATTATCATTGGTTAGACTTAGTAAGTGGAATGTATGAAGCTTACGATTATGGTCATGACACAGTAATACTTATTGATGAAGAAAATAATATTTCAGAGGGTCCTGGCTTTAATATTTTCTGCGTTGATGAAACAGGTCTCAATTCTCCAAATAAGGGCGTTTTAGAAGGAATTACTAGACAAACAGTTCTAGATTTAGCTAAAGAATTAAACTTACCATTTCAACTAAGCTCAATATCATTAGAAAAACTTAAAAGCTCAAATGAAGTCTTTGCAACTTCAACTGCTGGAGGAATAATGCCTATTACAAAAATAAATGGACAGCTAATAGGGCAGGGAGTTCCTGGTGAAATAACAAGGAAGCTGCATAAAGCTTATTGGGGTAAGCATAGCGACCCCTCTTGGAGTGTATCTAAAGAAGATTTACTGAAGCAGAGTTAGGTAATAGAGGCTAAATAAAATGAGTGGCGGAGAGAGAGGGATTCGAACCCTCGAAAGGAGTTAAAGCCTTTACTCCCTTAGCAGGGGAGCGCCTTCAGCCACTCGGCCATCTCTCCGAAGAAGGAATATTATACTGGAATTATTTTAGATGAATATTTTAGTAATCAGGGTTTAATAAAATATTATTCAATAATTTCAAAATCATGAGTAATGGTTGCAGTTTTACCTAACATAATTGATGCTGAACAGTACTTTTCAGCTGAAAGGGTGATTGCTTTATTAACCTTCTTTGAATCGAGATCTTTACCTTTAACAATAAAGTGAATGTGAATATTGGTAAAAACTTTTGGGTATTCATCAGCACGATCTGCACTAACTTTGGTTTCACAATACAGAAGATCTTCGCGCATTTTTTTAAGTGTAGTGACGACATCAATCATAGTGCAACCAGCCATCCCCAGAAGTAGCATTTCCATTGGCCTGACGCCTAAATTTTCACCACCAATTTCTGGTGGTCCGTCCATAGTAATAGCATGCCCACTATCAGACTTTCCTACCATTAACATTCCGTCCACCCAGTTAACAGAAATATTCATCCAAAAAACTCCTTAAGTTGTTGGCCAGGATCAGAATGTCTCATAAATGCCTCACCAACCAAAAATCCAAACACATTGTTATTATGCATCAATTCTACATCAGCCTTTGATGTGATACCTGACTCAGTAATCACAAGTTTATCATCACTAATTTCATCCAGCAAATCAATAGTAGTCTGAAGACTAACATCAAAGCTGCGAAGATCTCTGTTGTTAATCCCAATCATTGGCAAATTACTTTTTAGAGCTCGATGGAGTTCATTTAAATCGTGAACCTCAACTAAAACATCCATCTTGAGAGATAACGCAAGATCGCTCAGTGTTTTTATTTCTTTATCTTCTAGGCAAGAAGCAATCAATAAAATGCAATCTGCACCCATTGCTCTTGATTCATATACTTGATAAGGATGAATAATGAAATCTTTTCGTATCACTGGAATTGATACTGCAGCGCGAGCCTTAATTAGATATTGAGGGTCACCCTGAAAAAAATCTCTATCAGTCAAGATAGAAAGACAGCTTGCCCCTCCTTCCTCATAGCTTTTTGCAATTTCAATTGGCTCGAAGTTCTCTCGAAGTACGCCTTTACTTGGTGAGGCCTTCTTAATTTCAGCAATGATGCCACTTTGGCGGCTGTCTACTTTATCTTTTAGAGTGTTATAGAAACCACGAGTGCTATCGGCAAACTTTGTAAGTTCGATCATTCTCTCCATTGGAACACGACTGATTGACTCTGCAACCTCTTCATGCTTTCTGGCAACAATTTTTTTGAGTATGTCAGGCGTCTTTTGTGGCATGGTTTTAATGAATTTATAACAATGCTTATTTTAAACGAATATAATTTACGTATATATTTAAGTCTTGAGTGAAGTACATGAATTTATTAGATTTTCATGCTGGAATTGATCATCCATTTTTTTTGATTGCTGGACCCTGTGTTGTTGAATCAGAGTCTTTAGCAATGGAGAGTGCGAGTTACTTAAAAAAAGTTTGCGATGAGCTCAATATCAATTTCATTTATAAGTCCTCCTACGATAAGGCAAATCGCACCAGTGCAGACAGTTTTCGTGGTTTAGGTATAGAAGAGGGTCTACGTATTCTTGAAAAAGTCAAATCTGAGGTGGGCGTTTTTGTGTTGACAGATGTGCATGAGGATTCACCATTAGATGAGGTTTCTTCAGTAGTGGACGTTCTGCAAACCCCAGCTTTTCTTGTTCGGCAAACTAATTTTATTCAAAATGTATGCAAACAAGGCCTTCCAGTAAATATAAAAAAAGGTCAATTTCAGGCTCCATGGGACATGGATAATGTTGTCAAAAAGGCAAAGGCTACTGGAAATCAACAGATTATGGTCTGTGATCGAGGTACATCTTTTGGTTACAACACACTTGTTTCAGATATGAGAGGCTTGTCTAGTATGAGGTCAACAAACTGCCCTGTGGTTTTTGATGCGACCCACTCTGTACAACAGCCTGGAGGACAGGGGAATAGCTCTGGCGGTCAAAGGGAAATGGTTCCTGTTTTATCTAGAGCTGCTATTGCAGCTGGTGTAGCTGGTATTTTTATGGAAACCCATCCCAATCCAGAGATTGCTAAAAGTGATGGACTCAATTCTATGCCTATGAACCTTATGTATACCTTACTTGAAACCCTAAAGGAGATTGATACTGTTACTAAAAATAATGATTTATTAGAGGATTCTATCAATGACTAGAATAGCGATAAACGGATCAAAAGGGAAAATGGGGCAGACTCTCATAGAGGCTGTTAATCTAAATGAAAATGTTGATTTAGGGGTAGGCCTTGATAAAGGGGATAGCCTTAATAATTCACTTGAGGATTTTGATGTTTTGATTGATTTTTCGAGACCTGACGCAACCTTGAATGCTTTATCTATCTGTGTAAGCTCTGGTAAAGCTATGGTTATTGGAACGACTGGCTTTAGTGATGATGAGCTTGAGGTTATTAATCAAGCATCAAAGGATATACCGATTGTTTTTGCTCCTAATATGAGTATTGGTGTGAATTTATCACTCAAATTATTGGAGACCTCTGCAAAAGTAATTGGCCAAGACTCCAGTATAGAAATTATTGAAGCGCACCATCGTTATAAGGTTGACTCTCCTTCGGGAACAGCTCTTAAAATGGGCGAGGTTGTGGCTAATGCACTAGGCAGAGACCTGGCAGATTGCGCTATATATGGTCGTGAAGGTATCGACGAGCCTAGAGATTTAAATTTGATTGGATTTTCATCGATCAGAGGTGGCGATGTGGTTGGTGAGCATACTGTAGTATTTTTCATGGAAGGTGAGCGTGTAGAAATAACACACAAGGCATCTTCTCGAATGATCTACGCAAATGGCGCAGTGAGAGCAGCTAACTGGCTTCATAACAAGCCAAATGGCTTATATTCAATGCAAGATGTTTTGGAGCTCTAAGGTGAATTAAATGTTGTATGCTATTATTTCACAGGATATTGAAAATAGTCTTGAAAAGCGAATGGGTGCGCGCCCAGATCATGTTGCTCGACTAAACAAATTAAAGGATGAAGGTCGACTTATTTTGGCTGGCCCTCATCCAGCTATTGATACTAAAGATCCAGGTGAGGCTGGTTTCACGGGATCACTCGTTGTGGCTGAGTTTGAAAATCTTAAGGAAGCCCGCGCTTGGGCTGATTCTGATCCGTATGTCGAAGCGGGCGTATATTCAAGCGTTGTCGTTAAAACTTTTAATAAAGTTTTGCCTTAAAAGGGTAACACAGCTATTATTTTTTCAGGATAATTTAGCACTTTTTGGTAAATGCAGTTCAATCGAAGGCTTGAATAATGATTACAGTTAACAACTTATCAAAACATTTTGGTGGAATCAAGGCAGTTGACGGTGTTGACCTGCATATTGATAGGGGTTCTATTACAGGTTTAGTAGGACCAAATGGTGCAGGCAAAACTACAATGTTTAACCTTATTGCTGGACTTTATCAGCCAACAGAAGGCGAAATCATCTTGGATGGCGAAGATGTTACAGAACTAACGTCACACCAACTTTTTCATAAGGGATTGTTAAGAACCTTTCAGATTGCGCACGAGTTCCCAACATTAAGTGTATTAGAGAACTTGATGATGGTGCCAGCCAATCAGTTAGGTGAAAGTTTGATGAATACTTGGTTAAAGAGAAGACAAATTCAAGAAGAAGAGAATACTCTTCAGACAAAGGCAGAGGAAGTTATTGACTTTCTAAGTATTAGTCATCTTAAAAACGAGAGAGCAGGCAACCTTTCTGGAGGTCAGAAAAAATTATTAGAGTTGGCTCGAACCATGATGGTAGACGCCAAGGTAGTTCTTTTGGATGAAGTTGGCGCAGGAGTTAATCGTACATTACTTAAACAGATCGGTGAAGCCATCTTAAGACTGAACTCTGAAAGGGGTTATACATTTTGTATGATCGAGCATGATATGGATTTTATTTCTAGGCTTTGTAATCCAGTAGTAGTTTTAGCTGAAGGTCAAATTTTGACAACTGGCACACCTGATGAGATTAAGAGCAGTGATGCGGTTATTGAGGCCTATTTAGGCAAAGGAATTAAGACTGAGGCTACTACTTAATGGCTTATCTTGAAGGAAAAAATTTAGTTGCATCTTATGGTGTAGTGCCAATATTACATGAGTGCTCTGTTGAGGTAGAGAAGGGTGAGCTTGCAGTAATTGTTGGTCCGAATGGCGCTGGAAAGTCAACTGTCATGAGAGTGCTACTTGGAATGCTGGAGGCAACGTCAGGCTCAGTAAAATTTGATGGCAAGGATATTTCAATGCTGTCTACACAAGAAAGAATTAATCATGGTCTAGCATTTGTCCCTCAGTCAAAAAATGTTTTTCCTTCAATGACAGTTGAAGAAAATCTTCAAATGGGTGGATTTATTAGGAAAGATGATATTAGCAAAACTATTGATGAGGTTTATGAATTATTTCCTATACTCCATGAGAAGCGAAAACAATTAGCTGAGCAATTATCGGGTGGTCAAAGGCAACAGGTTGCTTTTGGAAGAGCTATGATGACAAGGCCTTCAGTTATGCTTCTAGATGAGCCCACTGCAGGAGTATCACCTATAGTAATGGATGAAATTTTTTCAAATATACTTGATGTTAGAAATGCAGGAATGGCGGTTCTAATGGTTGAACAAAATGCACAGCAGGCACTAAATATAGCAGATAAGGGTTACGTTTTAGTTTCTGGACGCAATGAGCATACAGGCACAGGTAAAGAGCTCATAAATAACCCTGAAGTTAGAAAGAAATTTTTAGGAGGGTAGATGACGTCAGAATCAATTGATATTATTAATGCATTTGCTTTACTAACTAATTTTGTAATTCTTCCAGCATTATCTTACGGCTCTCAATTGGCGCTTGGCGCTTTGGCAGTGACTCTTGTTTATTCAATTTTGAGGTTTTCCAATTTTGCCCAGGGCGATAGTATGGCTTTTGGAACAATGCTTGTTATTTTAATTAGTGGTTATATGATTAGTAGAGGTTGGACAATAACTGGCGTGCCAACCGCCCTTTTAGCAATTCCAATGGCCTTAATAGGCATGTCAATTTATCTACTCACAATGGATAGATTAGTCTACAGGCACTATCGAAGAATAAAGGCTAAGCAGAATATTATCGGTATTACAGCTTCAATAGGCATTATGTTTGTAACAGGAGGTATCGTTAGGTTTGTATTGGGGGCTTCTGCTCAAAGGTTTGGAGACGGGGAGAGATTTATTTTTTCTGTCAGAGAATTTAAGGCATTTACTGGGCTTGAGCAAGGTATTGCGCTAAAAACATCTCAATTTTTAACAATTACTATTGCTTTATTATTAGTTTCTTTTCTATTCTATTTTTTACAAAAAACTAAAACTGGAAAAGCCATGCGCGCCTATTCAGATAACGAAGAGTTGGCCCTTTTATCTGGAATTGATCCTGATAAAGTGGTCCAAATAACCTGGTTACTGGTCGCTCTCTTTACAACGATTGCTGGAACACTTTACGGCCTAGATAAAGGCTTTGCGCCTCAACAATATCATTTATTACTATTACCAATTTTTGCCTCAGTTATTGTGGGTGGTATTGGCTCACCTATAGGCGCAATTGCGGGTGCCTTTTTGGTCGCATTTTCTGAGATACTTCTCACTTATGCATACAAGAAATTTTTAATATATTTACTACCACTTTCTATGCATCCTACGTCCTTAGTCCAGCTTATTGGTACAGAGTATAAATACGCAATATCCTTTGTTATTTTGGTTATTGTTCTTTTAATAAGGCCTACAGGATTGTTTAAGGGTAAGGTGATAGTTGGTGAATAATTTAAATACTTTTTGGCAAGCTAATAAAGCGATTGCTTGCTTTACTATAATGGGTCTCATACTTTTATTTGTAGGTCTAAATCAATCATGGGCATTGGTACTTGGCATTATTAACTTATCTTTGATTTCAGCTATTATGGCTCTAGGTGTTAATATCCAATGGGGTTATGCGGGATTATTTAATGTCGGAATTATGGGATTTGCTGCTTTAGGTGGTGTCAGCGTAGTTTTGATAGCTCAACAGCCTGTTACTGAAGCGATAGATGCTGGTGGTATGAAAATGCTTTTCGCCTTGATCTTAGGTGTCGCGACTATTGCTGCAGGAGTATTACTAAATAGAAGAGGCGTTAATAAATGGTTAGTATCAGTAATTGTAGTTATTGGTTACCTATTTACAAGATATTATTTCTCTGAGGCTGCAGATTTAATTGAAAAGGTCGATCCTGCGATTACAGGTTACTTAGGTGGCTTTGGACTTCCTGTAGCTTTCTCATGGGTGGTAGGAGGTTTAGCTGCAGCTGGAGCAGCGTGGTGGATTGGTAAGATAACTTTAGGTTTAAGGACGGATTATCTTGCAATCGCAACGCTGGGTATTTCTGAAATTATTTTGTATGTCATTAAAAATGAAGACTGGTTTGTACGTGGTCTTAAGAATGTTTATGGACTTCCCAGGCCTGTTCCTTACGAAGTCGATATGCAAAAATCTGAATGGCTACAAAATATTGTTGCTTGGATTCACAGATCAGAACTTCAGTTGTTGTCTCAATCAGATCAAATTGATAAGCTAGGTGACTATGTTAGAGGGGCATCAGTCGTTTTTGTTAAGCTTAGTTATTCAGGTTTAATTCTTTTAATTTTAGTTGCTTTCATACTGCTTTCTAATCTTGCTTTAAATTCTCCTTGGGGAAGGAAAGTAAGAGCAATAAGAGATAATGAAGTTGCAGCCTCGGCGATGGGTAAGAATATTAAGCGTCAACATCTACAAATTTTTGTCTTAGGTTCTGCAATTGTTGGTGTTGCTGGTGCTCTATTGGTTACCTATGATGGAATATTTATTCCTACTGCTTATCAACCCCTTCGATTTACTTTTTTGATATGGGTAATGGTTATTCTTGGTGGTTCGGGTAATAATTTAGGGTCCGTTTTAGGTGCCTTTATTATCTGGTTTATTTGGATTCAATCGGGCCCAATGGGACTTTGGGTGGTTGAAATGCTTGGTAACTATATTCAAGAAGGAAACGCACCATTAGAGTTCATAGAAAATCGAGTTCACTATCTTAGACTTGTCTTTATGGGCACTATATTGCTCTTAATAATGAGATTCTCTCCAGGCGGCATTCTTCCTGAGAAAAATAAAGAGCTATAGTTATTCTAAATTGTGTGGAAAGATATACTGTAGTTAGGTTTAGTTCATTTTTTTTGTAATATTTTTAACACAAAGCACAAAAAACTGTTTATCATTACCTTGAATCCCATTGGAAATGCGTCTTGATGTATATTTAAGCGTAGGGAATCTTTTTTTAAAATTAGGAGACAAAATGAAAAGTTATTTAAAAACAACTGCTGGCTTTGTATTGTCAGCTACGATGGCAACTACATC
>NZUR01000001.1 GCA_002698045.1 Thiotrichales bacterium | reverse complement strand
TGAAAGCCAGAAGTGATTGTCACCCAGCCTTAAAATAATTGGATCATTAATAATTCCACCATTTTCATCGGTAATAAGGGCATATTTCCCTTGTCCAATCTGTAATTTGGAGAGGTCTCTTGAAGTAATGTATTCAACGAATCTGTATGCATCACTTCCGATTATTTCAACTTGGCGCTCAGCAGCGACATCCCAGATAGTGACGTTATTCATTAAGTTCCAGTAATCAGCTTCTTCACCCTCGTAAGAGGTCGGCATAATCATGTGGTTATAGATAGTGAATGTTTTAGCGCCAGCTCGAATTGTTGCCTCGTAAAAAGGGGATTTTCTTAAGCGGTCTGATAACGTAAAGTTGACATGTCCATCCATTTAATACTCCGAGGTTATTGAGCCAAACTCTTAATCAAGTAATATGTTCTTGATAAAGATAAAAAATGTATTTTTACCCTATTTTATTAGCAATTCAACTATAAATTTTTCGTTGAAATATTATTTTTTTCAAGCCAGTTTTTAAACTTACTCTTTATCTCGTTAAGTGCTTCATCATCATTAGCTTCAAAGCGTAAAACTAAACAAGGAGTTGTGTTTGAAGCCCTAACAAGACCCCAACAATTTTCATAATCTACTCTGACACCATCGATAGTATTAATGTTGGAGCCTGGAAAGTTAATGTTATTTGAAAGCTTCTCCATTGCATCGAACTGCTGACCATGCTTTTCAAAGTGAATATTAATCTCTGGAGTACTAACATTGACGGGGATTTCATCAAAAATCTCGGAGCAGGTTTTGTTGCTTTTTGAGACTATTTCAAGAAGTCTTGCTCCGGTATAGAGTGCATCATCAAAGCCATACCAGCGCTCTTTAAAGAAAATGTGACCCGACATCTCTCCTGCAAGCTCGGCACCTGTCTCCTTAAGTTTTTTCTTAATAAAGCTGTGTCCAGTTCTAGACATAATGGGTTCGCCACCATTCTCAACAATATCTCTTGGGAGCATTGAAGTGCACTTGACATCGAAAATAATTTTTGCACCTTTTTTTCGACTAAGGACATCTCTTGAATAAAGCATCATCTGTTGATCAGCCCAAACGATCTGTCCTTTATTATCAACCAAACCTAGCCTGTCACCATCACCATCAAAGGCAAGCCCTAAGTCAGACCCAGTATCAATTACTTCTTTAATTAAGTCCTCTAGGTTTTGCGGTTTGGATGGGTCTGGATGATGATTTGGAAATCTACCGTCAACTAAACAAAACAGTTTAGTAACTTTGGCTCCGAGCGATTCAAAAAGTTGAGGTGCTAAGTTTCCTGCGACACCATTGCCACAGTCGATAACTATTTTAAGTTCTTTTTCTAAAACAATATCAGATTTAATGGTGTCGATATAATCTTGATTAATATTGATCGAGGTAGAGGTTCCAGAGCCAACTGAGAATTGTTTTTCAATAATTCTTGTATACAGAGCTTCAATTCTCTCAGCAGAGAGAGTTTCTCCTGCAACCATGATTTTTAAACCATTATATTCAGGTGGGTTGTGTGAGCCAGTAACCATAACTCCTGAGCTTGCACCTTTAGTGTGAGTTGCAAAATAAACAAGTGGGGATGGAACCATTCCAATATTAACGACGTGGCAGCCACTCTCAATAAGTCCTGATATTAATGATTCAGATAACTCTGGGCCAGATAGTCGACCATCTCTACCAACAACAACGCCTCGCTCACCTTTGGCAATTGACTCACTGCCAATCGCCTTTCCAATCAATTTGACTATCTCAGGAGTAAGTTCTGATTCAACAATTCCTCTAATATCATATGCTTTGAAGATCGAACTTGAAATATTCATTAAAATAGTGGTTAAAATAGAAGTAGCGTTTATTTTAACAAACATTTATTTTAGATAATGAAAGAAGATTTCCAAGTAGTTGAAATAACTCATGACTCAATGATTATTAAGTCCAATAGAGAAGTTGGTTGTAGTTCATGCTCTTCAAAAAATGCTTGCGGTACTGGCGTTCTTTCTGAATTATTTTCAAGCTTTAGTTTATTTAAAAAACCTCTCCAAAATGGTGTCAAAGCGGGCGACATGATTACATTAGAAATTTCATCTAAAGAGCTATTTTTACGCGCTAGCCAGTTGTACTTAATGCCTTTGTTGGCATTATTTGTTGGTGCCTCTATTTCAAATATTTTTTTCCCTGCAAATGACGTTATTCAAACCTTTGTAGGTTTGTCTTCTTTATTTGTCGTTCTATTATTTCTTAAACTTTCATTAAAGTAATTTAGTTGTAATTTTTTTAGGGATAATACCCTCGAAAGTTGAAATATATAAGATTCCTTATTGAATTAAATTAAATATTTATGTCTCAAAAAGATATTGATCCCCAAGAAACTATTGAGTGGCTAGAGGCCTTTAGGTCGGTAGCCAGATTTGAGGGAAAAGATAGAGCTAAATACATACTTCAAAAGCTTATAGATATGGCCCATGAAGACGGCATGGACTTGCCAGAAGGTGTTAATACAGCCTACCTTAACTCGATACCAGTAGAAAAAGAATCCGAGTTAGTCGTTAAGCATGAGATTGAGCATAGAATAAAGTCAATTATTCGTTGGAATGCGATGATCATGGTTGTAAAAGCAAACCAAACCTCTTCCGAGCTTGGTGGTCATATCGCCTCTTTTGCATCAAGCGCTACACTTTATGAAGTTGGATTTAACCATTTTTACCGTGGAAACAATCTAGACCAGGGCGCTGATTTAATTTTCTTTCAGGGGCATATCGCGCCTGGAATCTATTCAAGGGCATTTTTAGAGGGAAGAATTACTGAAGAGCAAATGCTTAATTTTAGGCAGGAGGCTAACCAAGAAGGACTTTCATCCTATCCACACCCATGGCTAATGCCTAATTTTTGGCAATTTCCAACCGTTTCTATGGGTTTAGGTCCAATCATGGCTATATTTCAAGCTCGCTTTATGAAGTATCTTCAGCATCGAGATATTATTAAAACCGACAAAAGGACTGTTTGGGCTTATATAGGGGATGGTGAAACTGATGAACCTGAGTCTCTTGGTGCAATCTCTTTAGCCGGAAGAGAGAAGCTTGATAATCTTATTTTTGTTATTAACTGCAATCTTCAGAGGCTTGACGGTCCTGTTCGTGGCAATGGAAAAATAATTCAAGAACTAGAAGGAATGTTTCGGGGTGCCGGCTGGAATGTTATTAAGGTAATCTGGGGCAGAGGCTGGGACAAGCTTCTTGAAAATGACACTTCAGGCCTTCTAAAGCAACGAATGGAAGAAGTAGTTGACGGTGAGTATCAAGCTTATAAAGCAAAAGATGGCGCGTATGTACGTAAACATTTTTTTGGAAAGTATCCAGAGACATTAAAGCTTGTCGAGCATATGTCTGACGAGGAGATTTTTGCGCTTACTCGCGGTGGACATGATCCTAATAAAGTCTACCAAGCCTATAAAAGAGCTAAAGAGCATGTCGGACAGCCTACAGTGATATTAGCAAAGACAGTTAAAGGATACGGAATGGGTGAGGCAGGAGAGGGTCAGAATACGACTCATAGCCAGAAAAAACTTGGCGTAGATGCGCTAGTTCGAGTAGCAGAAAGATTTGATATTCCAGTAACAAAAAAAGATGCTGAAGAGCTTAATTTTTATAAGCCCGCTGAAGATAGTGAAGAAATAACTTATTTAAAAGAGAGACGTGAGGCTTTAGGTGGATATTTACCCATTAGAAGTTTTGAATTAGAGTCTTTTAAAGTACCAAAATTGGATGTTTTTGATGTATTGCTAAAGAGTAGTGGTGAAAAAGAAACCTCAAGCACAATGGCATTTGTACGCTTCCTGTCGCTATTGATCCGAGATAAAGAGATTGGACCAAGAGTTGTACCTATTGTTCCTGATGAAGCAAGAACTTTCGGTATGGAGGGTCTTTTTAGACAAATGGGTATTTATTCATCTTCAGGGCAGCTCTATGAGCCCGAGGACTCAGATAAGGTAATGTGGTACAAGGAAGATATTAAGGGACAAGTCTTGCAGGAGGGTATTAATGAGGCGGGTGCGATTTCTGATTGGATAGCTGCTGCAACCTCCTATGCTTCTCACAACATTACTATGATTCCATTTTATATTTACTACTCAAAGTTTGGTTTTCAAAGGGTTGGGGATCTTGCTTGGGCTGCTGGAGATATGCAAGCTAAAGGCTTTTTGATGGGTGGAACTGCGGGGAGAACTACACTCGCTGGGGAAGGTCTTCAACACCAAGATGGCGATTCATTAATTGTTTCTAACACCATTCCAAACTGCATATCTTATGATCCAACCTATGCTTATGAGCTTGCTGTCATTCTTAGAGATGGTATGCGTCGAATGTATGAGAATATGGAAAATATATTCTATTACATTACCCTGATGAATGAGAACTATACTCACCCTGCAATTCCTAAGGGAGTTGAAGAGGGAATAATTAAGGGAATCTACCCATTAAAAACAGTTGGAGAGTCTAAAGTTGAAGTCCAGCTACTTGGTAGTGGTGCGATTCTCAGAGAGGTTGAAAAGGCAGCTGATATGCTTGAAAAGGACTGGGGCGTTAAATCTCATATCTGGAGTGTCACGAGCTTTAATGAGCTAACAAGAGAAGCTCAGTCTGTTGACCGTGACAATCTCTTTCAAGAGGGCGATAACAAAAAAACACCATATATTACTGAATGTTTGAAAAAATCTAAAGGTCCTGTGATTGCTGCAACGGATTATATGAGAAATTACGCTGAACAGATTCGGAAATATGTGCCCCAGCATTATGAAGTTCTAGGTACTGATGGATTTGGTCGTTCAGATTCTCGAAAAGAACTTAGATACTTCTTTGAAGTGAACGCGAACTATATTGTTTTTGTAACGCTAAAGGCGCTTGTTGATGATGGCATCTTAGAGTCAAAAATAATTAAGAGTGCCATTAAAAAACTTAACATTGATGTAAATAAGTCAAACCCAATGCACACCTAAAATGTAATGAACACCCAGCAATACCTAGAAAAGCTAAAATCTGGGGCTCAGATGAAGTTTTCTGACTTTATTGATTTGATAGCGAGGGACTATAGTTTTTCGAGTATTACATTTGAAAATAATGGATTAATTAATTCAAAAGAAGAAAATCAAGGATCAGCAAAAGTTTTTTGTTTTGGATTAATGCACTCTCTTTCTAAAGCTGAAACGATAAAATGCTTTGGTGAGCATTACCAGTCAGTTTTAGATTCGCCAGAAAGCCAGTCTTCTCATTTAAATATTCGTAACTTTATGAATACAGGTTGGGAGGGTCTTTTAATTGACCAGTCTGCTCTCAAGATTAAATAGGTTTTTTGTAGGAATTTAGTATCTAACACTATGACTGAAAGTAAATCTTTTAATAAAGGTATATATACTGTTTTCCTTGGCGCCTTTCTTGTGCTTTTTCAGATTGGAATATATTTTGTCTATATCCCATGGAATGCGGAAAGGCTTCAAATAACTGAAGCAGAAATTGGTATTGGGTTATTGGTTTTTGGTATTTCAAATCTAATTGGAAATCAAACCTCTGGGCGATTGATTGTTCCAAGGATAGGCACAAAAAACTCAATCGCTTTAGGTCTACTTGGTATTGCTTATTGCCCTTTATTTCTAATATTATCACCAAGCTATCTCTGGTTTTTGTTGGTTTATATACCTTTTGGTTTTTTTGTTGGATTATTTGCTCCTTCTGCTCAAGCGCAGATATCAATGATTGAAAGTAAAACCGCTGTAATACTTACTCCTCTCTATCATGCTGCATTTAGTGTTGGCTCTTTGGTTGGAGCTTTTTCTGCATTTTTTACCATTAAATACATAGATAATCCCCCTTTAATATTTCTAATTACAGGTACGATGTTAATTTTGGGTTCATTAACAATATATATATTTGGACTCTCAAAATCATTTGAAGCTCTTGAAAAAACTCCTAAATTTAAATTACCAAAAAATTCAATACTAATTTTTGGTCTTTTAATGATGATTAATTATGCAACGATGGGAATAATCCTGGATTGGTCAGCACTATGGTTAACAAAAGATTTATTGGTTCCATTGTATCTAGGCGGTGCAGTCATTGTTGCTTTTAATGTTGGCGAGATCTCTGCTAGACTAATCGCTTCAAAAATGATTGAAAAGACAAATGAAAAATTAGTCGGTGGTTACTTAAGTATTATTGCAGGAATAATTTTATTTATCTCAATACTAACATCGAATTTTTATATCATTATTTTTGGAATACTGCTTTTTGGTTTTGGAACTGCAAACTTTATAGCAGTTATATATAGGCAGGCAATTCGTATTACTGATGAGCCAATAGCTTTAACTGTAGCAAACCTTGTAACTTTAGGCTTTGCAGGTTTTATTTTTGGGCCAGCATTAGTTGGTTATTTAGCTGAATACTTAGGCTTAACTTTTAATATGTATCTATTAAGCCTTGTATGGGGTCTGAATGGTGTTGCTCTATTGATTATGATGAGGCGGCTAGACTACTAAGTGATGTCTAAAGATCTGCAGCAGTTTCATTAATGAGCATATCGACCACATCATTTAGTGCTTCATCTTTATTTTTGCCTGCAGCAATGGATAATTCGTATGTTTTAAGTTGTCGATGAGCGCTTGTTCCTCGTTTCAATATATTTTTAGTAGCCATAACTTCTTTGTCACATCCAAGTGTTTTTGCATCCTCTATTGAAATTTCTATAAATTCATCTAACAATTCTTCAAATGGAACAATACTACCTTTTCCAAAATCAATAAGCCCTTCATCAAAACTATAGCGCATTGCACGCCAACGATTTTCCCTAATAAGCATAGAGCTATAGTCACGCCAGCGCTGATTTTTCATCCTTAGGCGGTAAAGTGCACGTAACGTAGAAACAACCAAAGCTGCGAGTGAAATTGCATCATCTATCCTTGTGCATACATCCATAATGCGTGTCTCAAGTGTTGGATATTTTGCACTTGGTCTTATATCCCACCAGATCTTGGTTGAATCTTCCATGACGCCAGCATTAGTTAAGATGTCAATATGTCGTTTGTAGTCAGAAAAACTCTGAAATTCCGTAGGAATACCTGTTCTTGGTAGATTATCAAATATTGTTAGACGATAACTTTTAAGTCCAGTATCTTCTCCATTCCAAAATGGAGATGAACACGATAATGAGAGTAGGTGGGGGAGAAAATAAGAAAGTTGACTCATCAGATCAATACGCAATTCATCGTCATTAATGCCAACGTGTACATGCATACCACAGATAAGCATTCTTCGAGCTACCGCCTGCATTTCCCTTGTCAGTAACTCGTAGCGATCTTTTGGTGTTTGTTCCTGTTCAGACCAACGACTAAATGGATGAGTTGAACAGGCAATCGGAGCTAGTCCATGTCGAGCTGTTACTTCTACTATATTTTTGCGTAATTTAGAGAGGTCCTCATGAGCCTCTTGTATGTTGTGACATACTTTTGTACCAATTTCAATTTGTGAAAGTAGAAGCTCGTTGGTGACTTGATTGCCTAGTAGCTCTTTACACTCTTTCAATAAAGATTTTGGTGGATTTACAACAAGGCTACGGGTCGCCTTGTCAACTAAAAGATATTCCTCCTCTATACCTATTGTGAATTGGGGTGTATCAAGAGTCATCTTAAAGGCTTCTTAATCTGAATATTGTTAGATTTATTGGTCAATACAAGCGAACTAATTACTTTTTGTAGGGTATTTGATATACGCATAACACCATCGTCATTATTGATAAGGTCTTGTCTAATTTCAATTCCTACATGAGGCAGACCTATTGTTTCAGCGTGATAATCCAATGTAAAGTCTTCCGGGTCTTTTCCTGAATATGGCTTGTTATCGCCGACCAAAAAACCTGCTTCTGTAAGCTTATTTATAAAGATTCTTGCAGTAGTTGGATCTTTATCCCAAAGAACGCCAACTTCCCATTCTCTTTTATTGCCATTAAATACTGGGGTAAAACTATGAATAGAGATAATTATTGGACTAACTTTTTGCCTCTTTAGTCGTGAAATTTGAGTATCGATAGCATTGTGATATGGCCAATAGATTTCAGATTCTCTAATTTCTTTTTCATTGTCATTGAGGTTTTGGTTGCCAGGTATATCGACACCATCGCTTTTATCTAGGTAAGCGCTATTATCAGAGATATTACGATTACAATCTACAATCAAGCGCGAATATTGACAAAGGATTGCAGTGGTATTGAGTTGTCTTGCAAGACTCTCTGTGGTAGCTCTAGAACCAATATCAACTGTTATATGGCTAAGTCTATCTAAATAATCAAGACCCATTGTTCCGAGTGACTTTGGGAATCTATTACTAGCATGATCACAAACAAGAAGTACTGGAGTAATTGAGTTTGGATTAAGAGTTATATAAGGTGAAACGTCATCTAGAGACAACAGAGTTTTTCTAATTTCAGAGCTATTAGTTTTCAATATATGTTGTTTTTTGTCAATTGCTTTCATGATATACCAATTAAATCACTGAAAACTTTAATGTGTACCTTTTGTGTATAGTTTGTGGTCTTAATGGAGTAGCGCTCTTGATTATTTATTTTAGAAGAATTACTACATTTTAAGTTTCAGTGGCTCATGAACAAAATCTCGAGGGCTAAAATCTTCTCTCTCAAAACAATTTAAACCTCTTTTTTCATTCTCTTCTAAATAACCCTCATGATCAGGCCTTTGTTCTAGCCATAAACAGATAGCTTCATCAGGCCAATCATCATAAAAACCAGCATAAGAGCTACCAATTAAGAAGTATAAAAGTAATAATATTAAAAAATTAAAGTAAGTTCTTATCACTATAAACTGGTTGTTATTTTAAAAAGTAAATAATAACTCAGTCAAAAAAGTTTTTGTAAGTTTCTCTAGTAGTGAGGTGGTTTTTCATTATTGGTTTGATTTTGATCAGACTGTGATTCGTTTTGACTTATGAGTTTTTCATTTGTTTCTTTAATCTGAGTATTAAGTTTTTCGATTATTTCACCTTGACGAAAAACAACCATATTAAGATCATCCAACATGTTTTGAAGGTGCGCTATTTTTTCTTCTAATTCTACAATTTTTTTTTCTGACATAATTATGAGAAATTAAATAAAAAAGCCACCTTTCGGTGGCTTTTAACTAACTACTTATCTATTAAAACTTTGCGTGAAAGTTTAATCCTGCCTCGATCAACTCCAAGAACCTTAACCTCTAATTCTTGTCCTTCTTTTAAATGATCTTCAACTTTTTCTACTCTTTCATGAGCAATTTCTGAAATATGTAAAAGCCCATCTTGATTTGGCATGATTGTTACAAAGGCACCAAACTCGACAATTTTAGCAACTTTACCCATATAAACTTTATTGACTTCTGGGACTGCGGTAACGTCTTTAACCATTTGCACTGCCTTCTCAAAACTTTCAGCATCGTTAGCAAAAACATTAACGTTTCCATCATCATCAACATCAACGCTAGCACCTGACTGAGCAACAATACCTCTAATGGTTTCACCACCCTTACCAATAACATCACGAATTTTGTCAGTCGGGATTTTTATAACTTTAGTTTTTGGTGCATTTTTCGATGCTGTATTGGGTTCAGAAATAACTTGGTTCATTTGACCAAGAATATTAAGCCTTGCATCTTTTGCTTGCTTAAGTGCGATAGACATAATGTCTTCAGTGATACCATCAATTTTTATATCCATTTGAAGCGCATTAATGCCTTTTGACGTTCCTGCAACTTTAAAGTCCATATCGCCAAGGTGATCTTCATCGCCTAGAATATCAGTTAGTACAGTAAATCGATCAACATCCTTAACAAGACCCATAGCAATTCCTGCGACTGGAGCTTTTATTGGTACTCCTGCATCCATAAGTGAAAGTGAAGAGCCACAAACACTTGCCATAGAGCTAGAGCCGTTGGATTCGGTTATTTCTGAGACGATTCGAATAGTATAAGGAAAATCCTCAAGACTAGGTAGACATGCAGCTATTCCTCTACGAGCTAATCGACCATGCCCAACTTCACGGCGCTTGACTCCCATTACGCGTCCAGTTTCACCAACGCAATAAGGAGGGAAGTTGTAATGAAGCATAAAATGGTCTTCAATACGGTCATTTGTTTCAAGTTTTTCAATAAGTTGTGCGTCTCTCTTTGAACCTAAGGTTGTAACAACAAGGGCTTGAGTTTCGCCTCGCGTAAAAAGAGCTGATCCATGTGTATTTTCTAAGACGCCTGTTTCTATTGCTAACTCGCGAACAGTTGAACTGTCTCTTCCATCGATTCTTGGTTCACCAGCAAGGATGCGTTCTCTTACAGTTGATTTTTCAATTTTTTTGATGTAATTTTTAACTTCATCTTCATTCGTCGAATCATCATCAGTAATAAATTCCTCAAGGGCTGCATCTTTGATTTCACCCATTTTTTCTTGGCGCTCCATCTTATCAACTGTTTGGTAAGCCTCAGAAATCTGGTTTCCAAATTTAGACTCAATAGATGACAATAGAGATTCATTATCTTCTGGCGCAACCCATTCGCGAGGTGAGATTCCTACCTCTTTAGCAAACTCAGCGACACTGTCAATTACTATTTGGAATTGTTCATGTGCATACATAACAGCCCCAAGCATTACCTCTTCTGAAAGCTCGCTAGCTTCTGATTCAACCATTAAGACTGCATCTTTAGTACCAGCAACAACCATATCCAGTTCTGATGTTTGGAGATCTGAGTATGTTGGGTTGATGATGTAACTACCGTCTTGAAATCCAACTCGTGCAGCACCAATTGGGCCTTTAAATGGAACACCTGATATAGCTAGAGCAGCTGAAGTTGCAATCATAGCTAACATATCAGGGTCTACGTTCTTATTAGCAGAAATAACCTGAATCATTACTTGAACTTCATTCATGTAGCCATTTGGAAATAGCGGACGAATAGGGCGGTCAATTAGGCGTGAAGTTAGTGTTTCTTTTTCACTAGGGCGACCCTCTCTTTTAAGGAAGCCGCCAGGAATTTTACCTGCAGCATAAGTTTTTTCAATGTAATCTACTGAAAGCGGAAAGAAGGATTGGCCTGCTCTGGCTTCTTTTGCGCCAACAACGCTAACTAGTACTTGCGTATCATCCATGGTTGCAAAAACAGCTCCATGGGCTTGGCGAGCAATTCTTCCTGTTTCAAATGTAATTTGGCTATTGCCAAATGTAAAGCTCTTTTGAACTATATTCATGTCCATTGTGTTACTCCAATAAAATAAAAAGTGTTTTATGGTTTAACGCAATAAGCTTTATATAAAACATACCCTAAAGGTATGCTTGAGATAAAACTTACCAAAATCCATAAAACCCTGTGAATTATCCCCTAAATCATATCTATATATATGTTAATTAACGCTCTGCGTGTTACTATTGCTGAACTGCTTGTGTTTAGTTTCGACTAACTTCAACGGTGCAAGTGAGCAGGGGCTCGCAAGCTTTCCAGCTTTCTGATTTTGAAGCTTGTAATATTACTTTATGCGTTAAATCGAATAGAAGGACAAGTCGGCTATTTTGAAAATGATTTTATATATTTATTTAATTTGGCAGTTAACACTAATTAACTAATGACAATCAAGTACACTAAGGCGAAATATGCGCTAATGTAAAGCTGCAAATGTTTTGTTGAGGTATTGTTTTCGGAGCCCATGGCTAGAGGTTGATACAATTGTCAGCATTTATTCAGCTTTACTGGCTTTACTTTTTTTTGGTAACTTAATACTTATGTCAGTTATATCTTTTCCCCCATCAAGATTTAGCCCGTCTGAAGCCCACCAAATAGCAAAAACTTTATACGGTTTTGAAGTCTCAGTTAAAGTCTTG
>NZUR01000049.1 GCA_002698045.1 Thiotrichales bacterium | reverse complement strand
AATCTCATCTTTTTCTAATGTCTTTACTCCTTCTGGAAACATTGGAGAATCAGAGACTAATAAAAACGCTCCAACAGGAATTTTATTATGAAATCCAACTGTAAATAGTGTAGCAGTTTCCATGTCTATAGCATAAGCTCTTGTCTTTTTAATATAATCTTTAAAACTTTTATCATATTCCCAAACTCTTCTATTTGTAGTATATACAGTTCCTGTCCAATAATCAATCTCATGCTCACGAATTGTAGTTGATATAGCTTTTTGCAAAGAGAAAGATGGCATAGCAGGAACCTCTGGTGGGAAGTAATCATTTGAAGTACCATCCCCTCGAATAGCTCCAATTGGAAGAATAAAATCACCAATATTAATTCTCTTTTTTAAACCTCCGCATTTTCCTAAAAAAAGGGCAGCTTTAGGATTAATGGCTGACAGTAAATCCATTATAGTCGCAGCGTTTGGACTCCCCATTCCAAAATTAATTATAGTAATATTATTCGATGTTGCAGAAGGCATGTGCTTATCTACTCCCTCTATTTTACATTTCATTATTTTGGAAAAGATTTCAACATATTTATCAAAGTTTGTAAGCAATATATACTCCCCAAAACTCTCAAGTTCAAGACCAGTATAGCGAACCAACCAATTCTCAACAATTTCAGATTTTGTTTTCATGCTTCTTACTTAAAGATCGTCAAAGTTACTATATTTTAGTCAATTTGATTGAAATTCAACTACTTAAAGTCTACTTCAACAATAACTTCATTCCTTCGATTAAAGAGCTTATAAGGACTATTGTAATATAGAATTTTAGGAGGCTTAATCGATATAATATCATTAGATTGAAGAGTCTTTTTTAAGTTGTCTTTATAAAGTTTTTCTTTTTTGCTATTGCTAAATCCTCCATATGTTATAACTGCAAAATATGATGGAGATGAAATGTATGCTTCTATTTCTTTACTATTTGGAGTTGGGAACGATCCTGAATTATATTCTTTTGGCAAAACAAACTCCATCATTTGTTTATCTTCTGACATATATACAGGAGTTGTCATAGCAATCTTTTCATTTCTACTATTTTTACCAGCAATATATTCAAATAATTTTCTAAAATTATTATTTCTTGAGTATTTTGATTTAATTTTAATTTTAGCAGCTTCAGGGTAATATCTAATTTCAACATTATCAATTTTTTTAACTATCTCATAAGCTTGAGTTTCATATTTCTGAGCCATAACATTTAAAATATTTAAAAAAATTATAATTATTGATAAGGGCACTTTTTTCATGATGCAAATCTAATAAAATTTCATAAAATCTTCTTCAAAAATTTTATCCAAATAAAAAACCAATTTATCACAATCTTCTTGGGTGAAGATAATAGGAGGTTTAATCTTCATTACGTTATCATCTGCTCCATCAGTGCTTATAAGAATACCAAATTCTTTCATCCGATTTGCTAAATAATTAGCATGATCTTTTAATGGTTTTAATTTATTATCAGTTAACTCAATACCTAAGAATAATCCCTTGCCTCTAACTTCTCCAATTATTGAATATTTTTTAGCAAGAGTCATTAATTTGTTTTTTAAATAATCGCCAGTTAAAAGTGCATTTTTTTGAAGATTATATTTCTCAATAAAACTTAATACCTCTGTTGCAATTGTACATGAAACTGGGTTGCCTCCAAATGTGTTAAAGAACTCCATTCCATTTGCAAATTTTTCAGCAATCTCTTTTTTACAAACTACTGCTCCAATTGGATGTCCATTTCCGAAAGGTTTTCCAATTGTTATTATGTCAGGAACTACATCATGTAGTTGGAATCCCCAAAAACTTTCACCTAATCTCCCACAACCAACTTGAATTTCATCTGAAATACAAATTCCACCAGCTTTTCTAATATGTTTATAGGATTTTTTTAAAAACCCATTAGGTAATTCAACTTGACCTCCACAACTAATCATTGGTTCTATAATAAACCCTCCAACTCCTCTGTCTTTTGAGTGAATATTATCAACACATTTTTTTACCTCATTGGAATATTTATTGGCAGTATTTCCCCCTCTATATTTTCCTCTATAAGAATCTGGAATTGGAATTACATGCGTGTTCTTTGGTGCACCTTTTCCGCCTTTTCTGTCAAATTTATATGAAGAGATATCTAGACATTTATTAGTATTCCCATGATAACCCCATTGTGAAACAATCATATCTTTTTGACCTGTAAATTCTTTTACCATTCTTAGTGCTAATTCATTTGCTTCACTTCCTGAATTAACAAAATGACAAACAGATAATTCTTGAGGAAGGGTTTTAAGAAGTTTTTTTGCTAGTGTGTTTATACTTTCATGTAAATATCTTGTATTAGTATTTAGAACAGCCATTTGTTTTTGACCTGCATTTACTATAAATGGATTTTCATGTCCTACATGAGCGACATTATTAACTGTATCAAGATATAGTCTCCCCGTATTGTCAATTAAATATTGACCTGCACCTCTTACAATTCTGATAGGATTATTATAATGGAGCTTTAAGCTTTTACCAAGATGTTTTTTTCTAAAATTAATTAGTTCATGACTACTAATTTCTTGTTTTGAATCAAGACTTTTAGATTTAAAAAATAAGTTTGGATCTGGACATATTTCTTTCCAAATATTTATTTGATTAAAATACATGACGCCAGGAAAATCAATTTTAAAATCCATCATTGATAACATTATTTGAAAATGAAGATGAGGTGGCCAGTTTCCATTTTCAGGATAATTTCCTAGTTCTGAAATTTTGTCTCCTTTTTTAATTTTATCACCAACTGAATGTATTGTTGCGCTTTTGACAGAGTTGTGACCATACAGTGTATAAAAATTGAAGTCTTTAGCTTTATGCTTTAAAACAACTAGGCCGCCATATTCTTTATCTCCAACATCATTTGTAGCCATTACTACCTCTCCATCAAATATTGAATGAACAGGTGTCTGTGAAGGGAGCCAAAAATCTAAGCCTATATGTATTGTTCTATTTTCATTTCCAGAATTACCACTTTTTCCATATTTGTCTGTTGTGTATATAGCTCTAGGTTCTAAATAACCACCAACTAAAATTTTATCAGGGAACTTTTGTTGAAGTCTCTCAATTTTATATTGAAATATTTCAAGATCTTTAATTTCGCTAGGCTCAATAAATTTTGTTGAAACACTTAAGTCTATATTATTGAATTTAGTCTTTTTAACAGAGGGAAATAAATTTGAAATAGGGATCGATTGCTTTAAAGCCCAAGATTTAAACTTTTCATAATTTGGGTGTGAACTATAACCACATGAATTCCTAAAACTATAAGTTGCTAATTCAGAGCTAATATTATACCACTTGTTTAATAATTCCCAAGCATGTTTCTCACTGATCAGAAGATATTTGTTTCCAGGCTCTTTTGTTTTATTGATTGCAGATTGTGTTACTGATATTACAAGTCTCATTGCAATAACATTATATAAATGATCAATCTCATTCTCTTTTAATGGATAAGCATTGTGATATCCTGATAATATAGGTAATGCAGCATCTAAAGGATCATTCTGGTTCATAATTGCATATGCACATGCTGTCCCAACTTCATTAATTATTTGAGTATTTATAGCATCTCCAAAATCAAATATTGACTGTACAAATGGATTAATTAGATCTTCTGAAACAATAATATTATTATCATTTATATCATTATGAATAATAGATTTTCGAAGCTGGTTGTATTCGTCTTTTTTAGATTCAAACTTTTTATGAAAATATTTTAATATTTTTTTTTGATCATTATTAAAAAGATTTAAATGTTTTTTTGTCCAAAGTGATTGATCTATATCCCATTCAAATTTTCTATGAGCTATTTTATGATCGAGACCATCTAGTAACTTAGTTACCATTCCACTTTTTTCTCCTAAGCTGAAACGTAAATTGTCTAGGTGGGGATTAACAGAGCTCCAAAGTCTTCCAGGAATCCATGTTAGAAGCCTAGCTGCCCTTTTAGCTCCAGAACCATCTTCAATTTTAGATATTTCTTTCTTTTTTTTATTTAAAATAATATTAGGAATAAGGAGATTCTTCTTTTTGGAATTAATGAATTTTAAAATTTTAATTTGAAAGTCTAGATAATCTGAAGTTATATCTGGTCTTGAAATTTTTAATATATAATCTTGAGAATCTTTAGTTGAAATTTTATAATTAATATCGATTGATCCCGGAAGCTTCGATGCAGATCCTTCAATACCATATTCCTTTTTAACTATTTTTTCAACTTTTTTTGTTGAAAGCACTAGTTTTTTATAATCCATAATCTAAAATTAAAAAAATGCTACTAACTTCGCTGCTAAATAAAATTAATTATGGAATGGTATATAAAAGTAATTAAATCGTATTCTGATTTTAATGGTAGATCAAGAAGAAAAGAGTATTGGATGTTTACTTTATGGAACTTTATTTTTGCCCTTCTGGCTATTTCCTTAGATTATTCCTTTGGTATTGTTTACCCATCTATTGGTTATGGACCTTTATATATTGCATACACATTATTTGTTCTTGTTCCTAATATTGCAGTTGCGATAAGAAGACTGCATGATACTGGAAAAAGTGG
Organism: Thiotrichales bacterium; assembly: GCA_002698045.1. Lineage (GTDB taxonomy): Bacteria > Pseudomonadota > Gammaproteobacteria > PS1 > Pseudothioglobaceae > Pseudothioglobus. Next base: position 6,599 of record NZUR01000049.1, on the reverse strand, counting down.
ATGGATGTATCTTGTTGGGTTAATTCCCATAGCTGGAGCAATTTGGCTATTAATACTTTTTGTCAAAGAAGGGAATCAAGGAAACAATGCTTATGGAGAGGATCCTAAACAATTTGAAAACTAAGGAGCAGGATTAGGAATTCTTTCTTGAGCTTGATTAATCTCATCAAGTATTTCTTTAGATAATTTAGTGTTGATGCTATCAATATTCTCTCTGAGTTGTTCCATATTTGTTGCTCCAATAATATTACTTGTAACAAATGGCCTGTCATTAACAAAAGCTAATGCTAATTGTGTTAATGTTAGATTATGTTTGTCAGCAATTTCATGATATAACTCAGTTGCATTAAAACAATTTTCATTTGTATACCTACTAGCCATCGTTGGGAATAAATCAAGTCTGCTATTTTTTGGAACATTTCCGTTTCTATATTTTCCTGTAAGTACTCCAAATCCTAAGGGAGAGTAGGCTAGTAGTCCAACATTCTCTCTTTTACATATTTCTCCAGAACCTATTTCAAAAAGTCTATTTAATAATGAATAAGGGTTTTGAATAGTAATCATTTTTGGAAGTTCATTTTTAGAATATTCTAAAAATTTCATTATTCCCCATGGATTTTCATTTGAAAGGCCAACATGTCTAACTTTTCCAAAATCTATAACTTTTTTCAATTTTAAAAGTATTTCTTGAAAATTATCTTCCCAAGAGTCATTAAAATATTTAAAATTCCTGTTTCCAAAATAGTTGGTTAATCTTTCGGGCCAGTGTAATTGATAAAGATCAAGATAATCTGTTTTCAGTCTTTTGAGACTTTGATCTAAAGCAGTTTCTATAGAATCACCTTTAAATCCATTTTTTCGAATGTGAGCTGTGTAATCTCCAGCCCCTGCAATTTTACTAGCTAATATAATTTTATCTCTACATTTTCTGCTCTCAAGCCATTGACCAACATATACTTCTGTAGTCGCGTAGGTTTCAGCAGATGCAGGAACTGGGTAGAGTTCAGCTGTATCAAAAAAGTTAACACCATTATCTATGGCATAATCCATTTGTTCAAAAGCTTCTTGCTTTGTATTTTGGGTTCCCCAGGTCATGGTTCCTAGACAAATTTTGCTTACTTCAATTTCTGTTCCAGGTAATTTATTGTATTCCACAGGTTAATTTTTAGGTGGCTGTAAAACTACAAAAAATAAAATTTTGAATCGTCCCAAATGGGGTTTTATGATCGACTCTTTTAGATTCAACTTTTTTAAAATTAGAAGTTTCAAAAGTTTTTGTAATTGACATCTCATCATATTGACATATATCAAGACCACTGCATTTTGTTGGCCCATCAGTTGAGAACGTTCCTACCACAAAATTTGTCGCATAATCAGAAACCATTTTAGCATAGTTTGAAATATTTTTCTTAGAGGTAAGAAAATGAAAAACAGCTCTGTCATGCCAGAAGTCAAAACTATTCTCAGGTATGAATTCATGGATATCGCTAACTATCCATTTTATTTTATCTGAATTTTCTCCAATTCTTTTTTTAGCCTTCTCAATTGCATTTTTTGATATATCTAGCACAGTTATGTTATTATATCCTTGTTCTAATAGATAATCAACAAGTTTGCTTTCGCCTCCACCTATATCAATAATGGAAGAGTCTTTTGAAAGCTTGAAAGATTTNAAAAAATCAATTGAGGTTTGAGGTATTTCTTGAGTCCATGAGACTTCATTAGGTTTTTTNTTTTGATAAATATCTTCCCAATGNNATTTNANGTTAAAAANCATTTTACTATACTTAAGTTATATATTATAAATTTATGGATAGAGATATAAAATCTTCCTTTTTCATNTAATTTATTTTAATTGTTTCTAAATGNCTAACAATTTTAACACTTGACTNTGTAGACAACTTCTCAACATNNTTNTTAAAAGGCAATAATTTTAAANTAATACTANTCTCTTGAGANAATCCATAAGGCAATCTAAAATTATCCCAATGTGTAGGAATAATTGTTTTGGGATATCCTGTAACTTTTATCAGTCTTTCATTATAGTTATANAGACCTAGTTGAGACTGATTAACTCCTGCAAGTAGAATNTCTGGATGGANTCCAACTANNTCNCTNTCNACNAAATTCATTGACCCCATTGTTAATANTTNATGNCTNTTAAATCTTGCTAGAAACATTAATGATCTTCCTTCAATAAAATCTGAAACCNTTAAAGGAGTTTTAGGNGGTTTTGTATATTCTCTTGANTCTAGGTAGTGTTTATTATTTAATGCAGAATGAATTGNTGGAATTACTCTTACTGAAAACNCTTCAAATTGATAATCTTCNCCACCCCTAACAGGATATAATTGATCATTANTTATACCATAACCNCTTANAATGTTNATNGTTGTNTCAGTNCCAATTACNTTNGCNCCTGTTTTTTTTGCAATGTATGGNACATCGGAGAGGTGATCAAAATGNGAGTGATGAACNAGAATAAANTCAACTTTATTNATNAANCTNTCNATNAGNTNTNNATCAGAAACAAAATAGTCTGAACGAAGAACTGTTTCTCTNTTATCTAGAGGGCTTATTGATGGNCCTGTNCCAAGTTTAACTCTTGANATNTATGGGTCTACTAATACAGTAATATTCCCATCTTTAATTTCCCAACCAGCAGTTCCAAGATANTTTAATTCAACTGGACTNTTTTGAGCATTAANAATATTANAAAAAAGTAAAGCTCCTAAAACAGTAATAATATTTAATATGTACTTTTTCATTCTTTANAACAATTTANTAAAATTTAATTCTTTCTTGGGTCAAACTTTTTTTGATTAAAGTAATATCNATTTATTGCATCAGAGTTAGCTTCAATAATATCATACAAACCGTCATTATTTAAGTCACTACTNATAATNTCATATGTTCTATATAATTCNTNAGATAGTTGGCTTTTTTCCCAGNTAGATCCATTTGCAGTATTTAAAAAAATATAATTTGGACCTGGAGAGTTACCAATAATAANATCCATATCATTATCCAAATCAANATCACTGATAGCAACTGAAAAACTAGATGANTTAGAATTGTCAAGAGNAANTGAATTTGAAAACTTGAATTCTTTACTTCCGAAATATATAACATTTTGTTCCTNAATATTNGCNGTNACTATGTCTTTATATCCATCTTTATTAAAGTCAGCGANACCTATTGNTCTTGTGTTATCTCTGCCAGTCCCAAATTGAACTCTTCTGTTAAAATTTAGATTTCCATCATTNATATAGATNTAGTTTGGNTGNNTATTTCTNTTAGCTANAATTAANTCNNTNTNACCATCATTATTCATGTCTGNTANTTCTACATCNATAGTNGCNTCATCTTTACTTCCAAATGAAAAAGTTTCNANGAATTGTCCTTNTCCATTATTTAANCATATTTCGTTNGGCTCANNTCTATTAGTAATAAGAATNTCTANATCTCCATCANTNTCAANATCANTTAGAGTTATATTTCTAGTTCTTGAATATTTTTTACCAAATGAGNNGGTTTTGATAAAATCTCCNTTACCANTATTAGTAAATATATAATTTGGAGCCATATCGTTTCCAACCGCAATNTCTAAATCTCCATCAAGATCAAAATCACCAAGTTCAGCAGCATAACTTGTGGACCNTTCAGCTCCTAAGTTCTTTTCTATTGTAAATATGCCNCTTCCATNATTAATAAAAATTTTGTTTTGACCTGGCCAGTGTCTTCCATTGGCTATTATTAAATCTATATCTCCATCTTTATCAATGTCTCCAGAAGATACTGATGCAGATCTTTCTTTATTGATTCCTAGTATCANTCTATCACTTGAAANCATCATATTATTCTTTTCTTCTTGACAAAAAGATTGATTTGTGAAGGATATAATTAANAAGAATATGAAATATTGTTTTAACATTGTAAAAGTTTATAATATTATTTGTAAATAAGATAATATAAAATGANTGGAGAGAAAAAAAATATCAAACCTAAATTAAATGAANAGTAAAAATGTCTTTATAGTAGTTGCAATTATCTTGTTTAGCATTAGTTGCAAACCTAAATTAAACGAATTTGTAATTGACAAAAATGAATATCGAGATCAATTAGAAGGTTTTTGGTTAGGACAATGTATTGCTAACTGGACTGGATTAATCACAGAGATGGATAAAATTGGAATTCCTGTTGANGGTAAAGGNGNTGGTTTTTATACTNGTGAAAATTGGGGTGGAGTTGATGAGCCTAATTTATGGGGATCAAATAATTATTCCGATACAATAGATTTTATATATGCAACTAGAGATAGTATTTGGGGAGCAGATGATGATACGGATATAGAATATATGTATCAAGAGCTATTATTAGAAAATGAAACACTATTTCTAGATGGAGAGCAAATCAGAAATGGATGGTTGAAACATATTTATTTAAATGAAGAGAATTTTTTATGGGTATCTAACCAAAGGGCTTTTGATTTGATGCAAGAAGGTATAATTCCTCCAGATACGAGCGATCCAAAAAATAACCCTTTTTATGAGATGATAGATGCTCAGCTAACAACTGAAATATTTGGTTTATACGCCCCTGGAAATCCTAAGACTGCTTTGTCAATGGCATATTTGCCTATTAGAACTACTGCTCAAGAAAATGCAGCTTGGATTGCGGAGTTTTATATTATTATGCATGCTCTAGCATCTGATCCGACTAAATTTGAAACATTAAAAGAAAAGACACAATGGATGGCAAAAAAAGCACGTGAGCATTTGCCAAATTCTTCTTATGCCGCTAAAATGTATGATTTTGTTTTAGATCATTATAAACAAAATACCAAGTGGGAAAAAACTAGAGATTTACTCCATGAAAAGTACCAAATTAATCAAGACGATAATTACCTCTGGGCAACAAAGGATAGCTCTTGTAATGGTTGCTTTGCTGCAGGTATAAACTTTGGTGCTAGTATAATAAGCTTGCTTTATGGTGAGGGGGATATTAAGGAGACAATTAAAATTGCTGTTCTTTCTGGTTGGGATTCTGATAATCCAGCTGCTACTTGGGGAGGTCTTCTAGGTTTTATGATTGGTAAAGAAGCTATTGAAAAAAGTTTTCAAATACAGTTTTCAAATAGATTTAATATTCATAGAACAAGAAAAGGTTTTTCCAATTCTGGAATTGATACATTCACAAATATGGCAGATAAAGGTTTACTAATTATTGATAAAGTTGTAACCTCCCAGTTAAATGGGTCAATTGATAGTGAAAAAGGACAATGGGTAATCCCTAATTAGTGAATAAGAGGTTTATTCTTTAAGTTTAGGAAAAATTATTAATGATGTTAAGTCAACTTAACATTTTTTTATGTATATTTGTAAAGTTAGCTTAACACAAATAACTAAAATGAAATTAAAAATATTAAGAATTATGGCAATAATTACAGGATTAATCGGAACAACTTTAATTAATAGATTTATGGAAGGAGGGGCGTTTTTTATGTCTCTTATTCTCACCTGTCTATTAATATCAATTTATTTTATAGCAAAATCTCTTTTGAATATCAAGTCAAACGTTGAAATTTCAAAAAAAATGCTAAAACATATAAGCGATAGTGGCACACTAGGTTTAGCTTTAGGTGTCATGGGGGCCTTTATAGGACTTATAACTGCTTTTGATGTTTTGGAAGCAACTGGAGAAGCGGATCCTTCTATAATAGCTGGAGGTTTAAAGGTAGCATTATTATCTCCTCTTTTTGGACTTTTTACTTTTTCAGTTTCTAAGCTTGCAATACTAATACTTCGAATTATTCAAAAATAAAATTATGGCACTATCTAAAAAAGAAATATCAATCTTAATTGAGATTGTATTTTCAATCGTATTTGCGTTTATTTTTCTTCCATATTTTTATGAAAATCAAGATAACAACTTGATTTTAATGGATGATTTAATTGGAAAAATAATTGAAATTTTAATATTTACAGTAATCTATTTTTCTGTTGCATATTCTTTGTTAGAGTTTGTTTTTAAAAAAAAAGAAACTAAAGATGAAAGAGATGATATGATAAATTCAAAATCCTATAAATTAGGATACTTACTTTATGAGTTCTCTTTATTCATTTTTATTGGATATGTATGTTCTAAATTTCAAAACAAGGAATTATTAAATCTAACGGGAAACCAAGAATTATATAACGGCTTTAACATAACAGATGTTGGAATTGTTTTTTTGATTCTTATGCTACTTGCATTTATCTCAATTGTAAAGTCGTTATATCAGTTTTACTTATATAGAACCGTTTAAAATGATATTAAAAAACATCTTAAAAGAAGTAAGACAGAAAAATGGGTTCACTCAAGAAGAATTAGGAGCCAATGTAGGAGTAAGTCGCCAAACTATTATTTCGATTGAAAGATATAGATATAAACCAAGTTTAGAGTTGGCAATGAAGATTGCTAATGAACTGAATGTGAAAATTGAAAAGCTCTTTTATTTTGCTTAAAAGAAGATAAATAAAAAATAAACCCACTTATTTAGTGGGTTTATTTTTGGTGGACCTTACGGTCCTAAGTTCGAACTTTTTCAGAAAATTATT
>NZUR01000048.1 GCA_002698045.1 Thiotrichales bacterium | reverse complement strand
CCTGGTCCGTCAATATCCGCCTTAACTAGTCCGGGAATATCTGGCTTTGCGATGTTCGATCCTATTATATTAATATTTTTATTTTCTATGGCAATCGGCATATTAGTTAATCAAAACTTACTGCAGAAAACAATTCAGAATAAAAATTAAATGAAGGATTTTTTGGAGGCTTCATGTTACATCAAACTTTAGATATGTGCGGTTACCCATGCCCCATGCCTATTTTAAAAACAAAGCAAGCTCTGGCAAAAATGCACACTAAAGAAATAATCACGGTTATTTCTAATGACCAAAGTTCAAAAAAAGACTTTGTTGCTTTCTGTAATCAGTTGGGCCATAAATTAATTTCTCAAGAAGATGATGGAAATAGAATCATCTTTAATATTCAAAAGAAATAGCATCCTAGAAACTTTTCTCTGACTTAAACTGATTAACTCTAAGGTAATATTGACTGAACGCTAAACGCAGTACTAATTTACCTCCAATCGACAATCTGCCAACCCTTCTTTCGTGCCATCAATGTTAATTTAGCATCTGCATTAACCACTACTGCATTCTCTACTAGCTCTAAAAGAGGTATATCATTATGGGAATCAGAATAAAAAGTAGAATCCTTTAACGACTCACCATTTCGCTCCAACCATGGCATTAAATTTTCTATCTTACCTGACTTAAAACAAGGAATACCTGACACCTTTCCAGTGTATCGGCCCGATACAATTTCAGGCTCTGTAGCAATCAAATGATTAATTCCATATCTTTTAACAATAGGCGCTGTAACAAAAGTATTTGAAGCCGTAATAACAAGTACTGTATCTCCATTTTTTTTGTGGCTATTAATGCAATCCTGAGCTTTTTCTAAAAAAATCGGCTCAATTTTTTGAGCCATAAATTTAAGATGAAATGCTTCTAATTCATTAATAGAGTAGTGCGAGAGAATCTCAAAACTAAACTCTGCCCAGGCATATATATCCAATAATCCTAATTCGTATTGTTGATAAAAATAATCATTCTTTTTTTCAAAGGATTGACGGTCAGAAATTATGCCTTCATCGCATAAAAATTCACCCCACAAGTAATCACTATCTCCACCAATCAATGTGTTATCTAAATCAAAAATCGCTAAAGACATATTTCTCTCTCTACAATATTTACAATTTCATCAATTGAATCAACCACCGTTAATAATTCAAAATGCTCTTTACTGACATAGGATTTTTCGACTAACTGCTCTATCCACAGTAACAATGACTTCCAAAAACTTGAGCCATACAAAATTATAGGGATCTGTTTCATTTTGTGTGTTTGCATTAGAGTTAAGACTTCCATCAACTCATCTGCAGTTCCATAACCTCCTGGAAAATAGATACAAGCACCAGCATACTTAACAAGCATGACTTTACGAGAGAAAAAGTATCCAAAAGTGATATTCTCATCTAAGTAAGGGTTGCTATTTTGTTCATGTGGCAATTTAATATTAAGGCCTACGCTTTTTGATTTTCCTTCATATGCACCCTTATTAGTAGCACTCATAATGCCCGGACCACCTCCAGTAAAAACATTATATCCAGCATCTGATAGTGCCTTACCTAACTCATAGGCATCTTTATACAAAGGATCTGAAGACTGAATTCTTGCTGAACCAAAAACTGTTACATTATTTTTAAATGGCTCGAGACGCTCCTTTGCAGCCAATAATTCTGCGCCTACAGTAACTAAACTCATAGCTTAGAAAACACAGCCGAGGCAGCACTGATAGTTTTATCAAGGTCATCATCGGTATGAGCTGCAGAAAGAAATCCAGCCTCATAAGCTGAAGGAGCAAGGTATACACCATGGTTTATCATGGCTTTATAGAATTTCTTAAATAATTCTATATCGCAGCTAGAAGCTTGGGAAAAATTAGTTACCTTTTCTTCAGAACTAAAAAATAACCCAAACATGCCGCCGATACAATTACTTGTCATCGGTATATTGCTTGCATGAGCAGCAGAAACAATACCTTTAACTAAATATTCTACTCGCCTACCTAGGTTTTTATAAAATGACTTATCAGCTTCCAAAGCACTCAACATAGCTAGACCAGAAGCCATTGAAAGTGGGTTGCCAGAAAGTGTTCCTGCCTGATAAACTGGGCCAAGAGGTGCTATCTGATTCATGATGTCTCGTCTACCACCAAAGGCTGCAACTGGCAAACCTCCACCGATCACCTTACCTAGAGTGGTTAGATCAGGGACAACGTTATAAAACTCCTGCGCACCGCCCAAGGCAACACGAAAGCCTGTCATCACTTCATCAAAGATAAGTACAGCACCATAATCATCACAAACTTTACGAAGGCCTTGTAAAAAACCTTCTTTAGGTGGTATACAATTCATATTACCTGCTACAGGCTCAACAATAATGCAGCCTATTTCTTCCCCCATCTTTGAAAAAAGCGCCTCAACGAGTTCCAAGTTATTGTATTCAAGTGTTATTGTATGCTTTGCTAAATCACTCGGTACACCTAGGGAGGTAGGAACGCCCAAGGTAAGTGCGCCTGATCCCGCCTTAACCAATAAAGAGTCAGAATGTCCATGATAGCAGCCTTCGAATTTTAAAATTTTGTCACGCTTAGTAAAGCCTCGGGCTAAACGAATTGCACTCATAGTAGCCTCAGTTCCAGAACTAACCATTCGCACAAGCTCTATTGAAGGTACTAGTTGGCACACTTTTTTTGCAAGGGAAGTTTCAATTGCAGTAGGAGCTCCAAATCCCAAACCCTTATCTAAAACAGCCTTTACTGCATCAATAATAACAGGATTAGCATGTCCCAAAATCATAGGACCCCAAGAGCCTACATAGTCAATATATGAGTTTCCGTCAACGTCATAAAGATAGGCACCGAGACCTCGTTCAAAAAAAATAGGCTCCCCTCCTACTCCATTAAATGCACGAACAGGAGAGTTAACACCGCCAGGTATAAATTCTTTAGCTTCGCTAAATAAAGTTGACGATCGATTCATTAAAACTCCTGAGTATGGGTTATAGTTGGATAATGTTTTAAGTGAGTAATGTGTGACCAAACAATGAGAACATTATCCAATAATAATTTCATATTCACAGTTGTTTTTGATAATGCAATTGCACGACTAGTGTCATCTAAAAGTTTAAATAAATATCTTTGAGATGTTTTTTCAATCACTTTATTTAGCTCTAAATTAGCACTATCATATTTTAAGACTTTTAACTTTATACCCTCAGTTAGTAATTGTTGTAAGCAGCTTAATACTTGTAATTCGTTACCATCAAATAATTCCGTTTCATTCACTCTAGTAGGGTTTATAGCAATCTCGAGCAATAGGTTCTGCCAACTTTGATATTGAAAAAAGTAATCCCCCTCTAAATCCTTTATAGCTTTAAATGGAACACCATGAGCACCCTCTAATAGCTGAAGGGCATCAAAGTCAGCTCTTACTTCTTTATCAATATTTTGTGAAAGCCAACTAGCACTTTCTTGGTCATAGGTTGGATTAATATGAACAGATTGGCAACGAGATAATATAGTAGCTGGAAGGGAGTTGGCATTGTGAGCCAATAGAATGATAAGAGTATTTCTTCTTGGCTCTTCTAAAGTCTTCAAGAGGCTATTCGCAGCATTAGCATTCATTTGGTCAGCATAGAAAATAACACCAATCTGAAGCGCATCGGCAGTTTTCCCCAATGACTCACAAAATGCGCGCACTTGATCAACTCGAATATCTTTAGATATAGTGCCTGAATCGTTCAACTCACTACGGCAAAAAATTAAATTTGGATAATGCGATCGACGAATTAATGCACTATGCTCCAAAACCTCTCTAGGGTTGTCCTTCTTTAAAGTTAAACAGACCTCGCATTGACCACAAGATTGTTCTTCGCAAAGAAGTGTCTGGATAAGTTTCTGAGTAAGCTCGAATTTACCTATTTTTTCAACACCAGTAATCAGTAATGCGTGAGGAAGATGATTTTGATCAATCATTTTTTTAAGTTTTGAGTAAGCACTTTTATGCCATGGAAAAATCATAGTGACTCTAAAAGAGATTGAATTTGATTCTGAACTTCATCAATAGATCTTGAAGCGTCAATTAATTTTATTCGTTCTGGATAAAGCTTTGATCTCTCAATAAAACCCGACCTAACTCTCTCAAAAAAAGCCCTTTCTTCCTTCTCAATTCGATCTTTTTCCTTTCTAACTTCAATTCTTTTCATACCAATATCGACGCTAACATCAAGCAGTAATGTTAAGTCAGGTTGAAAAGTACCTTGAACCCACTCCTCAAGTTTAGTAATACGATCTAAATTGAGCATCCTACCTCCGCCCTGATAGGCGAATGATGCATCAGTAAAGCGATCACTAATCACCCACTTTCCATCATTTAAAGCGGGAATTATTTTATTTTGTATCAGCTCATTACGAGAACTAAACATTAATAATAGTTCTGTATCACTGTGCATTTCTTTGCTATCTACATCGAGTAATAGGGATCTTATTTTTTCCCCTAAATCAGTACCTCCTGGCTCACGAGTTCTTACAACTTCTATACCTTTTCGATGCAAATAGCTACAAATAAAGTCAATTTGAGTACTTTTACCTGCACCTTCAACACCATCAATTGTAATAAATTTTCCCTTATTCATACCTTGTAATTTTAGACTAGTTATTATTTAAGTATTTCTTGATATTTTCTTTATGTTCTTTGTAGCTTGTTGCGAATGCATGACTACCATCCTTTTTTGAGACAAAATACAAGTCGTTCCCTTTTTCTGGATGAAGAGCGGCATATAAAGACTGGTAACTAACAGATGAAATGGCACCGGGTGGAAGGCCTTTATTTCGATAAGTATTATACAAACTATCTATCTTTAGGTCAGCTTTCTTAAGTGGCGGAGTATATGTATCTCCCAATGCATAAATAACTGTTGGGTCTGCTTGAAGTCGCATACCTTCATTAATTCTACGTATAAAAACTCCAGCAATTAATGTTTTTTCATTATCAAGTGCGGTCTCATTTTCTATTAAAGAGGCTAGAATAATTGCATCATATGGAGACTTAAGTGGGAGTCCTTTATCTCTATTAATCCACAAATCAGAAACCTTTTGCTGCATTTCCTTGTAAGATCTTCTCAATACATTTTCAACGCTTTCTCCGTAGTTAAAATTGTATGTTTCTGGAAAAAACCAACCATCATAAGGCGCCTTAACCCCAATTGACTGCATAACATCTTCTAGAGAGCCTTTAGATTCAAGAGAAGGATCTAAACTTAACTGTTCAAAATAATATTTAATAGTTTTACCCTCAATTAAAGTTACCTTTGTTGTCAGTACAGAACCATTAGAGATGTTATCTAGGAAGGCTAAAATACTCATGTTAGGAGAAATTTGATAATAACCAGACTTTAGCTTTTTATTAGCACCGAGAAATTTACTTAAAGATTTAAAAAATAGTCTTGAATTTATTAATTTTTTATCGCTCAGTTCTTCCGCAACATCGCTTATAGAAGAGCCACTTTCAACCTGAAAAACTTCAAAATTTTTAGCAAGCATATCTTTCGAAACTAAAATCCAAGAAGTAACTATCAAGAGGATAACTAAAGCTACCAACCTTGAATAAATTTTATTCTTAACTCTTAAAAACATGTCCAAGATTTGATGTCTTGAGTTTTACCTTTAAATGCAGCTTTAATTTCTTCTGTTAATGGATTGTCACCGAGACTATCGCCCTCTATAGATTTTACTGATTGGATGCCAATAACACTATTTGAAATAAAAACCTCATCAGCTTGTTTTAATTTATCAGCAGAAATAAGGTCTTCTTTTACCTCAATATTTAAAGATTTAGCTAATTCCAGAATAAGTGATCTGCGACTTCCTACTACGCCGCATTTATCCAGTTTAGGAGTAAGCAATGTATTTCCAATAATTAGATAAATATTTCCTTGTGTAACTGAAATAACATTTTCATTTTCATCCAGCATAATGCCTTCATCACTAGATAAATTTGATCGAGCTAAAATCTGTTCAAGCCTATTGCAATGCTTTATTCCTGCTAACTGAGGATTTGAGTGATAACCACTATCTGAATACTCCAAGCTAAAAGAATTGTTAGCTACTGTTTTTTTTATTTCTGAAATAATTACAACACGCACTGGGACAATGTCATCTTTATAGCCATAACCCCGAGAAGAGTCTCCGCGAGAAAGGATCAACTTAACAATACAGTTACTATGGGCAGATAAAGCAAATGCTTTATTAATATCACTAATCCAATCAGATTCATCTACATTCTTAATATTTAATCTTTCACAGCCGATACTTAAGCGCTCCANGTGGCTTGACCAAAAAAGAATTTGATTGCCTTTAGCGACACATGTCTCAAATAAACCATCGCCATACTGCATATTTCGATTAAAGATGCTGATCTTTGATTGCTCTTCACCATTAATTAAAACAATTGGGTTCATTTCATAGGTTTTAGTGNTCTNCAAGCAAATTATAGNCAAAGTAAATGAAACCTTAGTACTTCCTCTAAANTAGATTNACCCTCTAGCTAAAANATATANNAATCTAATTAGATTGATATGGAAATAGATTACTANTCCTTAATTTGATTCATAACATATTGCGTTANAAGNGGGACAGGNCTTCCTGTAGCNCCTTTTTTAGAACCCNNAAGCCANGCAGTTCCAGCAATATCTATATGNGCCCATCGATAGTNCTTAGNNTAACGAGCAAGGAAACANGCAGCTGTAACAGTGCCAGCCTCTCGACCGCCAATGTTTGCCATATCTGCAAAATTTGACTTAAGTAGCTCATCATATTCATCATCTAAAGGGAGTTGCCAGACGGTATCCATTGCTGAGCCTCCTGAAACTTTGAGATCATCTGCAAGAGNCTGATCATTTGACATCAATCCAGAGTGGTGCTTACCCAATGCAATAATTACAGCGCCAGTTAGCGTTGCTACATCAATCACAACTTTAGGGTTAAACTTTGCACAATAGGTCAATGCGTCACAAAGAATAAGTCTTCCTTCGGCATCTGTATTTAATATCTCTATAGTTTGACCAGACATACTTTTAACCACATCACCTGGCTTNGAAGCGTTATGAGCAGGCATATTTTCAACTGTAGGAACTACGACTGTTAGNTTNACTTTAAGTNGCATTTCAGCAANAGCTCGCATAGTACCAAGNACCGAAGCCGCTCCACACATATCAAACTTCATTTCNTCCATTCCTGAGCCTGGNTTTAATGAAATTCCACCGCTATCGAAAGTTACCCCTTTNCCTACNAATACAATCGGNTCAGCNTTNCCAGCATTAGTATAACTGAGACTAATTAGCTTACCCGGCTCTNATGAGCCTTTGGAAACAGAAAGCAAAGAGTTCATTCCCAAAGCCTCCATATCTGACTCCTCTAAAACCTCACACTCAAGTTTATAGCTCGAAGCTAAAGACTCTGCAGTTTCAGCTATATAGCTTGGAGTACAAATATTAGATGGTAAATCTCCTAACTTTCTAGTCAACGCCATACCATTAGCAATAGCAACACCTTTGTTAATTTCCGTAGCACCATTATTTTCAGAATAGATATTTACCGCCTCTAGAATAACATCATCATTCTTTTCTTTTACCGCGCCAACTTTTTCAATCTGATAGGATGCATTTTTTAATACACGAGCTATAGTTAGTTGCACCCAAGACTCATCACGGCTATCAACTTGGATTCTAGGTATTACAACGTTTTTGACCTTTAGATCAGCCATAGCAGAAGAAAGTGATTTAAGCGCCTTAAGAAAACTTTTCTCGTTTAGTGGTGATTCCCCCAGACCTAGTGCTAAGACTCGTTTAGTTTTATATCCTTTAACCTTACTTAACATCAAGCTGTCACCTAGACTCGAATCGAATCGATTAAGTTCTAATAGCGCCTGAAGAATCCTACTTTCGTTAACTGAATCCTTAAAAACAAAGGCAACGGCACAATCACCACTATAATGGTCTGCAGTTTGATGAGTAACAAAAAAATCCATGGCAATTCTCGAAAAATTATAATCTCGATATTCTACCAAAAAACTGTAAAATTTACCTCTTTAATAATGAATTTTCACTATGTATAAGTCACTTTTATTCTTTTTTTTGATAATTACTAATTCTGCCTTCGCAAATATAGATACAGTTATCAATAAATTACAGCCATACTTTCCAAGTATAAGCGCTGAAAATATTAGCAACTCAGAGTTAGACGGTTTTTATGAGGTAGTTCTTACCAAACCATGGATTGATGTTATGTATATATCCTTCGATGGAAGATACGTCATTCAAGGCGCTGTGACAGATTTAGAATTAATGACTAATCTTTCGGCAACTCGTATAAATTCTATAAGAAATAACATATTAAATAGTATTGATGAAAATGACAAGATTGTATTTAAAGCAGAAAATGAGCAATACATTATTCATGTTTTCACTGATGTTGATTGCCCTTATTGTGCCAAACTACATGCAAATATGGAGGAAATGAATTCCCTAGGAATCACCATAAAGTATCTAGCCTCCCCATTAGAAGAGCTCCATCCTAATGCACAAAGTGCTATGGAAAAAATTTGGTGCGCTGAAGATAAATCAGTTGCACTTCACAACTATAAACTAAAGCGCTTTTTGCCGGAAAGTGTTGAATGTGAGAATCCAGTTGCAGAACAACTAGCCATTTCAAAACAATTGGGAGTTGATGGTACGCCTTCACTATTTTTTGCAGATGGCTCTAACACCCCTGGTTACCAAGATCCAGAAGATCTTCTTAATAGCATCATATCTAAAATTGCTCAATAAAAACAACGCTAGAGTTATTGCACATAGAGCTATTTGCTTAATCGCTTTAGAAAAAAAATCTCTATCTGAAGCAGCTTTTCCAACTGAAGCTAATGACTTATCCTTTGCAAAATCTTTAACATTTGGATCAATTCGCTTTTATCATCACCTTAATGACTTAATCACACCTAGGATTAAAAAACCTTTAGAAAAAAAGAATCTTGATATTCACTGCTTATTAATTTTAGGGGCATACCAACTTATTTATACTGATATTTCTATCCATGCCGCAATCAAGGAAACTGTTGATATTGCAGAGATGATAGGAAAAAACTGGGCAAAAGGATTTGTGAATGCAATACTCAGAGGTATTGACCGAGATCGAGATGTAATTTTAAAATCACCTCACCACTCTCATCCAACTTGGATGGTTAAGAAATTTAAAAAAGATTACCCAGATAGTTATCAAGAAATATTCATTGAAAACAATAAACAAGCCCCAATGTCAATTCGAGTTCATCCCTCGATTGAAAGGGATGACTTTAAAGCACAACTTCAAAATGAAAACATATCGAGCGAATTATCTAAAATTGCCTCTCAAGCTCTAGTCCTTGATGATGCAGTTAATATCACTAGTTTGCTAGGATTTGAAAATGGATCTTGTTATGTTCAAGATATTTCTGCGCAACTAGCAGCCCCACTAATTTCTCCTAAAAAAGGCGAACGAATTCTTGATGCATGTTGTGCACCTGGTGGAAAAACAACTCACCTAGCCGAGCTTTGCCCTGATGCAGAAATAATTGCAATAGATAATGACAAAATGAGACTTTTAAGGGTTCAAGAAAATATTGATCGTCTACAAAATAAAAATGTCAAAATTATGCTCGGTGATGCTACTCGTCAAGACTGGTGGGATAAAAAAATGTTTGATAAAATCTTAATAGATGCTCCATGCTCAGGAACAGGAGTTATTCGAAGACATCCAGACATTAAGCTGTTAAGAAAGCCAAGAGATGTTAGCGAAGTTACTAAAATTCAAGCATTAATTCTCGACAATCTATGGGCCTTGTTAAAACCCGGTGGAGAGCTAGTTTATGCTACTTGTTCAGTTCTAAAAGATGAAAATGAAAACCAGATTAATGCTTTTCTTCAAAGATCAGGGGATGCGAAAAATGAGGAAATATCACTTTCATGGGGAGAGGGTCTAATTGGAAAGCAACAGCTTCCAGAGCATAAATATGATGGCTTTTACTATGCCAAGCTCATAAAGAGTCTATAAAAGTTTGATTTTTTATTTCTCGAGGGCAATATCTAAAACTTGATCTATCCACTTCACTTTTATAATCTCAAGCTTGCCTTTGATTTTCTCTGGGACTTCAGACAATTCTCGTTCATTATCTTCAGGAATAATCACAGTTTTAATGCCACCTCTCATTGCTGCGAGTAATTTTTCTTTCAACCCTCCAATAGGTGTAATTTCTCCTCTAAGTGTAATTTCACCAGTCATTGCAACAGCTGCCTTTACTTTTCGGCCCGTTAAAACTGAAACTAAAGCGGTACACATTGCCGCTCCTGCACTTGGACCGTCCTTAGGAGTAGAGCCATCAGGAACGTGGATATGGATATCAAGCTTTTCATGAAAATCATCTGCAATCCCTAAAGAATCTGCACGAAGACGTGTCACAGACATAGCAGCCTGAATTGACTCTTTCATAACATCACCTAGCTGCCCTGTGTAATTAAGCTTACCCTTACCTTTATATGAAGAGGCCTCAATTGTAAGTAAATCACCGCCTACTGAAGTCCACGCAAGACCAGTTACCTCACCTACCTGGTTATGTTCCTCAGCAAGGCCAAAGCGATATTTTTTCATCCCCAAGAATTTTGGTAAACTCTTCGAATTAATTATAGCTCTTGCTTTACGTTTTTTAAGCGTCACGTCCTTAACAACTTTCCTGCAAATACCGCCAATCTCTCTGTCAAGATTACGAACACCTGCTTCTCTTGTATAGTAACGAATAATATCCATTATTGCAGAATCTTTGAATACTATTTCAGAGGCTTTGACACCATTATTTTTCATTTGTTTTGAGATTAAATGGCGCTTAGCAATTTCAAGTTTTTCATCCTCTGTGTAACCAGAAATATGAATTATTTCCATTCGATCTATCAATGCCCCTGGAAGGTCTAAGGAGTTTGCAGTTGCAACAAACATTACTTGTGAAAGGTCATAGTCAACCTCTAAGTAGTGGTCATTAAAGGTGTGATTTTGCTCTGGATCTAAAACTTCCAACATCGCAGAACCAGGGTCGCCTCTAAAGTCGGAGGCCATTTTGTCGATCTCATCTAGTAAGAATAATGGGTTTTTGACATTAACTTTTTGCATTTTCTGAACAATTGAACCTGGCATGGCTCCAATATAGGTTCGCCTGTGGCCTCGAATTTCAGCCTCATCCCTAACACCACCAAGTGCCATACGAACATATTTTCGGTTAACTGATTTTGCAATTGACTCTCCAAGTGATGTCTTTCCAACCCCTGGAGGCCCAACCAAACAAAGAATATTTGCCTTGTTGTGGGTCACTCGACTTTGAACAGCCAAATGCTCCAAGATCCTTTCCTTTACCTTGTCTAAACCATAATGATCTTCATCGAGTATTTTTTTTGCTTTGATTAAGTCTTTGTTTGTTTTTGTTTTTTTGCTCCAAGGCACGTCACATAAGTTTTCAATATAGGTTCTTATGATTGAAGCATCAGATGATTGTGAAGACATTCTCTGTAACTTATTGAGCTCACTTTGTGCTTTATTCTTTGCCTCTTTAGGCATTTTTGCCTTATTAATACTTAATTGTAATTCTTCAATCTCATTCTCATCATCAAGCGTTCCAAGCTCTTTCTGGATAGACTTCATTTGCTCATTTAAATAGTAGTCTCTTTGGTTTGACTCCATTTGTTTACGAACTCTGCTTTGAATTTTCTGTTCTGCACCTAAAACATCCAATTCCCCTTCAAGTATTGATAGGATTGCTTCCAGTCTATCTTTAGCAAGGCCACTTTCAAGTAAAGCCTGCTTTTCTTCAACTTTAAGACTAAGATTAGCAATAATGACATCACTAAAACGTTCTATATCAGTGATTTCTTTGAGTACCTTGTATACCTCTTCTGGAATTTTTTTACTGAATTTTATATATTTCTCAAAATTCTCTAGAGCTAAGCGCATCATTGCCTTAATCTCTGTGTCGTCTTCAAAGCCTAAGGTACAGTCACTAAGAATAACTTCAGTGTGCTCTTTAAGTTCAACAAACTCTTCAATTTTAGCTCTTTTAATTCCCTCAACTAAAACCTTAATAGTTCCGTCGGGTAGTTTGAGTAATTGAAGGATTGTTGCCAATGTGCCAACCTTATGAAGGTCTTCATTATTCGGCTCTTCAATAGTTTCGTCTTTTTGAGTGACTAGGAAAACATTTTTATCTGCTTCCATTGCTTGAGTAATGGCATTAACTGAAGATTTTCTTCCAATAAATAGAGGAATAACAGTGTGAGGAAAAACCACCACATCTCTTAGTGGCAATAGTGGTATTGACTGATTCTCTATGCCGTTTGACTCTGTTGTGACTTCTGTTCCCATAGTAATGAAACGCCTTGCTTAACTAGTAATCTTTCTAGATAGTGTCTCGTAACATTAATTTCAAGTAGCCACTGACCAAATTCATTCATTATTTCTTTTTCAATAAAGCCAACTTTATGTATTTCACTCCTAATAAATGCCGACTGAACATCTAACTGAATTCTGGCACAGGTCATCATACCGCTTAAGCTCTGAGATAATGCTTTATAAATCAAGTCAATTCCCTCACCTGAGTG
The DNA here is from genome assembly GCA_002698045.1 of Thiotrichales bacterium. GTDB lineage: Bacteria > Pseudomonadota > Gammaproteobacteria > PS1 > Pseudothioglobaceae > Pseudothioglobus. Next base: position 607 of record NZUR01000048.1, on the reverse strand, counting down.
GGCAGAAAGCCACACTCGATAAATATTTCCATCATTATCCTTGTCCACCCTTGGACTAAAATCACCAATCTCATCAATCTTATTCATCACAATAATGCTTGGTATATTTTGCGCATCTATTTGCTCAATAATGCCCTCTACTTGCTCAATTTTGTCTCTATTATTGGCATCAGATGCATCGACAACATGAAGAAGAACATTAGCCTGTCGTGTCTCCTCAAGAGTTGACTTAAAAGCCTCCACCAACTCGTGAGGCAAGTCTCGAATAAAGCCTACTGTATCAGCTATAACCGCTTCTCCAGCAGCAGGCAAAATCACTCGACGAATAGTTGAATCTAATGTCGCAAAAAGTTTGTCATCTGCATAAACATTTGCATTAGTCAATCGATTAAAAAGTGTCGACTTTCCTGCATTTGTGTAGCCCACAAGTGAGATCATAGGGAGCTCATTTTTAAGGCGCGATTTTCGCCCCAAATCATGCTGTTTATGGACCTTTGCGAGTCGTTTATTGATATTTTTAATTCGAATTGAAATTAAACGCTTATCTGTCTCAAGCTGAGTTTCACCAGGACCACGAAGACCAATACCACCTTTTTGTCTTTCCAAG
>NZUR01000047.1 GCA_002698045.1 Thiotrichales bacterium | reverse complement strand
ATTTATCGATTAATCGATGATCAAATGCCTTTAATTTAATTCTAATATTTTGATTGCTCATTTGCCTATTTGCCTTATCTAACTTCTGAAACGAAAAAACCGTCGATTATACAATGATTCGACGGTTCTAATTTAACTAATCAACTCGTAATCTTCGAGACGACTCCAGCACCTACCGTGCGTCCGCCTTCTCTAATTGCAAATCTTAAACCTTCTTCCATTGCAATCGGAGCCAGCAACTCAACTGTCATCTTAATATTGTCGCCTGGCATTACCATTTCAACACCTGATGGCAACTGACAAGCACCTGTTACGTCTGTTGTTCTAAAGTAGAACTGTGGACGGTAGTTGTTAAAGAATGGAGTATGACGTCCACCTTCTTCTTTGCTTAGGATATAAACTTCTGCCTCAAACTTTGTGTGTGGGTTGATTGTGCCTTTCTTAGCTAGTACTTGACCACGCTCAACTTCTTCACGCTTAGTACCACGAAGTAGTACACCAACGTTATCACCTGCTTCACCTGAGTCAAGCAACTTTCTGAACATTTCAACACCAGTACAAGTAGTCAACTGTGTATCTTTAATACCAACGATTTCAATTTCATCACCAACATTAACAACACCACGCTCAATACGACCCGTTACAACAGTACCACGGCCCGAGATTGAGAACACGTCCTCAATTGGCATTAGGAATGTTTTATCCGTATCACGCTCTGGCGTTGGGATGTATGTGTCTAGTGCCTCAACTAGTTTAAGGATAGAAGGAATACCAATATCAGATGTATCACCTTCTAATGCTTTTAAAGCTGAACCAAAGATCACTGGCGTGTCATCACCTGGGAACTCGTATTCTGTTAGTAGTTCACGGATTTCCATTTCAACAAGCTCAATTAGTTCTTCATCGTCAACCATGTCTGCTTTGTTCATATAAACAACGATGTAAGGAACACCTACCTGACGAGACAATAGAATGTGCTCACGAGTTTGAGCCATTGGTCCGTCAGTTGCAGCGATTACAATAATAGCGCCGTCCATTTGCGCAGCACCAGTAATCATGTTCTTGACGTAGTCAGCGTGTCCTGGACAGTCAACGTGAGCGTAGTGACGAGCTTCTGACTCGTATTCTACGTGCGCAGTTGAGATAGTGATACCACGCTCTCTTTCTTCAGGAGCATTATCAATATCTGCGTAATCCTTGAACTCACCACCACGAGCTTCAGCCATAACTTTAGTCAGGGCTGCAGTTAAAGTAGTTTTACCATGGTCAACGTGACCAATTGTTCCCACATTTACGTGTGGTTTGGTTCTTTCAAATTTTTCTTTTGCCATTTTTAATCCCCTATTAAGTATTTAATTTTTCAATAACATCATCTGCTACATTTCTTGGAGCAGCTGTATATTTAGCAAATTCCATAGAATAGTTAGCGCGACCTTGAGACATTGAGCGAAGGTCTGTTGCATAGCCAAACATTTCAGCTAAAGGAACTGCAGCTTTAATCTGTTTGCCAGCTGGTGTGTCATCCATAGCACTTACAATCCCTCGTCTACGGTTTAAATCACCCATCACATCACCCATATAATCCTCAGGCGTTGACACTTCAACACTCATCATTGGTTCAAGTAATTGAGGATTAGCAAGCTTTACTCCCTCTCTAATACACATAGAGGCTGCAATTTTAAAAGCCATTTCACTTGAATCTACATCATGGTAAGAGCCATCATAAACTGTCACCTTAACATCAACTAATGGGAAACCAGCAATAACGCCATTCTGCATTTGCTCTTGAACGCCTTTATTAACTGCAGGAACATATTCTTTAGGAATAACGCCACCCTTAATTTCATCAACAAATTCATAGCCTGCACCTGGCTTTTGAGGTTCTATTCTGAGATATACATGTCCATACTGGCCTCGGCCACCAGATTGTTTAGCAAATTTATGTTCGTGCTCTACTAGTGAAGTAATTGTTTCACGATATGCTACTTGTGGATTTCCAACATTACACGCAACATCAAATTCACGCATCATACGATCAACAATGATATCTAAATGAAGTTCACCCATACCAGCAATAATTGTTTGTCCAGACTCTTCGTCTGAAGAAACCCTGAAAGATGGGTCCTCATTAGCCAGCTTACCTAATGCAATACCCATTTTTTCCTGGTCGACCTTAGTTTTAGGCTCAACAGCAACCGCAATAACGGGTTCAGGAAACTCCATTCTTTCAAGAATAATTTTGTCTTTCATGTCACACAAAGTGTCACCAGTAGTTACATCTTTCAAGCCGATAGCCGCAGCAATATCACCAGCTCTTACTTCTTTAATCTCTTCACGGTCATTAGAGTGCATTTGTACTATACGACCAATACGTTCTTTTTTATCTTTAGACGAGTTGTACACAAAGTCACCTGATTTTAAAACACCAGAATAAACCCTAAAGAATGTTAAATTTCCAACAAAAGGGTCTGTAGCAATTTTAAAAGCTAGTGCAGCAAACGGCTCTTCATCTTTAGGTTGTCTTATTCCTTCTGATTCTGCAGCATCATCTAAAATTCCACTAATAGGATCAACATCTAATGGAGAAGGCATATACATTATCATGGCATCTAATACCGCCTGTACACCTTTATTCTTAAAAGCTGACCCACAGAACATAGGAATAATTTCATTTGCAATTGTTTGTAGTCGAATACCTTGTTTGATTTCATCTGTTGTCAAAGTGCCATCTTCAAGATACTTTTCCATAAGCTCTTCATTTGCTTCCGCTGCAGATTCAATCATAAATTCGCGCTTCTCTTCAGCAAGATTTTGCAAATCAGAAGGTATATCCTTGATGTCGTATGTTGCACCTTGGTCAGATTCATTCCAATAAATAGCCTTCATACGAATAAGATCAACCACACCTTCGAATGCATCTTCTGCTCCAATAGCAATTTGCATAGGAACTGGATTGGCACCTAATCTTGTTTTAATTTGTCCGCATACGCGTAAGAAGTCTGCTCCTGCACGGTCCATCTTATTAACAAATCCAATTCTTGGCACGTTATATTTGTTCGCTTGTCTCCAAACTGTTTCTGACTGAGGCTCTACACCTCCAACAGCACAAAAAACAGCACATGCTCCATCTAGTACTTTTAGTGAGCGTTCAACTTCAATTGTAAAATCAACGTGACCTGGAGTATCAATAATATTGATTCGATGATCATCAAACTGACTATCCATACCCTTCCAGAAACAAGTTGTTGCCGCTGAAGTAATAGTGATACCTCGCTCTTGCTCTTGCTCCATCCAGTCCATTGTTGCACTTCCATCATGCACTTCACCAATTTTGTGAGTACGTCCTGTATACAAAAGAATACGTTCAGTAGTAGTTGTCTTTCCGGCATCAATATGTGCCATAATGCCAACGTTGCGATAACGGTTAATTGGGGTAGTTCTTGCCATGATTGGTTCCTTAAATTACCAGCGGAAATGGGCAAATGCTTTATTAGCCTCTGCCATTCTATGCATATCTTCTTTTTTCTTAAATGCGGTACCACGATTTTGAACTGCATCAAGAACTTCACCTGCTAACCTTAGTTTCATGCCTTTTTCGCCACGCTTACGTGATGCTTCAATAATCCAACGCATTGCTAGAGCGATTTTACGGTCTGACCTCACTTCAACTGGCACTTGGTAAGTTGAACCACCAACGCGTCGCGATTTGATTTCAACTTGAGGACCAATATTTTCAAGAGCTTTTTTAAATGTCTCAATCGGCTCTGCATTACCTTTTGACTCAATCGTATCTAATGCTTCATAGACAATCTTTTCAGCAACTGATTTTTTACCATCTAGCATTAAAATATTTACAAACTTAGCCAATACAAGATCGCCATACTTAGGATCCGGTAATATTTGTCTTTTTGGGGCCGCTCTTCTTCTCATATTAGTCTTCTCTTATGAATTATTTTTTAGGTTTTTTTGTGCCGTATTTAGATCGGCCTTGTGTTCTTCCATCAACACCAGTTGTATCTAATGCACCTCGTACAGTGTGGTAACGAACTCCTGGCAAATCTTTTACACGACCACCGCGTATAAGAATTACTGAGTGTTCTTGTAAATTATGTCCTTCACCACCGATATAAGTAGTAACTTCAGCAGAATTAGTTAATCTGACACGAGCAACCTTTCTTAAAGCAGAGTTTGGCTTCTTAGGTGTTGTTGTATAAACACGAGTACATACTCCACGTTTTTGTGGACAACTCTCTAATGCTGGAACACCTGTTTTAGCAATTTTTTTGCTTCTTGGCTTTCGTACCAATTGATTAATCGTCGACATATAGTTTTCACTCCAATGTAATTTAATTTTTTGCCCACATAGCGGGGTCAATAAAGCGGGCAATTATACTTTGGTGGTCACTCAAATGTCAATCAATATTAGTCTTTTTTTACTATACTTTCAAAAAAGGAAGAGCATGCTGAATAAACCATATCGAAGACTTCGTCAAATTTTCCTTCGTAATATGGATCTGGAACGCTTTGAAGTTCAATGCTAGGGTGATAATCAAGCAATAATTGAATTTGAGACTGACTTTCATTCGGACAGATTGATTTAAGTATCTCAAAGTTATTAACATCCATTGCTATTATAAAGTCATAGTAGTAGAAATCACTTTCATGAACTTGTCTAGCTTTTTGGTTTGATAAATCAACACCATAGCTTATTGCAGTTGCTTGAGACCTGCTATCAGGTGGATTTCCTATATGGTATGCATGGGTTCCTGCAGAATCTATTTCAAATTTTTCAGAATGATTATTTTTTTTAATAATAGATCGAAATACCCCTTCAGCAGTTGGAGAGCGACAAATATTACCCATACAAACAAACAAAATTTTATTTTTTATTAACACTGTATAAACTTTAATAATTAATCTCGTTCAATTATAAGGCCCAAATTATTCAAATAATATTTATAATCTATTCAATTAACAACGACTAATTATTCAACGCTTGTGGGAAAACCAGTAACTGAAATTGCAAAAGCAGTTATACAAACTGAAGCTGACTCTATTCTGTTATTAAAAGATAGAATCGATCAAAAATTTGATGGGGCATGCCATCTTCTTGCTGCCTGTAAAGGAAAAGTGATTCTTATTGGAATGGGTAAATCTGGGCATATTGCCAAGAAGATTGCATCAACCCTATCCTCTACTGGCACTCCCTCATTCTATATGCACCCTGGTGAAGCAGGTCATGGTGACTTGGGCGTGATTACTGGGAATGATGTTGTAATTATGATTTCGTATTCTGGTGAATCTGATGAAATGATCTCACTTCTGCCTGGAATTAAAAGAATAAATGTGCCAATTATTAGTATGACTGGAAATTCTAACTCTTCTATAGGTATGTCAAGTCAATTTCACATAGATGTTAGTGTTAAAAAAGAAGCGTGTCCTAATAATCTTGCTCCAACATCAAGTACTACTGCTGCATTAGTTATGGGTGATGCGATTGCGATTTCACTTATTAATTTAAATAACTTTAGTTCAGATGATTTTGCTATGTCTCATCCTTCAGGTGCGCTAGGTAGGCGCTTGCTTACTTTTGTTTCAAGCATTATGAAATCAGGTGAGGATATTCCTATTGTTTCAAAGGCGGAATTACTTATAGATAGTCTTTTAGTCATGAGTGAAAAAGCACTTGGTATGGTTCTCATTGTAGAGAATCATAAACTTTTAGGCATCTTTACTGATGGTGATTTGAGACGCGCAATAGAGTCAAACATAAATTTTCAAGAATTGACTATAGAAGAAGTTATGACTAGAGATTGCAAATCAATTGAAGCTCATGAGCCAGCCTTAATAGCAATGCAACTGATGGAAAAATATAGTATAACTTCATTACCAGTCATAGATTCTAATAATCAAATCGTTGGTGCTATAACTATGCATATTTTGATTCAGGCGAAATTATTTTAGTGACTGACACTTTATTTGCATTTATATTATTTAGTTTTTTTCTCCAATAATAATAAAAATGGATATTAAGCTCCTACTATCTAGTATTCAAAATACATCATTGTCATTCGATGTAACTGGACTTTCATTAAACTCAAGCACACTTAAAAAGGGTGATCTTTTTGTAGCACTTCAAGGTGAACAAAAACATGGCTCTGAATTCATTAATCATGCAATTGATAATGGATGTATAGGTGTTTTAGTTGATGGAAAAGACATTGAATGCTCTGTTCCAAGTATAAGGATTGATAATCTTAGATCTTATTTACCAAAACTTGCTCAAAACCTCTATCCAGAAGCAAAGAATATTAAACTTATTGCAGTAACAGGTACTAATGGAAAAACATCAGTAAGTCATTTTATCTCTCAACTTCTCAATGCATTAAATATTAAAAATGAAGTTATTGGCACTCTTGGCCTAAGTCATATCGATAAAAAAACGATTAATACAACTCCTGATATTTGTACAATTTATAGCGCCCTTCAGGATTATATTGATCAAGGAGTAGAAATTGCGATAATTGAAGCCTCTTCTCATGCCCTAATACAAGGAAGACTTGAAGGGCTTTCTTTTATTCAAGGGATATTTACAAATCTTACTCAAGATCACTTGGATTACCATAAAACTATGAAGAATTACCAAGAAGCAAAGGGTAAGTTATTCAATAAGAGTTTCACAAAAAAAGCAATTATTAATCGTGATGATGAAAATCATTCTTATTTTTTAGATATTTCATCCGCAATAGAAACTGAAACTTTTAGTGTAGATGATTTGAGTTATTTCAAAAGTAATGAGAATGGCTTCATCTGCCAACTTAATAGCTTTGTTTTTGAATTGCCATTAATAGGAAGCTTTAATCTTTCAAATGCTATGGCAGCCTATAAAAGTGTTAAATCCTTAGGTTATGATGATGATACTCTCATACCAAAGCTTGCAGAGTTATCGCCCCCTCCCGGAAGGATGCAAAAACTAGCAAAGAAAAATATTTGGATTGATTATGCCCACACACCTGATGCTTTATTAAATGCATTAATCACTCTCCAGGACCATTACCCAGATTACAGAATTAGACTTGTTTTTGGCTGTGGTGGAGATAGGGATAAAACTAAACGTCAAATTATGGGTAAGATTGCAAGTGAAAATGCTCATAGCATAGTTATTACTAATGACAACCCTAGAAGTGAAGAACCGGGAAAAATTATTGATGACATCCTTGCTGGCATTAAAGTAGAAAATGACTTCCAAGTAATACTTGATAGAAAAAAAGCAATCATTTCAGCAGTAACCACACTGGACGAGAATGAAGTATTACTTATTGCTGGAAAGGGTCATGAGACTACTCAAACAATTGGCTCTCAAATACTACCCTTTAGTGACATTGAGGTTGCATTAAATGCTCTTATCTGACACTCAACTGGTTGCCAAACTAGTTAATGGAAAATTATCCTCAACTAAAACAGTTGGGTTTAAAGGAGTGTGCACTGATACTAGAGATGAAGTTTCTGGAAAGCTCTTTATTGCTCTAAAGGGTATCAATTTTGATGGGCATTCTTTTATCCAAAAAGCAGAGGATTTGGGTGCAAAGGCAATTATCGTTAACAAAAAAGTTAACTCAAATTTACCTACTATTGAAGTTAAAAATACAGAGCAGGCTTACCAAAAATTAGCTGCTTGGCACCGAAAATCATGCTCCCCTCAAGTAATAGCAATAACGGGAAGTAATGGTAAAACAACAACAAAAAATATGCTCAATTCTATATTGTCATTACATGCCCCAACCCTTTCAACTAAAGGCAACCTAAACAACCACCTAGGCGTTCCAAAAACACTCCTAGAATTATCTAGAATTCATGCATTCTGTATTATTGAGATGGGTGCAAATCATACTAAAGAAATTAGTCTTTTATGTAATATAGCTCTACCCGATATGGCAGTAATAACAAATGCTAATAATGCACACTTAGGGGAATTTGGCAGTTTAAAAAACCTAGTAAAAGCAAAAGGTGAAATCTTTGAGTCTTTGTCTAAAAATGCCATTGCATTAATGAATATAGAGTCTCCCTATATAGATGTCTGGAAAAAAATGTCTGGAACTCAAAGATTTACTTTTTTTGGAAATAAAAGCTCTATTTATGCAAGCCATATTCAACAATCTAGAAGGCATCTAAACTTTTTACTGAATTGCAATAATAATAAAATCGATATCACTCTCCCTATGGTCGGTTTACACCAAATAGAGAATGCAGTAGCTGCCTCTGCTTGCGCTTTAAAGCTGGGTGTTGATCTTAATCTCATAAAGCAAGGCCTTGAAAACTCTCAACCAGAAAAGGGTCGACTTGAATTAATAGAGCTTAGTAATTTCACTATACTGGATGATAGCTACAACGCAAATCCTCAATCAATGAAGGCTGCGATTGATACAATCAAACAATTTCCTGGTAAGAAAATTGCTGTTCTAGGGTCGATGGCTGAATTAGGTAAAGAATCAAAAAAAATGCATCAAGAAATTGGAGAGTATGCGAGAAAAGCAGGAATAGACAAGCTCCTTACAATTGGTGAAGATGCAAAACATTACAAAGGTGAAAATTTTCCAGACATTAAATCAATTTTCAATACACTCAATAAAGGCCAAAAAGGTTCAACAATTTTAATAAAAGGCTCTAGAATGATGGAGCTCAATAAATTAGTTGATATTTTAGTAAATACTTTAAACTCTCCTTGACCTTTCCTTCAAACATAGCGATAATTACGCAGCTGCGCTCGTGGCTCAACTGGATAGAGTACTCGGCTACGAACCGAGCGGTTGCAGGTTCGAATCCTGCCGAGCGCGCCATACTTGAAAAAGTTTATTCTAAACATCACGAGTCTTTGATAGAATTAGCATTATATGATGACTCTTCCTAACTTAATTACGCTATCAAGGATCGGCTTAATTCCTGTTTTCATAGGTTTGTTTTATTTACAGCCAAACTATTTTGATGGTGAGCCCCTTGCATGGATTAACAATTCTTTAGTTGCAATTTATGCACTTATTAGTGCTACTGACTTTATCGATGGTTTTTTAGCTAGAAAACTAAACCAAGTGTCAGCTCTTGGGGCATTTCTAGACCCAGTGGCAGACAAGTTAATGGTTTGTACAGCGCTGGTTCTCTTAACAGATTATTACCATACTTGGTTTATCACCTTACCATCAATTATTATAATTTCCAGGGAGATTCTTGTTTCTGCTCTCAGAGAATGGATGAGTGAAGTTGGTAAAAGGGCTAAGGTTTCAGTTTCATGGATGGGTAAATCAAAAACATTTATGCAAATGACTGCCATATTGTTTCTTCTCTTTCAACAACCACTATTTATCTTTTCAAATAAAGAGATTTATATGGTAGGTCTAGTACTCCTATTTTCAGCAACAGTTTTGACACTCTGGTCTGGCTTTAATTATCTAATTGCAGGTCTAAAAACATTTGACAGCTAGAAAAAAAACACTATAATTTCAAACCTTATGCGGGAATAGCTCAGCTGGTAGAGCATCACGTTGCCAACGTGAATGTCGCGAGTTCGAATCTCGTTTCCCGCTCCATATTCTAATAGTTTGCATTTGCCTTTATAATTAGGCTTTTATAGATGAACCTCAATTGGCTGGGTAGCAAAGCGGTTATGCAGGGGCCTGCAAAGCCTTATAGACCGGTTCGACTCCGGTCCCAGCCTCCAATAACAAAAAAAGCTCGAATAAATCGAGCTTTTTTTATTTATATTTTTTAATTCTTTATATTCATTATTGGCACTCCTTAAAAACAAGCGCCTGACACTTTTCACACTTACTTCTATCGAGACGATCAAACACAATATGGATTGCCTCCTCTTTTGATTCGAAAAAATTCTCTCGACCTATCTCATTAACAAAGTTAACTTTTTCCATAAATTCGTAAGTTGAAGATTTAACATCAACTAAATACAAATTTCCATTAAGCGCTTTAAGGCGCCTATGTTCAATTAAAAGACCTTCTATACCAGCAAGATCAATAAAGTTAACACCACTAGCAACAATTAAAATATGGTAGATTCTTTGATTATCAACAATCTGGCTTATTTGCTTTTGTATATGATTTATGGAGCCAAAATAAATAGACATATCAATGCGAATTATCTTAAGTTGTGGGCACTGGACTAAAGGCGTCTTTCTGATACTTTGCAGCTTTCTAATATCCTCTCCTGGAGGACTACCAAAGGCTAAGGTATGAACTTCTGGCGCAGATGTTTTAGCAATAAAAAGCATCAATGATAATAAAACACCTAAATAAATAGCGAACTCTAATTCAAATAGCAAGGTGGATAAAAAAGTTGCCGTAAAAATAACACTTTCAGACTTACTATAAGTAAACGTTTTTTTGATACTCTGAAAATCTATCAAGTTATAGGCAACAATTAAAATAATTCCTGCCATCGCTGCGTAAGGCAAGTAGGAAATTAACGGCCCCACAAGAAGAACAATAACCATTAAGAAAAGTGCAGCTAGTATTGCTGATAGAGGTGTTCTTGCTCCAGATTCAAAGTTGACTCCTGTCCTTGTAAATGAACCAGAAGAAGCATAACCAGAGAAAAAACTTCCAACAATATTAGATGTTCCCTGACCAATAAATTCTTGGCTAGGGTTAATTCTTTGATTAGACTTAGTAGCAATTGATCGTCCAATTGATGATGCCTCAATAAGACCTAAAAGTGCTATTGCAAATGCTTCAGGTGCAAGTGACTTCAATGAGTTTAATGAAAAATTAGGTGATGATAGAGGCGGGAAATAAGCAGGCATTACTCCAACAGTTTCAATACTATCAGTAAAACTACTTAAATAAAAAGCCAAAAAACCACCTACAAACATCCCAATTAATAGATAAGGAAATTTAGGTCTTATAAGTTTGATAATAATTGCACTAACTAATGTCCCGAGTCCAACTATAAGTAGGTAAATATTAAATTCTCCAACTCCGGAATATAGATCAATCCAAGTATTGATAAAACCTTCACCCCTTGGAATATGTATTCCCAAAATATAAGGAATCTGACTACTAGCTATTAATAGAGCTGCACCAGCAGTAAAACCAATGACAACATTGTGAGATACAAAGTTAACTAACAGACCAAATTTAGCGAGGCCAAAAACTAATTGATAAACCCCCGCTAAAAAAGTTAGTGTAAGCGCCAATGCCACAAATTCTTCGCTTCCTGGAGCAGCATATTTACTGACTGCAGCAAAAACGACAATTGAAATAGCGGTAGTTGGTCCAGAAACTAGATGAAAAGATGATCCAAACAATGCAGCAATTATCGGAACAACCATAGCCGCATAAAGTCCATATTCTGGAGGCATTCCAGCAATTGTCGCAAATGCTACGCTTTGCGGAAGCACGATTATAGCGCCCGTTAATCCAGCAAAAAAATCTGCCTTAATTGTNTCTATTGTGGTTAATCTAAACCAGAGTATAAANGGNAAAANTNTNGCTAACTGAATCATAATTTTTTACAAAATAAANGATGAATAAACAAAAGGATGTAGATTATATAGTAAATCCNTTCTATTTAAAGATGTGAAGNAAGAGAATGAATGATAAATATATTATGAAAAAAAATATAAAGCTACAATTGCACTGCAATCATATAGACAATAGTACCGGCAATGATNCTCAGTAATGCATTTCTTCTATAAAGATGAAATCCAACAGTTACTAATAACGCTATANAAGTATAGACAANCTCAAATGAAAGATAGTTAACACCTCGCAACATATATATTAAAAGTATTGTCATCACCATTGGAGGTGTACTTTTTGCAATAAAAGTTAGTATTGGAGTTTCTTTCTGACTAGCAAAAAACACAAAAGGTGCAAATCTTGTTGTGTAAGTAGCAGCTGTCATAATCAATATGACTAATAGAAGGTAATTAATATCAGCCATCTGACACCGCCTTGGTCAATCGTAAAATCAGGATTGCAACAATAGATAAAATAATTGCTACTAAAAGCATATGCTGAGAAAACAATACAAGAGCTATACAAGATGAACAGAAGGCAATAAAAAATGGCAATGGTTTTCTGACTTTAATCCATTGCTCTATTAGCAAGACTACAAACAAGGCAGTAGCTGCAAACTCCATACCCTCAGTATCGAAAGATAGAGCATCGCCAATTATGGCACCAATAGTACAGCCCAGCACCCAATAAATCTGAGAAAAGAGTGTAATGAATAGGTAGTACCTCTCCCTATTAAANTCCTCAGGAACTTTAATAGTTGTCATTAAGGCATATGTCTCATCGGTTAAGCCGAAAATCAGATAAAACTTTCTAAAATTCCACTGACCAAAACTCTTAAGAAATGCCAAGCCATAAAATAAATGCCTAGAGTTGAGAAAAAAAGTAGATATTGCAATCTCCAATAAACCTACACCAGCTCCTATAAGACCAATAGCCATAAATTGTGCAGCTCCAGCATAAACAAAAATACCCATTAATGTAGAAAAATACCATGCATAGCCAAGCTCTTGAAACAACAATCCAAAGGCAATACCCAATGGCAAGAAACCAAAAAGGATTGGCAGTGTTACGTTAAATGCTGAGCGAATCATTTCGTAATTATAACTTCAGCTATATTTAAATGTTGAATTAGAATTAGTATGCTTATATTCATGAGTTAAAAATTAAAACATATATATTAATTCATGTATACTTATTTTTTAAAAATTAAAGGGCTTATTTTTCGAGTATTGATTTTATTACCTAAGAATTGGCTCTATAATATGATTATTCTAACTCATACATATGAGTTAGAATAATCTATAAAATCTAACTAAGCCTAATTTAATTTTTTCCTTATGTCAATTATGTCTAAACTGGTACCTCCTCACGGCAGCAAAAAGCTGAAGACTCTTGCATTGCATGGCTCAGAGCGAAAATCAGAACTAATAAAAGCGGAGTCGTTGCCAAGATTAATGTGCTCGTCAAGAGAGTTTGGCGATGTANTTATGCTTGGAATTGGTGGCTTCACCCCTCTCGATGGCTTTATGAATAGAGCAGATTGGCAAAGCGTTTGTGACAACATGACCNTGAAAAATGGTTTATTTTGGCCAATCCCTATTACTCTTTCAACCAATGATAAAACAATTAAGGAAGATCAAGAAGTTGCAATAGTTTATGAAAAAACCAATGAGATTATTGCAACGATGGTGATTACTGAAAAATACACAATAGACAGAGAGCATGAATGTAACANAGTTTATAAAACAACNGATATGGAACATCCTGGGGTTGTTTTGGTTATGTCTCAAGGGNAATATAACCTTGCTGGACCAATTAAAGTTCTTTCTGATGGTGGGTTCCCTTCTCAATATGGCAATCTCTATATGACGCCTTCTGAAACTCGCGCTTATTTTGATAATAAAGGCTGGTCTTCTATTGCGGCNTTCCAAACACGAAATCCTATGCATCGCTCTCATGAATACTTAGCCAAAATTGCAATTGAAATTTGTGATGGAGTCATGATTCACTCAACCTTGGGTGAACTTAAACCGGGAGATATTCCAGCTGAAGTTCGCTCAGAAGCAATTTCTACGTTAATTGAAAATTATTTTGNTGATAATACAGTTTTGCAATCTGGATACCCACTAGATATGCGCTATGCTGGACCTAGAGAGGCTTTACTTCACGCACTATTTAGACAGAACTATGGTTGCTCACATCTCATAGTTGGTCGAGATCATGCTGGTGTTGGAGACTATTATGGACCCTTTGATGCTCANAATATTTTTGATNAAATTNANGATGGATTGGTTACTCAGCCACTTAANATTGACTGGACATTTTGGTGNAATAAATGCGCAGGAATGTCCAGNATGAAAACCTGCCCTCATAGTCACGAAGATAGATTATTACTATCAGGCTCAAAATTAAGACATCTCCTTAGTGAGAACTTGGATGTACCTGATAACTTTTCCAGACCTGAAGTCTTAGAAATTCTTCGTAAATATTACTCTGGACTTAAAGGNANTGAGAAAGTAAAAGTTGAACTCANGGGACACTCGGCTAAGTAAATCGTNATGAATATAAAATTAACTTCAATTTTTAATCTAAAATTCTGGCCCATTAGTTATAAGTTTTCTGGTTCTATAAATATCAAAACTCAAGGNCNCTTATATTCTACAATTCTATGCTTGGAAATATAGTGAATTTAATAATACAANACCATTANATAATGCTACTAAAACAAAGGAAAAATACAACATGATTACTATTAATCCATTTTCGGAGCTTTCNGCTTTAATACCGCCACTTGCTATGCAAGCCTATGTAATTTTAATGGTTATATTTGTAGCTGGAGGAACAATCCTTGATATGGCTCATAAGAAAAGTGCAAAGTATTTTTTTCAAAATTCACAAAAAGCTAAAAAATCCGCAACTAACGAAGTTAGTGGTAGTGAAAAAGTTTCGATTGCTTTTAAAACAGCAACTAATGAAGTATTAACTTCTTCTGAATTTTGTAGTACAAAACGTAGAGTNGCTCACCTACTTACAATGTATGGNTTTTTATTATTTATTATCACAACTGTAATTATGATTTTTAACTACCCTACTACTACCTCTAATACGCCTTCTATACTGCCACTGCTTTGGCATTNAGGTGCAGCNATGTTGTGTGTCGGTGGTTACTGGTTCTGGTTTTTTATCCGNGTAGATGTTGCAGCAGAAGGTAACAAATGGTATAGAGTTGTTCGTGCTGATTTATTTGTACTTTCTCTTCTTGCTACATGCTCTTTTGCGCTTATCTGGTCATACTTTCAAGCAAGTGGTATTGCTGGATGGCAAACTCTATTTTTTGGCTTGTTTATTCTTTCTAGTACTATTTTATTTGGCGGCGTGTTATGGTCAAAATTTGCACATATGTTTTTTAAGCCTGCAGCTGCATTTCAAAAACGTATAACTAAAGCTGATGGCTCTAGAGAAAATTTACCANCGCCTGCTGANCGTCCAGAGCAATTTGGACTCGGNATAAAGCGTGAAGCGCCAAGACACTATTAATAACTTTTATATCTATAACTTAATCGGAGATAAATAATATGCCAACTTTTGTATACATGACGAGATGTGATGGCTGTGGACACTGTGTTGATATCTGCCCGTCTGATATTATGCATATCGATAAAACTATTAGGCGTGCGGTAAATATTGAACCTAATATGTGCTGGGAATGCTATTCTTGTGTTAAAGCTTGCCCACAAAATGCAATTGACGTTAGAGGGTATGCTGACTTTGCACCTTTAGGGCATAGTGTGCGAGTGCTTCGTGAAGAAGAAAAGGGCACTATTTCTTGGAAAATTAAATTTAGAGACGGTCGAGAGAAAAACTTTCTTTCACCTATCACAACTAAGCCATGGGGTGAAAATATTCCAAAACTTGGTGACTTAGAGGTGCCCGATCAAAACGCACTAGATTCTCAGTTACTCTGCTTTGAGCCTGATGCATTGAACGTTGATACCGGTCTTCCAGTAATAANTAAAGATAAGCTAAAAGAAGGAGTTTACTACTGATGGCAAAGAGAAAAACTGTTTGGGAAGATTGCGATATTCTTGTTGTTGGTGGAGGNATGGCAGGAACCGGTGCAGCATACGAAGCTAGATATTGGGGCCGNGACATGAAGATTATTTGTGCNGAAAAAGCAAACATTGATCGAAGTGGTGCAGTTGCTCAAGGGCTTTATGCAATAAACTGCTATATGGGNATGCAGTGGGATGAAAATCAACCAGAAGACCATGTNCGTTATGCTCGAAATGATTTAATGGGNTTNGTTCGTGAAGACCTAGCTTTTGATATGGCNCGTCATGTTGACTCGGCTGTTCATAAGTTTGAAGAGTGGGGT
>NZUR01000046.1 GCA_002698045.1 Thiotrichales bacterium | reverse complement strand
GGAATGATCGTTCTACTGCAATTATATTTGGTGATGGAGCTGGTGCAGTTGTAGTTAGCTCTGATAACTCTACAGGAATAAAGCATTCAAAACTTTATAGTGATGGTAGTTATATGTCATCACTTCACGTCAATAATAATAGAATCAATGAATTAGGTACTATAGAGATGACTGGAAATGAAGTTTATAAAATTGCAGTTAAAAGACTTTCGGATCTTGCAGAAGAAACTCTAAATGGTTGCAACATGACCTCTGATGACCTCACCTGGATGGTCCCCCATCAAGCCAATATTCGAATTATCAGTGCTGTTGCAAAAAGAATTAATTTACCAATGAGTAAAGTAATATTGACATTAGATAAACATGGAAATACATCTGCAGCATCAATTCCGCTAGCTCTTGACGTTGCAGTTCGTGATGGACGAATAAAAAAAGGAGATTCGCTTCTTTTCGAAGGCATTGGTGGTGGATTTAGCTGGGGAAGCGTTCTAGTTGAATATTAAACCTTAGAAAGAGCGTCCCATCAATTTCTCAGTCAACTCTCTTAAAGGATGGTTTTTAATACTAAGACTGGTTATTACTTCGAGAGCCTCTTTATAAAGATTTTTATACACTTTAATAGACTCATCAACCCCCAAAAGAGTAGGATAAGTCGGCTTTGCTTTATTTAGGTCGGAATTTTGGCGTTTTCCTAAAACTTCTTCAGTGCTCGTTATATCTAATACATCATCTTGGACCTGATAAGCTAAGCCAATATGATTTGAATATGAATCCAAAATATCTAAATCTTTTGAACTAATATTGGGATTTAAAAGTGCTCCAAATTTAACAGCGCAATTTATCAACGAAGCAGTTTTCTTTTGGTGTATTTGATTCAATAATGCAATATCGACTTCTTTCGATACTACAGAAAGGTCAATAGATTGGCCATCTGCCATGTTATATGCAGAAACTGCTAATAATTTTAATAAATCAACTCTAATACTATGACTAATTAATTCATCACTTGAAATAACTTCAAAAGCTAAGACTTGCAACCCATCGCCCGCCAGGATTGCTTGAGCTTCTCCAAATTTTTTATGACAAGAAGGTTGATTATGCCTCATATCATCATCGTCCATCGCAGGCAAATCATCATGAATCAAAGAATAAATATGAATTAATTCTATAGCGCATGCACTTGAATCAACTTTTGAAATATCAACGCCATACATATCAGCAACTGTGTATGTCAATATAGGTCTAAAACGCTTCCCACCTGCCAAAACACTGTAACTCATAACACCTTTAAGTTCACTCTGATAAGATCCATCAGAGCAAATTGAGGCAAGATAATATTCTAGTCGAGAGTTAACGCGCTCTCGATAAACGTCAAGAATCTCCAAAGGGCTTTTCTTCATTGTAATTGTCTTCTTCACTTAGAATATTGATGCGCTGTTCTGCATCCTTTAAAGCAGTATGACACTGCCTATGAATCTTTACGCCTTTCTCAAAATACTTAAGTGAATCTTCTAAGCTTATGTCACCCGACTCCATCTTATTGATAATTACTTCAAGCTCATCTAAACCCTTATTAAAATTAAACTTATCTGTCATAGGTTTTTACCTCAGCTACCTGCTTTACTTAAAATATTATCCATCCACGAGCTAGGTAATATTCTACCTAAAAATCCAAATAATTTTGTAGGAAAGGTTACTCGATAATAATTCTTAGGTTTTTTGGAGTCTAAAGCATGAATTGCACACTTTAATACAGCTTCAGGTTGTAATGTGAATTGAACATTTTCGTCAGAGTTTAATCTTTCAATCATTACTTTATAATTCTCCTGATAATTACTATTAGAGATATCGACGTTTTCTTTAAAAGCTAAAAATGCGTTTTTTCTAAATTTGGATTCGATTGGCCCTGGCTGAATGACTGAAAATTTTATGCTGGTATTTTTTAATTCAAGCCTCAAAGTATTAACCAACCCTTCAATGGCAAACTTTGAGGACACATAAGGCCCTCTTAAAGGCATTGCAACGAAGCCTAATACTGAGCTTATATATATAATCCTACCTACATTTAATTCCCTCATTCTAGGTAAAACTAAATTTGTAAGTTCATGCCAACCAAAGACATTTGCTTGAAATTGTTTTTCTAGGGAATTTCTTGAAATATCTTCAAGAGCGCCAACTTGCCCATAAGCGCCGTTATTAATTAACGCATAAAGTGATTCAGTCTTCTTGTAAAGTTCATTAATAGCGGCATTTACAGAGCCTGAAGAGGATAAATCTAACAATAAAGTTTCAAATCCTAATTCCTTAAGTTTTAATACGTCATCCATCTTTCTTGCGCTAGCAAAAACCCGATATCCCTTTGAACGGAGACCATTTGCAAGGCAAAGACCTATCCCACTGGAACATCCAGTAATTAGAATTGATCTTATTTTTGAAGAGTCGTCCAAAATTCAGCCCTCTCCTTTAAGTCTGGATCAACACTCTGTGAACGTAACACTAGAAAATCATAGGCCATTCGAAAACGAGGATTGTTAATTAGTTCTTTAGCTTTATTAAGATTACAGTTCTCTAGCTGATACTGCATCATCCAAATATCTTTAACTCTGGATGAGAGCCATCTAGGCATCATAACCTGTTGAGTTTGTCTTTTGATTATCTCTTCTGATGCTTTTATCATAAGATCAATATGGGATTTATTTTTTTTATTAAGCTCGTTATAGCGCTTATTTTGTGCAGCCCAAAGAAAAACAGCAAACAAGAATACAGGAGTTACAGAATTACCACTCTGTATCCTCTTTGATGTATTAATTAGAGTTGCATCAATAAATGAACTTTCATGAGCTTGAGAGAATAAAAATTTCAGTAAACCAAATTTTAATAACCCTTTATATACTTCAATAGATTTTTCATTATGAAATAATTTAATGATTTCCTCATAAAGTCTAGCTGGAGGAATATTAGCTAATAGATGAGCTTGTTTAGAAATAGATTTAGAAATTTCTGGAGATAAACTTGCGTTTAATTTAACTTTAAATCTTATTGCTCTTATCATTCTCACAGGGTCTTCTTCAAAGCGCTCTGTCGGGTTACCAATCATTTTAATTACAGAAGATTTAAGATCCTCAAGCCCCCCTACATAATCTATAACCTCAGATTTAGTAATATCATAATAAAGCCCATTAACACTAAAGTCACGACGGAAAGCGTCTTCATAAAGAGTGCCGTAATAGTTATCTCTAATAATAACGCCATTACCAGAGGTTTGTACCTTGCCCGCACGAAAAGTAGCAACTTCAATATATTTTCGTGCTGAAAACATAATATGCACTAATCTAAAACGCCTTCCAATAATTCTTGAGCGTTTAAATATTTTGGTAACTTGTTCTGGAGTGGCGCTGGTAGCTATATCAAAGTCTTTAGGTTTATATCCTAAAAGTAGATCTCTAATACAACCACCTACTAAATAAACCTCAAAGCCAGCTTTAGCTAATGTATTAACAACCTTAATGGCATCTTTATCAATTAAATTTTTATCAAAGTGAGTAGTTTGACGAACAGGGCTCATAAACTCACAACTTCTCTTGGTAGCCAGCCATCTTGCCTGTGTTCACACTCTATATTGGTATAAACTCCACCCCTAACATTAAAAATAGCTTTTAGTCTTATAAAGCGAGGGTCGAGAACATCTACTAAGTCATCCAAAATCTTATTAGTTACAGCTTCATGAAATGCCCCTTCATTACGATAAGACCAAAAATAATTTTTAAGAGCTTTAAGCTCAACGCAACGCTTATCAGCAATATATTCAATATGAATATCTGCAAAATCCGGTTGACCAGTTAACGGACACAAGCAAGTGAATTCTGACGAATCAATACGAATTACAAAATCCCTTTCACTATTAGGATTATCAAAAACTTCTAAAATCTTACTTGGGGAACTAGACATGACTTTTCTTTTTATTATTAAAAATGGTTATTTTATCAATAAAATACATTATTTTTCCTTGTCTAAACTGATAAAGGAGTATTAAGAATAATATTGCTATAAGATGAATACTCCACATTCCTATTATTGGACTTAATAAACCATTTTCTATTGAACTTTTTGCTACCAATAATCCATTGTTATAAAGCATAAATACGAAAATCCCGATTAAGATATTAATTCCCTTACCGCCTCTCGGCGAGGTTTTTCCAAGGTAAACAGCAAATACTACAAGAATCAATATAGATAAGGGTAAGGAAAGTCTCCATTGTAATTCTGCAACAGCTAATAAGCCACCTTGTTTTAACAAGTCTAAAGTTGTCTTTTCCTCAATTTCTGTAAAAGTAGCTAGTGATTTTTGTACCTCACCAGAAACTATCTCTAAATTATATGAATCAAAATTTAGTATATTTATATTTTCACTACTTGGTAAGCCCTGGTATCGAACTCCATCTTTTAATCGAAGGTATATGCTTTTGCTTTCAGGATCAATATATTTTGTTGCGTCTGAAGCTAATACAATAACTGGATTACCATTATCAGAAGCATATATAAATATCTCCTCCATATTTTGCTCTCCATCCACATCAATTGAAGTTGAGTCAGATGCATAAAATACAATATCGCCCTTCTTAAAACTTTCAAACTTACCCTCAGTAATAAAAGAAAACTCTGAGGCATTATTGGTTTTTTCTTCAGCCACACTTTTTTGGTGTTTTGCCCATGGAACAGCATAAGCAGTAAGAAATAAAACAAACAAAAATATAAATATTGCAAAAGGCTTTATAACCGATAGAAAAGCCTTATCTCCCAACCCGATAGAGTTCATTACGATTGCTTCAGAATTTTTGTATAGCTGAGAAATTGTAATAATTACAGCTAAAAAAATTGATAAAACTAATATTACAGGGACATCTCTTATCATATTAAAACTTATAAGTGGCATAAGTTCTTGAAAAGGTATTCCTCGATCAATACTCTCTTGGACTGTCAAAACAAACTGATTACCAAAAACAACTAGCCCAATAATAAAAGAAATCGCAAAAAAGTAGGTAACTAAATTGCGCATTATATATTTGGCAATTTTGGTTGATTTATAGCTAAATAATTCAAGAAGCATCGATTTCATTATAAATTCGCTTCAATCGTAAACAATGGTTTTTATTTTTTTTGTTTCATGGCGTCGAAAAACTCATCATTAGTTTTAGTAAAACGAAGTCTTTCAATCAAAAATTCGGCCGCTTCAACTGTATCCATAGGGTGCAGAATTTTTCTTAAAATCCACATTTTTTGAAGTTCTTGCTCATCCGTAATTAGCTCTTCTCGACGGGTTCCAGATGCATTTATATTGATGGCAGGGAAAATACGTTTTTCAGATAGTCTTCTCTCAAGATGCAGTTCCATATTACCAGTTCCTTTGAACTCTTGATAAATAACTTCATCCATCTTTGAGCCAGTATCAACAAGCGCAGTAGCAATAATTGTAATGCTTCCACCATTCTCAATGTTTCTTGCTGCACCAAAAAAACGCTTTGGCCTTTGTAAAGCATTAGCATCAACACCGCCAGTTAAAACTTTTCCTGATGAAGGGGCTACTGTATTGTAAGCTCTTGCTAGTCGAGTTATAGAATCTAACAAAATAATAACATCCTTGCCTTGTTCAGCCCGTCTTCTAGCTTTTTGAATGACAATCTCAGCAACCTGAACATGCCTCTTTGCGGGCTCATCAAATGTTGAAGAGATAACTTCTCCTCTTACTGAGCGCACCATTTCTGTTACCTCTTCAGGTCGCTCATCTATTAGTAGAACAATTAGTTCACATTCAGGATGATTAACAGCTATTGATGATGCAATGTTTTGCATAATCATTGTCTTTCCAGCCTTTGGTGGTGCTACTAGTAAACCTCTTTGCCCTTTACCAAAAGGAGCAACTAAATCAATAACTCTCGCAGTAATATCTTCAGTACCTCCATTACCAAGTTCAAGCTTTAATCTTTCATTTGGATGTAGTGGAGTTAAAGAAGAAAATGGAATTCGGTTTCTTACATTTTCAGGCGAATCTTCGTTCACTTCAGAAACTTTGACTAGTGCAAAATACTTTTCACCTTTCTTTGGCGCTCTAATCTTGCCAGTAACCACGTCACCAGTAGATAAATTAAAGCGCTTAATTTGGTTAGGGGAGACATAAATATCGTCTGGCCCTGAAACATAAGAGTCATTCGAAGATCTTAGAAAGCCATAACCTTCCTGCAAAATATCCAATACTCCATCGCCAAGTACTTCTTCATCATTGTCAGCTTTATACTTAAGTATCGCAAAAATTAGCGTCTGTTTTTTTGCTCTTGAGATGTTCTCAATACCTAAAGATTGAGCTAACTCAAGAAGTTCAGCGGGTGTTTGAATTTTAAGTTCTGATAGTTTCATAGAAGATTATTAAGTAAGTAATAGAGATTAGCAAGACGCCAAGTTGGAAATTAATAGTTTTTTAGTTGAAGGTTTTTTGTTGAAGGAGTTTTTGTTATTAGTAAGTTAAAAATAAATAATGATTATATATTTGAGTCCAAAAAAGCATTTAAGTTTGCCTTAGAAAGAGCACCGACTTTGGTTGCATGAACTGCACCATCTTGAAATAGTAGCATAGTTGGGATTCCTCTAATGCCATATTTTAGTGGTAACTGAACGTTTTCATCTACATTAACCTTTGCTATAGTTATTCGGCCATCATACTCATCTGCAATTTCATCAAGGAGGGGAGCTAAAGACTTGCATGGGCCACACCATTCGGCCCAAAAATCAACTAAAACAGGTTGTGAGGAACTTATTACGTCAGCTTCAAAAGAAGTATCACTGACTACTTTAATTTTGTCGTTCATGTATTAAAAAGTTGGAAACAGAAAAAGAATATATATATTTCTTAGCTATCATTATAACACTTATCGTCTTTAAATCTATTTTTTTAAAAAAATTGTTTAATAACTATTGTTAGTTACAATTAGCTAATAACAGCCAAAATAACAGGTATTGTAATAAATGACAATGCAACCTGTGTTGTAATAATACTTGTCATCAGCTGTTCATCACCACCAAATTGCTTTGCCAATGCATGGGACGAGGCTGCAGTTGGAACCGAAGCAAATATAACCGCTACAATAACTTCTAACTGACTAAGCTCCATGAATTTCGCAACAAAATAAGCGATTACAGGAAACGCAATCAATTTGAGAGAATTAGAAATCAGGATTGGTGTGATTTTTAAAGCAAGATCCCTAACTTTTATTTTAGCTCCTATAGTTAAAAGCATTATTGGCAATGCTGCCGAACCTAATAGACCTGAAGTTTCATTGATAATTACTATTTTTTCTGAATCAATCAATGAAAAAATAAGACCTGCAATCATTGCAAGAATAAAGGGGTTTTTTATAAGTTCAACAAATATATTAGCTATTCCTTTTTTTGAATCAGTTTCACCAGGTTGGTTCAAATTAGAGACCATAATTGATATCACAACGATATTTATACTAGGCACATATAAAAGCATAAACACGGCACCAATTGCCAAACCCACATCTCCAAATAAACTTCCTGCTATTGCAAGTGCAATAAATGCATTATGTCTAGCAGCACCCTGTAGAATTGATGACCATGATTCAGATGAATAACCAAGAAGCTTTCCAAGGCTTATAGCTACTATTGTAACAATAAACAATCCACTTAATATAACTACGCCATAACTATAAAACATTGATGAAGACAAATTAATTTGAGATATATGATGAAACAACAGAGCCGGAATTAGAACCCAATATACAAGCTTATCATTTACATCCCAAAAAGATAGATCAGGGACTCCAATTCTCCTAAGAATGTTACCCAGAATAATAAGAATAAATACAGGTGAAATAAGTAGGAAAATTTCAAAAAAGTTTGATAGCACTTTAGCTCTTTGTTATATTAGTTATGAAAAAACTTAAGAATCTATGTTATTGATCCATTTAATTGCCATTTTTAATCTTGATATAGTTCTTTTTTTACCCACAAATTGTGCACTTATATCAATACTTCCAGCTTTACCATCACCACTAAGAGCAAGCCTGAATGGTTGGCCCACTTTGCCAAATCCTACACCTCGAATTTCACAAATATTATTAATAACAGAATGAATATTTTCAGCATTCCAATGCTCTAAAACTTTAAGTTGTATATATAAGTCATCAAGAATTAACTTTGATTCGAGACTAAAAACTTTGCTCGCTTGACCTGATTCAAAATCAGTAAAATCATTATAAAACATAACGCAACTTTGAGCCATATCAACAAGAGACTTAGATCGCTCTCTGAGAGATTCAACAACCTCATTAATGTCTGGGCCATTAGCTAAATCAATTGAGAGTTGATTTAAGTGCCACCTTAGATTATCAACGAGCTCTTCAATACCGGTTGTTTTTATGTATGAATGATTGATCCATTCAAGCTTCTCTTGATTAAAGCTTGCAGGTGAATTATTAATGTTTTTAAGCTCAAACAGTTTAATCATATCATTGATCGAAAAAATTTCTTGATCACCATGTGACCAGCCCAACCTTACAATGTAATTAAGTAATGCTTTAGGCAAAAAACCATCATCTCTATATGACAACAAATTAAGTGCTCCATGCCTTTTTGAGAGACGTGAGCCATCTGAACCAAGAATCATAGGTACGTGCGCAAATTTAGGGATGGACCAATCTAGAGCTTCATATAGATTAATTTGTTTTGGTGTATTATTAATATGATCATCACCTCTTATTACGCATTCAATTTCCATATCATGATCATCAACTACAACCGTTAAATTGTACGTAGGTGAGCCATCTGATCTCGCAATAATCAAATCATCTAATTCGGAATTTGAGATTTCAATTTGCCCCTTAACATAATCATTGAGACTTACGGTACCTAAATCTGGATTAAGAAATCTAATAACACCTTTTTTTAAATTCTTTTTGCGACAACAACCGTCATATTTAGGTTTTTCACCTCTTGCAATCAATCTTTCACGCATCTCCTCTAACCGCTCAACTGAACAATCGCAATAATATGCCTTTCCCTGAGAAAGTAAATCACTAATTACTTCATTGTATCGATCAATTCTTGCGCTTTGAAAAATTGGCCCTTCATCGTAGTTTAAGCCAAGCCAATCCATGCCATCCAAAATAGCATCGACNGAGTCTTGAGTTGAACGCTNTGTATCAGTATCTTCAATTCGAAGCACAAATTTGCTGTTATTTTTTTTAGCCCATAACCAAGCAAAAAGTGCCGTTCTAGCACCACCAATATGCAAATATCCTGTCGGCGAGGGGGCGAATCTTGATTTCATTAGTTAAGTATTTTTTTTATAAAAAATAATAGGTTTCAATATAAAAAATAAAATATATTTATTGAGTCAAATTGATAGCTTTAAAGAATGATTTCCAGTTCAATAAATAAATCAAATCATAAGCTAATTTTACACTGTTATAATAATATTCCAACATCCAAATAAGCAAGTAAATTGATGGAGTTTACCCAGCAAAATGCTAATCAAAATTCAGTTCTTTCGTTAGATGATTTATCAGTNTCACTCTCTCATACTAAATTAAAGACACCATGTTTTATATCTGCNAATAGATCTGATGAACTTTCAATCTCGACTATAACTGAAATTGACAAAGAGTTTCTATTTGAGCTCTCTACAAAAGACCCGTTAGATTTATTAATAATTGGTACTGGGGAAATACCCATCTTTCTCTCGCCAAAACAACAAGTTGCAATATCTGAATTTGGATTGGGGGTTGAATGCATGAATAACTCTTCTGCATGCAGCAGCTTTAACTTACTTCTTGGTGATCTTAGGAAAGTTGGTTTGTTAGTTCTATGATCAGCCTCCTTTTTAAAAGAGTTTATACTTTTTATAAGTTTTTTAAAATTGATACTCCTTTATTAATTTTCATTATCCTTCTTTCCTCTCTGGGTTTAATGATTCTATATAGTAGNTCTGGAGGCTCTTTAAGTTTAGTATATCGGCAGCTAATTCATCTTGGTTTAGCAACATCAGTGATGTTGATTATTGCGCAAATACCNCCNTTTTTTTTACTGCGCTCAGCACCAATATTAATGATTATAGGTACTGTATTATTAATACTAGTATTGTTTTTTGGGAGNTCTGGAGGTGGAGCACAAAGATGGTTAGATCTAGGCTTTATTAGGTTTCAACCCTCAGAGATGATGAAAATTATTGTTCCAATAACAATTGCTGCAATTTTAAGTGAAAAAACATTACCACCTAGAGCTATNTCAGTAATAATTTCTTTGATTACTATAGCTCTCGTTGTTCTTTTGATAGCTAAACAGCCAGACCTTGGAACNTCTTTATTAATAGGGGCCTCGGGTATATATGTTTTATTTTTTTCAGGATTTAGAATACGCCTTGTTAAAATAATCTGGCTNAACCTTTTGATTCTATCTAGTTTATTAATGGGATCTCTTTATATTGCTTGGAATTATTTGCTAATTACCTATCAAAAAAATCGAATTCTCACCTTATTTAATCCTGAATCTGACCCCTTAGGCTCAGGCTACCATATTATTCAATCAAAAATTGCAATTGGATCAGGAGGNTTAACTGGTAAAGGACTAACTAATGGCTCTCAATCACAGCTTGATTTTGTNCCAGAACAGTCTACTGACTTTATTTTTTCAGTTTTAGCTGAAGAAATGGGATTTCTTGGATTTATATTATTAATAACTATCTACTCACTGATTATTTATCGATGCTTTGACTTGTCACTTAGATGTGAAGATAATTTTTCTAGATTATTGGGATCAAGCCTTACCTTTGTTTTCTTTACGTATGTTTTTGTAAACATAGGAATGGTCTCAGGACTAGTACCAGTAGTTGGAGTGCCTCTTCCTTTGATAAGTTATGGCGGCTCATCTCTGATGACATTAATGGCTAGCTTTGGNATTATTATGTCAATACACAAACATAAAAGTCCGCGTTATTTACAGTAACTCGTTATAATCAACTTAATAGCCATTATTCACATTTTTTTTANACTACAAATCGAATAATTAATTAACTATATAAACACTATTCTATGAAATCAAATCCCCTTTTTAAACTTTTAAAAACTNTTTTAATAATCCCTTTTATTTTCAGTGCNTACGCTGAAGAGCCACGCTTTTACATTCCTGAAGCCCCTTCCATTGCTGCAAAAGCCTATNTCCTGATGGATCACAACTCNGGAATAATCCTTGCTGCAAATAATGAAAATGAAAAGAGATCTCCCGCCAGCTTAACAAAGCTAATGACTTCATATGTTGTNTTTAAGCGACTCAAAGAAGAATTTATTACTCTAGATGATGAAGTAAAAATCAGNGAAAAGGCTTGGGGAACTGGNGGCTCAAAAAGCTTTATTGAAGTTGGAAAAATGATAAAGCTAGAAGATCTATTAAAAGGAATGATAATCCAATCTGGAAATGATGCCTCTGTAGCTTTAGCTGAACATGTTGCTGGCTCAGAAGGTACATTTGTTCTATTTATGAATGATTACGCCCAACAAATAGGTATGGAAAACACTCGTTTTGAGAATGCCTCAGGTTTGCCACATGATGATCAATATACTACTGCAAAAGATATAGCACTGCTTTCATCTGCGATGATTAGAGAGTTTCCAGTTTATTACGAGTGGTACANNCAGAAAGAGTTTACTTATAACAACATAACTCAGACTAATAGAAACAAACTCCTATTTACTGATAGCACTGTNGATGGACTCAAAACTGGCTGGACTCANAAAGCTGGNTATTGCCTAGTAACTAGTGCAAATCGAGTAGATATGAGACTTATTTCAGTTGTCCTTGGCTCAGATAGCCCTGCAATTCGTACCTCTGAAACAGAAAAATTATTGGATTATGGTTTTCGCTTTTTTGAAACGCAATCTGTAAATGACATATCTCACCAAGTACGTGTCTATAAATCTGAAAAGGCAAATATTAAAGTTGGTGTAGCAGACTCAAGCTTTTTAACTTTGCCTCGAAATCAGTTTAGGTACACCACCCAAACTATTAATCTTAANCAAGACTTGATTGCNCCAATAAGCCAAGGTGANCAAGTAGGAGAACTTGTTGTGAGTTTTAATGACCAAAATATAGCNACTCTTCCACTAATTGCTCTTGAAAATGCTGCTGAAGCTGGCTTCATTTCTAAGATGATTGATACTATTAAACTCCTATTTAGATAAACTGTGGTTTATCTAAACGGAAACTTTATTCAAAAAAATAAAGCATATATTTCCGTAATGGATCGAGGNTTCCTTTTTGGAGATGGAGTTTATGAGGTTTTTCCAATCTACAATAGACATATATTCGGCTTAGACCCTCACNTAAACCGTCTTCAAGATGGCTTAGATTCAATTAACATTAAAAATCCACACACTAAAGATGAATGGATAANCTTAATTAANAAGATAATTTCNTTCAATAAAGGTAGTGATGACCAGGCAATCTACTTACAAGTTTCTCGTGGTTGTGATGAAGATAGAAATCACACCCATGGCGACCTTAAACCGACTGTTTATATCCAATCAACCGGGTTAAATTCTCGATCTAAAGAAATTTTACTAAGGGGAGGATCCGCAATATCTCGTGACGACATTAGATGGTCTCAATGTAATACCAAAGCTACGTCTCTTTTAGCAAACACAATGTATGCACAAGAAGCTAAAGAAAACGATGCCGAGGAAGCAATTCTTTGCCGTGATGGAGTAATTACTGAAGGATCAAGTTCAAATGTATTTATTGTCAAAAATAATTGTATTTATACACATCCTAAAGGGCCACTTATATTGCCAGGCATTACGAGAGAAATTATTATTGATTGTGCCAATCATTGTGGTATTNACCTGAAAGAAATTGCTTTTGGTAAAGAGGCATTAATGAATGCTGATGAGGTATGGATTAGTAGTTCGACNCGNGAAGTGTTNCCNATTACTAANATNGATGCTCAGCAGATTAATAATGGCCAGGTGGGACCAATTTGGTCGTTAATATATAATCAATATCAAGCCTTAAAAGGAATAAAAGCTTGACTTTGTAATTTAAACTGACTATATAAATAAGCCACTTTAAAGACCAATAATAATTAACCAGAATAATCATTTCAAGTAAAATAATGGTGTAGTGTCGAGGGTATACCGACAATGAATGGTTATGAACCCCGCCAGGCCTGGAAGGGAGCAACGGTAATAATTTTTTTATGTGTTGGAACTTATTCTTGGCACTACACTTTTCACAATAACACAAACTTTAATGAGTGAGCATTACCAAGTTTTAGCTAGAAAATATAGACCACATAATTTTCAAGAATTGGTCGGTCAAACGCATACAATTAGAACACTTGTTAACGCACTAGACAACAATAATCTTCACCATGGCTTTTTGTTTACAGGCACTCGAGGTGTTGGCAAAACTACAA
This sequence comes from Thiotrichales bacterium, assembly GCA_002698045.1. Taxonomy (GTDB): domain Bacteria; phylum Pseudomonadota; class Gammaproteobacteria; order PS1; family Pseudothioglobaceae; genus Pseudothioglobus. The sequence goes on along the minus strand of NZUR01000046.1, from coordinate 7,738 downwards.
TTGCGAGAATATTTGCAAAGTCAGTTAATTGTGAAAAAGGTATTAGCTCTAATCCTTGTGGTAAATGTGAGACTTGTCTAGAAATTGATAGAGGGCAATCTATTGATCTTATTGAACTTGATGCTGCTTCTCATACAGGTGTTGACCATATGCGAGAGATTCTAGAAAATGCACAATATACACCCACAAAAAACCTATATAAAATTTACCTTATTGATGAAGTTCATATGCTCTCTAAGAGCAGCTTTAATGCATTACTAAAGACACTTGAAGAGCCACCAGGACACATTAAATTTTTGTTAGCGACTACAGATCCAAAAAAACTACCCATTACTATTCTCTCGCGTTGTCTTCAATTTAACTTAAACAAGCTGTCTCATGATGAAATTTTTAATCATCTAAAGTTTATTATGGACTCAGAAGGCTTGGAATTTGAAGATGATGCCTTATCAAAGATTGCAGAATTTGGTAACGGCTCTATGCGTGATGCTCTAAGTCTCCTAGACCAATCTATATCTTTTGGCAATGGAAGTGTAAAAGATAAAGATATAAAAGCAATGCTAGGGCTCGTTAACCATGATGATATTTTTAAGCTTGCCTCTTTGGTTATTCAAAGAAAAGCCGATGAAGTTTTATTGTTTGTAAAAGAGCTTGCCCACAAAGGCGAAAATCTTTCAAATGCACTTAAAGATTTAACGTCTCTTTTTCATAAAATATCTATAGCTCAATTGATTAGTGATGACAAACAAATATCTACTGAAATTAGAACTTTAGCAACACTTATTTCTGCACAAGACTTACAACTTTTTTACCAAATTTCGATTAACGGACAAAAAGATATTAATTACTCTCCAAGTGAGCAAATCGGACTCGAAATGACCCTTCTCAGAATGATTGCTTTTCATCCAAATAACATGGGTGATGAAAAAAAAAATCTAAAATCGACAAAGAAAGAAATCATAGCACCTAAAGCCGATAAAAAAATACCTAAAAGTGAATCATTAGGTGACATAAAAGATGGTACTGTTAAAAAAAAGATAGCAAATAAAAACCAACCTAGCATCAAGAATCAAGGGGATTGGGAAAAAATAATTTATAAACTTTCTTTCTCTGGTGCTGCTAAAACAGTTGTAAAAAATACAATCTTCAGTTCTTTTAGTGCCGAAACAATAACACTTACTCTTAATAAAGATTTCAAAAACTTACTAACCAGCGCTACTCAAAAATCAATCGAAAAGAAACTAGGAACTATTGTTGATGGAATAAGCTTAGTTATTGAACTTGGAGAAACCAATGGAAGCACCCTCTCCAATAAAGAAGCCAATAAATTAGAGCAAGAACAAAAACAAACTGAAGACCAATTTCTTAGTGATGATGGCCTCAAAGAACTAGAAAACGCATTCAACTCAAAGGTTGACAAAAAATCAATTAAATCTTTAAAGGAGTCTAACAATGTTTAAAGGTGGNATGGTCGAAATGATGAAAAAAGCAAAACAAATGCAAGAAGATATGAAATCGGNNCANGAGGAAATTAAATTAATCTCTTGTNGNGGTGAGTCAGCTTCAGGTGCTNTTAAAATTGACTTAAATGGAGATTATAAAGTTACAAATATTGAGCTTGATAATTCTTTATTGTCAGATAAAGAAATGCTTGGNGACTTAATNATGATNGCAATCAATGATGCGTCCTCTCAAGTCANCACAATNTCNAAAGAAAAAATGAAAAANGTAACNGGTGGNTTAAACTTACCTTTTTAAAAANTNACTAGAGAATTACTATGATTGAAAAACTTAATAAAGCCTTTAGTAAGCTTCCAGGTGTCGGTTCTAAAACCGCACAAAGGTTTATTTATCACCTCTTAGAGAGAGATAGGCTTGGAGGTCTAGAGCTTGCTGTAGCCTTAACCGAAGCCATGGAAAATGTTAAAAACTGTGAAAAATGCAGAACTCTGACTGAAAAAACCGTGTGTGACATATGTTCAAATTATTCTCGTGATGACTCTCAACTATGNATTGTTGAAACGCCTTCAGACATTAACGTAATAGAGCAGAGTGGCGTCTATTCAGGGAAATACTTTGTTCTTAGTGGATACCTTTCACCTATCGATGGGATTGGNGCNGCAGAACTTGGTCTGGATGATCTTGAAGATCTACTCAGTATTAATAAAGTCAACGAAATAATTTTAGCAACTAATGCTACTATTGAGGGCGAAGTGACCGCTCACTACATTCATAACTTAGCCAAGAAATATCAAATCAAAACCACCAGAATAGCTCATGGCATCCCTCTTGGAGGGGAACTTGAATATACAGATATAAACACTATTGCTCATGCACTTTCTGGCCGAAAAGACTATGATTAAATAACAAATAAAGTCTTCAAATCACTTGTGATTTTGATTAAATTATTTGTTATTATGTATTGATGTTTTTTTAATATATTTAATATTAAGGCTTACTAAACTAAGCGTTAAATTATTGATAGATATTGTATAATGCTAAAGTTTTATCCGCCATATCACCTTTATGGAAAAAACATACAACCCAGAACTAATCGAAGCAAAATATCGTGATGTTTGGGAGCAAGGTGATCTCTTCTCTTCAAAATCAAATTCAAATAGTGAAAATGCGTACAGCATTGTCCTGCCTCCACCCAATGTAACAGGAAGTCTACATATGGGGCATGCTTTCCAGCACACTATCATGGATGTTTATACTCGTTACCATCGCAGTAAAGGTGATCAAACTTTATGGCAGCCGGGTACAGATCACGCTGGTATCGCAACCCAAATGGTTGTTGAAAGGCAGCTTAGTCGTGAAAATATTTCTCGCCATGACCTTGGNCGNGACCAATTTACTGAAAAAGTTTGGGACTGGAAACAAAAATCTGGAGGTACCATTACTACCCAAATGAGNCGNCTTGGNGCTTCTGTTGACTGGGAAAGAGAACGCTTCACAATGGANAAGCAGCTTTCTAAAGCAGTTCAAAAGGTTTTTATAGATCTTTACAATGAAGANTTAATCTATCGAGGCAAAAGACTAGTTAACTGGGACCCTGTTCTTTTAACTGCAGTTTCTGACTTAGAAGTAATCAGCACTGAAGAGCAAGGATTTTTATGGCATATTAAATATCATNTTGCTGACTCTGATGAGATTTTAGTTGTTGCCACAACCAGACCCGAGACAATGCTTGGAGATAGTGCTGTAGCAGTTCATCCGGATGATTCTCGCTATCATCATCTAATTGGAAAAGTGATAAATTTACCTCTCTCTAATAGGCAAATCCCAATTATTGCAGATGACTATGTCGACATGGAGTTTGGAACAGGGTGTGTAAAAATTACCCCAGCGCATGATTTCAATGACTATGAAATTGGACAAAGACATAACCTTGAAATTATTAACATACTAACTGATGACGCTAAAATTAATAACAATGCGCCNAAAGTTTATCAAGACCTAGATCGTTTTGAGGCNCGCAAAATCATTGTTAATGACCTTGAAAATCAAAATTTAGTAGANAAAATTGATAGTCATACCCTTGTGGTTCCTAGAGGAGACAGGACCAACAGTATTATTGAGCCCTACTTGACAGATCAATGGTTTGTTAAAGTGCAGCCTTTAGCAAAACCTGCAATTNATGCAGTTAAAAATGGAGACATTCGTTTTGTTCCTGAGAACTGGAGCAAAACCTATTTTAATTGGATGGAAAACATTGAAGATTGGTGTATTTCTCGTCAAATTTGGTGGGGACATCGAATACCAGCCTGGTATGACAAAAATGGAAAAATCTATGTAGCAAACAACCTCAAAGAGGCTCAAATGCAAGCTGGAAATGGGTTAGAGTTAATTCAAGATGAAGACGTTCTAGATACATGGTTCTCTTCAGCATTATGGCCTTTTTCAACCCTTGGTTGGCCAGAAAAAACACCTGAACTGTCACGCTTTTATCCTACAAGTGTCTTAGTCACTGGATTTGATATTATATTTTTCTGGGTCGCTAGAATGATAATGTTTGGACTAAAGTTTGCTGGAGACGTTCCCTTTAAGGATATCTATATTACTGGCTTAATAAAGGATGGGCATGGTGAAAAAATGAGCAAATCTAAGGGTAATGTTCTAGACCCAATTGACCTAATAGACGGTATCAGCTTAGACGATCTTCTTGAAAAAAGAACACAAGGNATGATGCAACCTAAGCTTGCTGAAAAAATAAAAAAACAAACCAAAAAAGAATTTTCTAATGGAATTCCAGCATTCGGNACAGATGCAGTAAGATTCACTTTTACAGCGTTGGCCTCTTTTGGGCGGGACATCAAGTTCGACTTAAAAAGAGTCGAAGGATACCGAAACTTCTGCAANAAACTTTGGAANGCCTCCCGATTTGTCTTGATGAATCTTGAATCTCAATCAGTTGACTTTAATGCAGAGTTATCAATTCCAGATAAATGGATACTGTCCAGACTTCAGCGCACTAAAATTGAAGTTGAGAAACATTTATCTGATTATCGACTCGACTTAATGAGTCAAACTCTTTATGAGTTTGTATGGCATGATTATTGCGACTGGTATTTAGAGCTTTCAAAGCCACTATTAGAAAATAAAGAAACTCAGCCAGGATGTGAAGCAACACTATTTAAAGTTCTTTGTGAGACGCTAATACTTCTTCATCCGATCATCCCATTCATTACTGAAGAGATTTTTGAACAGTGCCAAGGGCTAATTAACAACTCTACAGAAAGGCTTATTTCTCAATCATTCCCAGAAACTGACTCATCGTTGATTGATTCAAAAGCTGAATCAGAGATAGTCTGGCTAAAAGAATTTATATTAGGCATCAGACAGATCAGAGGTGAAATGAATATAGCACCTGGTAAACCTCTTCCCTGCTTTGTTCAAGACCTTAATAAGTTAGATAAAACTTACATTAAAAATAATGAGTCAATAATTTTTACGCTCGCAAAATTACAAAGTATTGAGTTACTTTCAAAAGGTGATGAAGAGCCTGAGTCTGCAATTGCACTGGTTGGTAAAATGAAAATATTGATACCATTAGCAGGACTGATTGACAAAGATCAAGAAATATCAAGGCTCAAAAAGGAAATTGAAAAATTAAATAAACTACAACAAAAATTCTCAGGAAAACTAAGTAACAAAAAATTTATTTCGGGTGCACCTGATGTAGTTGTTGAAAAAGAAAAAGCGAAGCTTTCATTGGTTGAACAATCGCTAGATGATCTAGAAGTCCAATTAAATAAAATATCTTCACTATGAAACTAATTAGTGTTGTCCAAAAAAACATAAAGAAAACACTTTTAATTTTGTAAGCGATATACAATAAATGTGAATAATACTATGAATCAATATAAAGCCCTAAGTTTAATACTCTTGATGATGGCCTATAAGGTTAGTGCAGAATCGATTGTTTATATTACAGACGAAGTAGATATTCCTATTAGAACAAATAAAACCACCAAAAGTGAAATTATCCGTTTGATGCCTACAGGCAGTGAACTTTCGATTTTACAGAGTACAGAAGATGGCTGGACACAGATTAAAATGGGTGACTCATTCGGCTGGATTCTGACCGCTTTTGTTTCTAGTAGCCCTCCAGCAAGAGATCAATTAAAAAAATTAACTCGTACATATAATGCAAATAAACTATTAATATCTAAATTAACAAGCGAAAAAGAAGTTCTTGAAAATCAATTTTTGTCTACTAAAGAAGAAAATGCAGCTCTTTTGATTCAAAGTTCAAAATCACAGGCAGAAAAGGAGCATATTGAACAGATTTATCAAGACGCACTCAAACTTGAACATGAAAATGAAAAGCTTATTCAGGAATCTTTACAACTTAAAGCTGAGTTGCAATTAGCTGAAAATAATACACAGATTCAACAAGACTCAAGCTCTAGAAACTGGTTTATAGTTGGCGCTATTGTGTTATTCTTTGGCATGGTTATAGGCTTTATTCTGCCTGGCCTTTTTAACAGAAAACGTTACTAATACATTAGGAGTACTGTATGAAAGAATTAAAAAAGGCACTCACTTTCGATGACATTTTATTAGTGCCTGCACACTCCTCTATCCTCCCAAAAGAAGTCAACTTAACGTCTAAACTTACTAAAAAAATTACTTTAAATACACCTATTATTTCAGCTGCAATGGATACCGTTACTGAGGGCAAGCTTGCTATTGCAATTGCTCAAGAAGGTGGTATGGGCATTATTCATAAAAACATGTCTATCACTTCCCAAGCCAAAGAGGTAAGGAAGGTAAAGCGCTTTGAATCTGGAATTATTAGAGACCCTATAAGTATTGAGCCTAGTGCTACCATAAAAGATGTTTTTGATTTACAGTCTCAACATGGCATATCAGCACTACCAGTTGTATCAAAAAATATTTTAGTTGGACTTATTACTAGTCGAGATGTTTTATTTGAAACTCGTCTTGATGAGCTCGTTAAAAACGTTATGACACCTCAAAAAAGTTTAATAACTGTTAGCGAAGGCGCTTCAATGGATACAGTTCGAAAACTTCTTCAAAAGCATCGAATAGAAAGAGTTTTAGTTACTGATAAAAGCTTTAAGTTAGGTGGCATGATTACGGTAAGCGATATTAAGAAGACAAGTGACTTCCCTAAAGCAGCAAAAGATGACCAAGAACGATTAATTGTTGGAGCTGCTGTTGGTGTTGGAAAAGGAACCACAGAGAGAATAAGTGCACTTGTTAAGGCCGGTGTAGATGTAGTAGTAATCGATACTGCTCATGGTCACTCACAAGGCGTTATTGATCGAGTTAAAAAAACCAAAAAAGACTTCCCTAATCTTGAAATTATTGCAGGAAATATTGCAACCGCTCAGGCTGCACTAGATCTTGCTAAGGCTGGTGCTGACTGCGTTAAAGTCGGAATTGGTCCAGGAAGTATTTGTACCACTCGAATTGTAGCTGGTGTTGGTGTTCCTCAGTTTAGTGCAATTTCTGACGTTGCAGATGCACTTAAAGACACAAACATTACTGTGATCGCAGATGGGGGTATCCGTTTTTCTGGCGACGCTTCAAAAGCCTTCGCTGCAGGTGCTCATAGTGTAATGATTGGTTCAATGCTTGCTGGAACTGAAGAGTCACCCGGCGAAATCGAACTCTTCCAAGGAAGATCCTATAAGGCCTATAGAGGTATGGGATCATTAGGTGCAATGGGTCAAGCACATGGCTCATCCGATCGATACTTTCAAGCTGAACTAGCAGCAGAAAAACTCGTCCCAGAAGGTATAGAGGGAAGAGTACCATTTAAAGGCTCTATTAGACCTATTATTCACCAAATTGTTGGTGGAATTCGCTCTTCAATGGGCTATACGGGCTGCAAGGACCTAAAGGCAATGCGAACTAAAGCAGAAATTGTTCAGGTTACAGCTGCAGGAATGACCGAATCTCATGTTCATGATGTATCAATCACTAAGGAAGCACCAAACTATCATCAATAGAAATTTTTAGGTGTCGTCTGAAGTTTTAAATATAGAAGGATTTTTTTTATAGCCTGGCTTAGCAAGAATTTCTAAATAAAATGACTCCAGGTTTTCCGCCTCAGCTTCGCTAATACATTTACCTATTTCTGAAGCTAAAATAATCTCAGCTTTAGCTTCTGTAGGGCCAAACTTACAATCAAAATCCCAATAATCAACACCATCAGGTAGTGATTTTCTTTTCTCTCTTTTTAGGTACTTTTTAACATCACGTC
>NZUR01000045.1 GCA_002698045.1 Thiotrichales bacterium | reverse complement strand
TGCATGTTGATGGCAAACCAAGCGACTGCTAAGTTTTTACAGAAAAATAACGAAGATTTTCTTTACAGAAATCATCCCAAACCTACGTCTGAAAAGGTTGAGGTTACTCGGCAATTTTTATCAGCTGTCGGACTATCGTTAGAGGGTGGTAATGAACCAGAGTCGAAAGATTTTTCGAAAGTATTAAGAAATGCTAAGGGTAGGGATGATGAAAATATAATAAAAACTGTGGTCCTTCGTACAATGAAGCAAGCAACTTATACGCCAATAAATGATGGCCACTTTGGTTTGGCATTTGAAGACTATACTCACTTTACTTCGCCAATTCGTCGATACCCAGACCTTCTAGTGCACCGTGCTATAAAGAGAGTTCTAAAGGGCAAGCCAAGGACACCATCAAAGAAAATGATTGAATTTGGCGCTCACCTTTCAATGACTGAAAGAAGGGCCGATGACGCATCTCGCGATGTAGAGCAATGGCTTAAATGTGAATATATGAGAGAAAAGGTTGGTGAAAACTTTAATGGCGTTATTTCAGGAGTGGCAGGTTTTGGTCTATTTGTTGAGCTATCTGAAGTCTTTGTGGAGGGTATGATTTCTATTCGTGATTTAAAGGATGATTACTTTATTTTTGATGACGTTCATCATCAGCTAAAAGGACAGAACAGTGGAAAAATCTATCGCTTAGGTGATATGATTAAAGTCAAGGTTGCTTCAGTGAATCTAGATGACAGAAAAATTGATTTCATTCCTTCTGTCCCGTCACAAAAAAAGCCACGTAAAAAACGCAACTAGTAGCAATAGATTACTCAGTTATTGCTCCACGAGATGCAGACTGAGCAAGTTTTGCATACTTTGCTAATACCCCTTTGGTATAACGCGGAGAAGGCTTCTTCCAGTTTGATAATCTTTGGTTAATGACTGATTTATCAACTTGAAGTTCTAGGCGATTGTTTTCAGCATCAATCAAAATCTGATCTCCATCTTCAACAATTGCAAGAGCACCACCACTAAACGCTTCAGGCGTTATATGGCCAACTACAAATCCATGAGTTCCCCCAGAAAACCTTCCATCGGTAATTAGTGCAACTTTACCACCTAAGCCTTTACCCATAACTGCAGAAGTAGGTGCTAGCATTTCCCTCATTCCAGGACCACCCTTGGGTCCTTCATAACGAATTACAATTACGTCACCCTCAACTATTTGATCATTCAAAATAGCCTGAAGCGCATCCTCTTCGCATGCGAATGTTTTTGCACTGCCATTGAAGGTAAGCCCTTCTTTACCAGTTATTTTTGCTACAGAGCCTTCAGGGGCAAGGTTTCCTCTTAATATTCTTAAATGAGAGTCTTTTTTGATAGGTGAATCAAGAGGCATTATAATTTTTTGCTCATCCGCATACGGCTTAACATCTTTTAAATTCTCAGCTAAAGTCTTGCCTGTTACTGTGATGCAATCGCCATGAAGCATTCCAGCATCCAAAAGCATCCTCATTAATGGCAATGTACCACCAATTTCAACTAGCTCGCTCATCATGTATTTACCAGAAGGTTTTAAATCTGCAAGAACAGGTACTTTGGAGCCTATTCTAGTAAAGTCATCTATTGTTAAATCGACATTAATTGCATCAGCCATTGCTATTAAGTGTAATACTGCGTTAGTAGACCCTCCAAGTGTAATAATCACAGTTATGGCATTCTCAAACGCCTTTTTAGTCATAATATCACTAGGTTTAATGTCCTTATTTAGCAAGTTAAGTACTGCTTCACCCGCACGAAAGCAGTCACTATTTTTGTCATCAGATATAGCATCCTGTGATGAAGAGTTAGGAAGGCTCATACCCAACGCTTCAATAGCTGAAGCCATCGTATTTGCCGTGTACATACCACCACAAGAGCCTGGACCAGGGATGGCAGTTGACTCAATTTGCTCTAGTTCAATATCACTGATATCATTATTAGCACGTTTACCAACAGCTTCAAAGACGCTGACAATGTCAGTGTGGTTCTGACCAGGCTGTATGGTTCCTCCATAAACAAAGACAGAGGGGCGGTTAAGTCTTGCTAATCCCATAACGCATCCTGGCATATTTTTATCACAGCCACCAATAGCAACCACCCCATCAAACCCTTGGCAACCAGCAACAGTTTCGATAGAGTCAGCAATAACCTCTCTAGAAACTAGAGAATATTTCATTCCTTCAGAGCCCATTGAAATGCCATCTGAAACAGTTATTGTGTTAAATATTACAGCTTTTCCACCAGCACTATTGACTCCTTTTTCAGCCTTATCAGCCAAATCATTAATATGCATATTACAAGGTGTTACCATTGACCAGGTTGAGGCAATACCAACTTGAGATTTATTGAAATCTTCTTTTTTAAATCCTACAGGATAAAGCATCGCTCTTGATGCGGCACGTTGATAACCATCGACAACAACTGAGGAAAATTTTCTAGTGTTTGACATCTCTTTTAAATCATCAAAAAATTACAAATTTTAGACTAAAATAGTGCGGTTCTATTGTCAATTTAAGGCTAGAGATTGAGTAAAGTCAAACAATTAATTGAATTAATGCAGCCATTTGTTGATGAAGGTAAGTTGTTAAGTAGGAGTTATGAACAACTAAGTGAAGCGGTCAATGAGTTTGTATTTATAGAGGATGCTGGCCAAATTATCGCATGTGCGGGTTTAAGGGTATACAAATCTGAAAATATGGGTGAAATATATGCTTTAACTGTTAACAAGAGTTTTCATAATACTGGCACTTCCTTAAAATTGATGAATAAATTAATACAAAAAGCATCTGATCTGGATCTAGATAGTATTTTTGCTCTCTCGAAATATGGTGGTAGATTCTTTTTTCGACATGATTTTACTGAGGTTGATGTAAGTTCTCTTCCTTTATTAAGGCAAAAGAGTTATGATTATCAAAGAAATTCAATTATTTACTTAAGGGTTCTGTAAGTATTTCTTTGAATGACTAATCACTTTTTATTTACCCACTAAAGATTAATGAAGCTTAAAGACAGAATTCGCGGTTATCTTCCAGTTGTGGTAGACGTTGAAACCGCTGGTTTTAATGAAAATAGTGACGCATTATTGGAAATCTGTGCCATTATTATTGGTCTTAATGATAATGAATCTTTTGTTCCAAAGACCACACTTCATTTTCATATTACACCTTTTAAGGGTGCCAATATAGAACCATCAGCATTAAAGTTTAATGGTATTGATGTTGATAACCCATTCCGTCTCGCTGTTAGCGAAAAAGAGGCACTTAATGAGATTTTTTCCTGTATTAATAAATGCTTATTAGAGGAACAATGTACTCGGTCAATCCTTGTAGGACATAACGCATTTTTTGACCTTGGATTTGTTAAAGCCGCAACAAATAGAGTTAATCTTAAGAGTCCATTTCATCAGTTCTCTACGATCGATACTGTTAGTTTATCTGCTCTTTACTGTGGCGAAACTGTTCTAGCTAAAGCAGTAACAAAGGCCGGAATTGAATGGGATAACAATGAGGCTCACTCTGCTCTTTATGATACTGAGAAGACTGCTGAACTTTTTTGTCATATCTTTAATTCACAGAGATTTTCCTGAAATCATTCAAGATTATTGGTAAAGATTATAAAATTAAGTTTCTGTTTCTATTCGTCTTAGAAATTTATAATCCATTGCCCATTTAATAAAGTCATTTGTATTTATTTTATTGCTTCTAAATCTCTCTCTCAGAAGATGGTTTTCTACTCTTTGAAAAAATATTAAGCTTAAATGTTTACCTTTAAGAATTCCAATGTCATTTAATTTTATTTTATATAATTTGGGCTCTACAAGATCAGCAAGAGTAGGACTAATTCCAAGGAGAATTAAAAGGCTTTCGTTATAACTTAGATGTTTTGTCTTTATTAAAAAATCATGCCATTCTTGCCTGGTAGTCAATTGTCTTTCTGAAGCCTCATGACTTTCATAATCAAGTATATAGTCAGAAAGAAGTATCTCAAGTGTAGCAATATCACATTTAATATCTACTTTTCCAAATTTGTGAACTTTATTCTTGCTTCCAAAAAGCAATGCATCTCGGAGACGACTAACTTCAGTCCTTATATTTTCTGCAGTCCTTTGACTAAATAGTTTGTAGTGAACTTCAATCATTATTTATTAATTATCCGTGTTTATTTGCTTGCTCTAGTGTCCAATTTCTAATCTTTTCTGTTATTTCAGAAGACGTCATAGTTGAGCTTGAAATGGCCTCTCCAATAACAATTGTTATAACACCAGGCTTTTTAATAAAACTTCCCTTAGGCCAAATTTTTCCAGCATTATGGTATACAGGGATTATGTTATGGCCAGATTTTTTTGCAATAGCAGCGCCGCCATTTTGATACTCACCTAATTGATTATAGGGTTGGCGAGTACCCTCAGGAAAAACAACAACTGAAATACCGTTACTTAATCTATCAGCACCTTGTTTAATTACTTTTTTAATAGCATTTAACTTTTCACCACGATTTATTACAATTGGCTTAAGGAGGGCGAGACTCCAACCAAATATTGGCAACCATAACAGTTCCTGTTTTAGAACCCATGTGTGAGCAGGAAATATAGTTTGAAAGGCTAATGTTTCCCATGTCGACTGGTGATTTGAAATAATGACGCAGGGAGAATTATTAATGTTTTCTTTGCCCTTAATATTTGTTGTAATATTTAGGGTGACTTTTAACCACCATATGCAAAAAATAGCCCACTGCGAAAGAAATTTTTGACGATACGGATATGGTGAAATGACAAGAAATAAGCCACATACAGTTATAACAATAATGCTTATTATTGAGCCAACAAAGTACAATAAAGATCTTAAAAACAGCATAGGTTATAGTAGGGTTAACGTTATAATTTAAATGTTATTCTAATTAAAATTTTACTAACATTACCAACAATAGGTTCATATATTTCATGAGAGTAAATATACTATTAAAATTTTTAAATCTTGGAAAGGCTTTATGGATATTGTAATAGCAGTCTTGTCTTTATTGATTGGTGTCTTTATTAGCTATTATATTCTTAATAAAAAGCTGTTATCTTTGAGTGAAAAAAATATTCAACTTAAAACCACACTTGAAGAAAAAGAAAAAAATTATGCTGAAAAATTGGAATTTGTGGATCAGCTTAAAACACAAGTAAATAGTGATTTCAAGACTTTAGCGTCTGATATTTTAAAGAATGATCGTGACAAACTGAAAGTTGATAACTCTGACCTTTTAACACCTCTTCAGACTCAACTTAAAAGCTTTAGAGAAAGAATTGAAACCATCACTAAAGAGCAAATCGAGGAAAGAACCTCACTAAAAGAACAAATTAAATCTTTACATGAGGCAAACATCGATACCCAACAGTCAGCTCAAAATCTTACAAATGCTCTTACTTATGACAACAAATTACAGGGTGACTGGGGTGAAGAAATTTTAAGCTCTCTTTTGTCAAGCTATGGGTTTAAAGAGGGGGTTGAGTTTGATTTACAGAAGCAATATAAGAATGAGGCCGGTGAAAAATTCAAACCTGACGTCATACTTCACTTGCCGGAGGGAAAAGACGTTGTTATCGATTCAAAAGTATCTCTTAAAGATTATGTTGATTATATGGCTGATCAATCCAACGAGGAGGCTTTAAAAAAACATATTACTTCAATAGAAACACAAATTAAAAATATAAGCATAAAAGAGTATGAAAACCTTGAAGGTGTAAGGAGCCTTGATTTTATTTTTGTTTTTATTCCAATCGAGGGGGCTCTTTTATTAGCTCTTCAGCAAAAGCACAGTTTGTTTGATGATGCCCTAAAGAAAAATATTATGCTTGTATCACCTTCAATGCTTAGTATGAGTTTAAAGACAGTCAACTTTATGTGGCAAACTGATAAACAAAATAAAAATGCTGATGAAATTGCCAGGCAGGCAGGAAAGATGTATGACAAACTAGCTGGGTTTTTCAATGACTTGGATAAGATTGAGAGTCAATTAGATAAAACCAAGGAAGGTTTTTCCGATGCTCGCAAAAAGCTCCAAACTGGCCCAGGTAATTTAATTGGTCGTGCTGGGAAGTTAAAAGCACTTGGAGTTAAATCAAATAAAGAAATTGGTGAATGAAACTTCCTGTCAATTACAAAGTTCAAGAGGGTGAGCTAGAGGGTAAGGTTGTTTTAGTCACTGGGGCTAATAGAGGGTTTGGTTTGGCAATAACAATGGATCTTGCAAAGGCAGGAGCGACTGTTATTATGCTTGGAAGAGATTTGGGCTCACTTGAGTATGCCTATGATGCAGTAGTTGATGCTGGCTACAAAGAGCCTATACTTTACCCACTAGACCTTGAGGGTGCGACACCTGAGAATTATCAAGAACTGCAAGATAATATTCTTGATAAATTTAAAAAGTTGGATGGGCTTATACATAATGCCGCAATTCTTGGAACACAAATGCCTATTGATCAATACGATATCAAACTCTGGTATTCAACTTTACAGATTAACTTAAGCGCTCCATTTATGTTGACGCAATTTCTTATACCTGCTTTAATGAAGTCAGATGACGCTAGAATTCTTTTCTTATCCTCTACAGTTGGAAGAAAAGCAAGAGCTTACTGGGGTGCTTATAGTGTTAGTAAATTTGGAATAGAAGGTTTTGCAAAAACGCTTTCTGAGGAACTAGAAAAAACTCAAATTACTGTAAACACAATCAACCCTGGAAAAATAAGAACAGAAATGAGGAGAACAGCATACCCCGCTGAAGATGCTTCTTCAGTTCCAAGGCCAGAAGAGAAAAGCTCTGTGATTGTCTACCTTTTATCAAATAAAGGTTCTAAGATTAATGGTGAGCAATTAACAATTGTTGAATAGATTTTTTAACGTTGTAAATCTTCAGTTAGGTGAGGGTGTATTTTCTTTAAAAGTGCTTTATATACGTCTGCATTCCCTGCAACGACGTTACCAGTCTCCATATATTGATCTCTGCCTGAGAAATCTCCTATAAAGCCACCTGCCTCTTTTATTAGTAAGGAGCCAGCAGCTATATCCCATGAATTAAGACCTATCTCCCAAAATCCATCTAATCGGCCAGCAGCTAGATAAGCTAAATCAAGTGCAGCAGAGCCTGCTCTTCGAATTCCAGATACATGTGGATGTATTGCTTTAAAGGTTTCAAGGTAGCAGTCTAAGTGTTGAGGATGTTTAAATGGAAAGCCAGTCCCAATTAAGGTGTCTTGGAGTCCGTTTGACATAGTAACTCTGATTCTTTCATTATTTAGATAGGCGCCATCTCCCTTTGAGGCGGTGAAGAGTTCTTCCTTAAAAGGGTCATAGATTACTGCATGAGCCATGACTTGCTTTTCAAGTAAGGCAATCGAAACAGCGTATTGAGGGAATCCATGTAGATAGTTTGTTGTTCCGTCTAGAGGGTCAATAATCCATTGAAAATCNCTNTCACCCAATATTTCACCACTCTCTTCAGCTAAAATTGAATGNTTTGGNAAGNNTTTTTTAATCTCGTTTATAATGGCTTTTTCAGCCGTTTTATCAACCTCAGAAACAAAGTCATTGATAGACTTATTTTCAATGGTCAATAAATCGACCTGGTTGTGATACCTTAGGATAACATCACCAGCTGCACGAGCAGCTCGGACTGCAATATTAACGGTAGGATGCATGATTGATGAGTCAAATAATTAAAGAAACGAATTATACCTTGACGAATTTTGATAAAGTGAGGATTGTCATGGTGAATACGACTGAGCCAGGTAATATTGGCGCAGCTGCAAGAGCAATGAAAAATATGTCTCTTAAGCAGTTGTTTTTGGTCAACCCTAGTAATTACCCTTCTGCGGTAGCAACCGCAAGAGCAAGCGGCGCTGATGACGTCTTATCAAGTGCAGTAATATGCCATTCACTAGAAGAGGCATTGGTAGGCACTCATTTGGTTATTGGTGCAAGTGCTCGTCAACGCAATATTAAATGGAAGCAACTAGATGTGATCGATACTTGCAGTGAAATACAAGCATCAATTAGAAAAGCTAACCAAGAGGTTGCAGTTGTTTTTGGCACTGAAAATTCAGGATTAACCAATGAGGAGCTCGATTTATGCTCTATTCTAATGACAATCCCTGGAAATCCAGAGTACTTTTCACTAAATGTTGCATCTGCTATCCAGGTCTTTGCTTACCAAAACTATGTCAGTAATGTTGAAGGCGGCTTTGATAACTATGGAGGTGAACTTGCTAACTTTGACGACTTAGATAGTTTTTATAAGCACCTTGAGCAGACACTTAAACATATCGATTATTTTGATAAGAAAAAACCAAAAAGTCTGTTAATGAGACGACTTCGTAGGTTGTTTGGAAGAAGCCATCCTGAAAAGGAAGAAATCGCAATTTTAAGAGGGATTCTTAATAAAATTAATCCCTATAAAAATTAGATTTTCAATAGACGAAAAAAAGCCCGAAATTCGGGCTTTTAAAATTAAGACTCTTATCCAAGCATCAACTTGTTCATTCGTTTAACAAACTCTGCAGGCTCTTTTATTTGACCACCTTCGCTAAGAACAGCTTGATCAAATAAAACCTTCACAAGGTCTTTATCAACTTTAGTCTTAAGCTTCTTTACAAGTGGATGTTCAGGATTAATCTCAAGAATAGGTTTGGTATCAGGAACATCTTGACCAAGTGACTTCATAATACGCTCCATATTCCCACCCATCTCATTTTCATCTGCAACGAGGCATGAAGGAGATTCACTTAAGCGACTCGAAACTTTCACTTCTTTAACTTGGTTTTCAAGGATTTTTTGAACCTTAGTTATAACTTTTTCATAGTCCTTGACTGTTTTTTCTTTCTTTTTCTTGTCTTCTTTTGAATCAAGGTCCTCTAAATCACCTTTCGCAATAGATTTCAGTGACATTTCTTCAAACTCACCAAAGTTAGCCACTAACCATTCATCGACTCTATCAGAAAGTAAAAGTACTTCAATGTTCTTCTCTTTAAAGATTTCTAAATGAGGTGATCCTTTTGCAGCTGCATAATTATCTGCAGTGACGTAGTATATATTTTTTTGGTCCTTATTCATTCGACCAACATAATCTTTCAGTGAAACTGTCTGTTCTTGAGTGTCATTTGATGTTGATGCAAAACGTAAAAGGTTTGAAATTTTGTCTTTATTTGCAAAATCTTCAACCACTCCTTCTTTGATCACCATACCAAACTCTTTCCAAAATACTGAATAATCCTCAGGTTTGTTTTTAGACATTTTGTCTAGTAAAGATAAAATTCGTTTTACTGAGGCTTTTTTGATAGTATCAACAACTTTGCTGCCTTGTAGTATTTCTCTTGAAACGTTGAGTGACAAGTCAGCAGTATCAATCACACCCTTTACAAATCGAAGATACTGTGGAAGTAATTCTTCATTACCCTCCATAATAAAGACTCTTTTAGCATAAAGCTTTACGCCACCTTTTCTTTTAGGTTCCCACATATCAAAAGGCGCTTTTTTAGGTATAAAAAGCAACGATGAGTACTCAAGTTTTCCTTCAACTCTATTATGAATTTGAGTTAATGGTCCTTCAAAGTCATAGGTTAATGATTTATAGAATTCGTCGTAGTCACTTTGAGACAACTCTTTTTTGTCTTGCATCCAAAAAGCAGTCGCTTTATTGATTGTTTCATATTCAATTACATCTTTATCTTCTTCTGTTGATTTCAGCATCATAATTGGTATGGTAATGTGATCTGAATATTTTGAAACGATGCCACGGATTCGATAGTCATTTACGAACTCATTTTCAGCTTTCTTAACGTTGAGAATTACTGTCGTACCGTAATCGTCTAATTCAACTGTTTCAATTGAGTATTCACCTTTTCCTTTTGATACCCATTTTGTGCCGTTAGCTTTATCATCACCAGCCTTTCTACTCAAAAGAGTGACCGTATTAGAAACGATGAAAGCAGAATAAAAACCTACACCAAATTGACCGATAAGGTTTGAATCTTGTGTTTGACTCTTGTCTAGACTTTCAAGGTATTTGCGGGTGCCTGAGTTAGCTATAGTACCTATATTTTCCATAACCTCATCTTGAGTCATTCCAATGCCGTTATCTTTTATGGTAATAGTTCCTGCATCCTTATCAATATCAATATGAATACTAGGTTCTTGTTTTCCTTCAATAAGCGATTCATTAGATAAAGACTCAAATTTAAGCTTATCGATTGCATCTGAAGCATTTGAAACCAGCTCCCTTAAGAATATCTCTTTATTGGAGTATAGGGAGTGAACCATTAAATGGAGTAGTTGCGATACTTCTGTCTGGAAGGCGTGTGTTTGTTTTTGACTCATCTAAAATCCTTAATCGTTTAACGTAAAATGTAAAGATATGGTCGATCATGAAAAAAACAAGTCTCAAAGCGAAATATTAGTTAAACAAATTGAAGAATTTGTGACTTATTTGGGTGTTGAAAAAAACTATGCCCAAAACACCATTGCATCGTATGAGAGAGATTTATTAAAGTTTCTATCTTTTTTAATTAATAGGAATATTGCTGATTGGTTGGAAATAGAGAGTGATACAGTTAATCTATTTGTAATGGGACTTAGGCATAGTGAGATGTCAGGTAAATCCATTAGGAGATATTTGTCTTCAATAAGAGGTTTTTTTAACTTTTTAATTGATAATGGAGTAATGGTTAAAAATCCTGCGCTATCGATTCAAACCCCTAAAATAGATCGAGTTTTACCTAAAACAATCGATTTTGATGACCTTAGAAATATGATGAACTTAAAGACAGGTCATTACTCAGAGTTGCGATCAGTACTAATGATTGAGCTATTATATTCAAGTGGCTTAAGGGTTTCTGAACTTGTCGGAATAAATATTAAGGATTTAGATGTGAATGAAGGCTTTGTAAGAGTAATGGGTAAGGGCGGAAAGGCCCGTTTCTCCCCAATTGGTAGTTCAGCAATAAATGTTCTTGAGACGTATCTTACTAAAAGACCAGAATCTGAATCTGATGCCTTATTTTTGAATCAAAAAGACTTAAGAATTAGTCCTCGGTCTGTACAAAATATCGTCAAAAAAAGGGCGCTTGATGTAGGCGTCTCAATCAATGTTCACCCCCACATGTTAAGACATGCAGCAGCGACTCATTTTCTTCAGTCTAGTCATGACCTTAGAACTGTCCAAGAATTCTTGGGCCATAAAAGCATTAAAAGTACTCAAATTTATACTCATTTAGATTTTTTAGAACTCTCTAAAGTCTATGATGAATTTCACCCTAGAGCTAAAAAATGAAATTATCTGCGAAAATTCGACTGGCACTTAACCATCTAAGGACTGGCGTTATAGCTCACCCGACAGATACTATTTATGGCCTATCTTGTTTGGCTAACAATCAAAGTGCGATTCAAACATTGGCAGATTTAAAGCAAAGAGATATCAACAAAGGCTTTATATTGCTAGCATCTGATATTGATTTTTTATTACCATACATTGATCCAAATCTAGATATTGAATTATTGCAAAAGCTTACTAAGCCAGTTGATAAGCCTACAACCTACCTTGTTCCAAAATCTGAAAATGTTTCCAGTCTTATTACTGGCGATCATGAACTTCTTGCAGTGCGAATTACTTCAGATCCACTGATTTCTTATTTCTGTGAAAATACGGGCTCTGCTCTGATTTCAACGAGCGCTAATACTCAAGGAAACGAAGTTGCCAGATCTATACTCGAGCTAAGAACGTATTTTGGTAATGAGCTTGATTTTGCATTACCTCCAAATAAGTATAATTCTGAGCCTTCAAGAATAATTAATTTATTAACAGGTATTCGCCAACGATGATAGAGCAAGTAAAAAGATATTTAATTGACCTTCAGCAAACTATTTGTTCTGAAATTGAGCTGCTTGACGGGGGTACTGTATTTGAGCAAGATCATTGGTCTAGAGATGATCAAAGAGGAAATGGTGTAACCTGCATTATTTCCAATGGCAATGTTTTTGAGAAGGGAGGTGTAAACTTTTCGATTATTCGTGGTGATAAAATGCCTAAATCTGCTAGTGCACTTAGACCTGAGCTCGAAGGAAGGAAATATACTGCTCTTGGCGTTTCTTTGGTTCTACATCCTGATAATCCATTTATACCGACTGCTCATGCAAATGTTCGATTTTTTGTCGCGGAAGAGCAAGGAAAAGAGCCAATATGGTGGTTTGGAGGTGGATTTGACTTAACGCCATATTATGGTTTTGATGAGGATGCAGTGCACTGGCACGAAACTGCTAAGAAGGCTTGTATACCTTTTGGGGAGGACGTTTATCCAAAATATAAAAAATGGTGCGATGACTATTTTTACTTAATTCATAGAAATGAACAGAGAGGCATTGGAGGCTTGTTTTTTGATGATCTTAATGGCGATTTTGAAGAGTGCTTTGACTATATGAAGAGCGTTGGAAGTCATTTTACTGAGGCATACATCCCAATTGCTAAAAAGAGAATGAATACCACTTTCAGTGAAAAAGAGAAAGATTTTCAGCTTTACCGCCGAGGTCGATATGTAGAATTTAACTTGATATATGATCGTGGAACCTTGTTCGGTCTCCAGAGTGGAGGAAGGACAGAGTCAATTCTAATGTCATTACCTCCAAAAGCTCAATGGTCTTATCAATATAAAATTGAACCAGGTAGTGAGGAAGAAAAACTAACAAGTTACTTTTTAAAACCTAAAGATTGGGTTTTATAACCTCAACCTGAATTAAATAATTTTGTAGTGCAAATCTAAAAAAATAGGATATAATATTTCTCTGAAATAATCTTTGTTAGTTTCTTTAAGAGACAACAATACCGTTTGCAACGGCGCAGACTTTCTGACAATGCCTGTCAACTTTATTATTTATTTTATATATTTAGGAGTATAGCTATGTCTGCAAAAGATGTAATGAAAATAATCGAAGATCAGAATGTTAAGTTTATAGATTTTCGCTTCACTGATACGATAGGTAAAGAACAACATGTGAGTGTTCCTGCTCATACAGTTGATATAGAGAAGCTAGAAGATGGTCAAATGTTTGACGGCTCTTCAATCTCTGGCTGGAAAGATATTAATGACTCTGACATGGTGCTAGTTCCGGTCACGGAGACAGCAATCCTCGATCCTTTTACTGAAGAAGTTACACTCAATATACGTTGTAATATCGTTGATCCTTCTGATATGAAAGGTTATGTTAAGGATCCACGATCTATTGCAGCTCGTGCAGAGGCTTATCTAAAAGATTCCGGTATTGGTGATGCTGCTTACTTTGGTAATGAGCCAGAATTTTTTGTCTTTGATAGTGTCAAATGGGATGCAGGCTTTGGTTTGGGTAAGGCTTTTTATGAAATCAGTTCTGAAGAGGCTGCCTGGAGTTCTGGTGTAGACATGGAGGGTGGTAATAAAGGTCACCGTCCACACATCAAGGGTGGATACTTCCCAGTGCCTCCAGTCGACTCGTTGCATGACCTTCGATCTCAAATGTGTTTGGCGATAGAGGAGATGGGTGTTACGACAGAGGTCCATCACCATGAAGTCGGTACTGCCGGGCAATGTGAAATTGGCGCATTGTTCAATACATTAGTGAAAAAGGCCGACGAAACACAGATCTTAAAGTACTGCGTTCATAACGTTGCTCAGCTTTATGGCAAAACTGCTACATTCATGCCG
>NZUR01000044.1 GCA_002698045.1 Thiotrichales bacterium | reverse complement strand
CTTGATCTATTTCAATTTGGGAAAAATACAAATATTGATTTGCCTGGCGAACTAGGAGGAGTTTTACCTTCAAGAGAATGGAAAAAAATTAACAAAGATGAGCCTTGGTATAGAGGTGAGACTCTGATTACAGGAATTGGACAAGGCTTTATGACATCTAGCCCACTTCAATTAGCATTAGCAACTGCAGCTATTGCCAATAAAGGTCATCTATTAACGCCACAAGTAATGATGCATTCTCAAACAAAAAATGGCGATGTAACACAGGACCAAAAAAAAGTTTCACGCCAAATACCTATCAAAGATATTAATAATTGGGAAATAATTATTGAAGGTATGAAGCAAACTGTTTATGGAAAATTAGGAACTGCAAGAAGATTAAACAACAAACTAAAATATACTTTAGCAGGTAAGACAGGGACCGCTCAGGTTTTTGGCCTAGACCCAGAAGAAGAGTACATTGCTGCAAATATTGATGAAAAATTAAGAGATCACGCACTATTTACTGGGTTTGCTCCTATTGAAGACCCTCAGGTTGCTATAGCCATTATTGTAGAAAATGCAGGTAGCGGAAGTTCAAAGGCCGCACCACTTGCGAGGGCTCTATTAGATGAATACTTTAGTAAAAATCCAGTTGTAAAAGAAACAGTAGAATGAGATCTAATTAGAAATACTGTTTAGTAGAGAATATTTTTCTAAATTCAGAAAACGTATTAGCTTCAATTGATTTTCTAACTGACTTCATTAAATCTTGATAATAATATAAGTTATGAAATGTATTTAAGCGAGAGCCTAATATCTCATTTGTTTTTTGAAGATGATGAAGATAAGCCCTTGAATAATTGATGCACGTTGAACATTTACAGTTAGGGTCAAGTGGCCCAATATCTGACCTGTATTTTGCATTTCTAATTTTAACCACACCTTCTGAAGTAAATAAATGACCATTTCTTGCATTCCGAGTAGGCATGACACAATCAAACATGTCAATCCCACATGCAATAGCCTCTACTAAATCTGAAGGTGTCCCAACGCCCATTAAATACCTTGGTTTATTTGCTGGCAATTTATCCGGTAAATAACTAAGCACCTCCATCATTTCTTCTTTAGGTTCTCCAACAGATAGACCTCCAATTGCGTACCCATCAAAACCCATCTCTACCAAAGACTCCATTGAATGAAGGCGGAGTTCTTTATGCATGCCGCCCTGAACAATTCCAAAAAGGGCATTTTTGTTATTAAGTCTTTGGTGTTCATCTAGTGATCTTTTAGCCCATCTTAGAGACAGCTGCATCGACTGATCAACAACATTTTTTTCACTTGGGTAGGCCGTGCAGTCATCAAATATCATTACAATATCAGAGCCCAATTTATGCTGTATTTGCATGGACTCCTCAGGACCCATAAAAATTAGTGTGCCATCTTTTGGAGATCGAAATTTAACGCCCTTCTCAGTTATTTTTCTCAATTTTCCCAAACTAAAGACTTGGAAACCACCAGAATCAGTCAGAATTGGGCCAGACCAATTCATAAATTCATGTAAATCGCCATGCGCCTCAATAACTTCAGTTGTTGGAGTTAATGAGAGATGAAAAGTGTTACCCAAAATAATTTCAGCTCCTAAGTCTTTAACCTCATCTACTGTCATTGCTTTGACTGTGCCACAGGTCCCAACTGGCATAAAAGCTGGTGTATTTACTACTCCACGATCAAAGGATAGCTTTCCTCGGCGAGCTTTGTTATCTGCATTAGTGACTTCAAATTTCATAGAGAGGTTAATAAATTAATTAGGTTTTTATAAGGTTATTAGAATGCTTGATTAATTTCATCAAAACCAAAGCCTCTCGACTGCAAAAAACGCTTTTGTTTTGCTTGGTCTTTGAAATCTAGAGATATATCATGTCCAAATTTTTTTATCCTAACTTCTTTTGCTAACTTAGACCAATCAAAAGTAGTTAAATTAAATTTATTAATGCCTCTTCCTTTAAGCTCAAATGCAATTTTTAAAGGACCTTTTCCTTGGCTATACCTCATGAGAATAAAGGCCTCAGAAAATCGTTTATCACTTTGATAGTTTTGCTCAGCTAAAAGTGAGATTGAGCTATTAATGATTGAATCATCAAAACCCTTAAGTTGCAATTTTTTTAATAATTCTAATTGAGAATGCTCACGCCTCATCAACATCTTTAGCGCAGCTGAGTAGCATCTATTCTGTTGACTCTGGTTCGTCATGATCGCTACTCATTAATTTTTCACGAATTTTTCCCTCAAGTATTTGACTCATCTCA
Source organism: Thiotrichales bacterium (assembly GCA_002698045.1). GTDB lineage: Bacteria > Pseudomonadota > Gammaproteobacteria > PS1 > Pseudothioglobaceae > Pseudothioglobus. Next base: position 18,038 of record NZUR01000044.1, on the reverse strand, counting down.
GTGTGGTCCTTTAAATAATCTCTTGCATTATCCTTGCCTTGGCCAATTCTTTCACCTTCAACGCTGTACCAGGCTCCAGCCTTTTCAACAAGACCAAGCTCAACACCTAAGTCAATTATTTCACTCTCTCTTGAAATACCTTGATTGTATAAAATTTGAAATTCTGCCTTTTTAAATGGAGGTGCGACTTTATTTTTCAAAACCTTAACTCTGGTTTCATTACCAAGAATTTCATCACCTTTTTTAATGGCACCAATTCTACGAATATCTAATCGAACTGATGCATAAAATTTAAGTGCATTTCCACCAGTTGTTGTCTCAGGATTACCAAACATGACCCCAATTTTCATACGAAGTTGGTTAATAAATATAACCATGGTGTTAGTTCGTTTTATATTGGAGGTTAGTTTTCTGAGTGCTTGAGACATTAATCTCGCCTGCAACCCCATATGAGAAGCACCCATTTCACCTTCAATTTCAGCCTTTGGAGTCAATGCAGCAACAGAATCTATGACAACAATATCTACACTTCCTGAGCGAACAAGCATATCTGTAATTTCTAGNGCTTGTTCTCCAGTATCAGGCTGTGAAATTANAAGGTCATCGGTATTTACCCCTAGTTTCCTTGCATAAGNAGGATCAAGGGCATGTTCAGCGTCAATAAATGCTGCTGNTCCNCCTATTTTTTGCATTTCTGCAATAACATGTAAGGTCATTGTNGTTTTTCCTGAGGACTCTGGTCCATAAATTTCAACAACCCTGCCCCTAGGCAAACCACCTATTCCAAGTGCAATATCAAGGCTTAGACTGCCTGTAGAAACAGCCTCAATATCTGTTCTTGCCTCCTCATCGCCCAAGAACATAACAGATCCTTTTCCAAACTGTTTTTCGATTTGGCTAAGGGCTACTTTTAGGGCTTGTTTTTTCTGTTCATCCACACCGCTCTCCCGAGTAAAATGTTAAGTAATTTATATACAATTATTATAATGGCTTTCACTCAACAAGATACAGAATGTATGTCTCTTGCTCTCAAACTTTCTGAGCAGGGTCGAGCAAGTGTTGGAGCAAATCCAATGGTGGGTTGTGTGATAACTCGTGACGATGAAATTATTGCTGAAGACTTTCATCGTCAGTATGGTGAAGGTCATGCTGAGATTAATGCTCTAAAGCAAATTAATCACAAAGCTAATAACACTTCGCTCTACGTAACTCTTGAGCCATGCTCTCATCTCGGTAAAACACCTCCCTGTGCAGATGCACTAATTAAAGCTGGAGTTAAGAAAGTTATTATTGCAATGCTTGACCCTAACCCTTTAGTGTCTGGAAGGGGAGTTAAAATGCTGCAAGATGCCAACATTCAAGTTGAAGTCGGTTTACTTAAAGATGAAGCAAGTGAGCTCAATCGAGGATTTGTTAAAAGAATGCGAACCGGTATGCCATTTGTCACTTCAAAGATTGCTATGAGTCTAGATGGTAGAACAGCAATGAAAAATGGTGAGAGTAAATGGATTACTTCAGACGCTGCTAGAAAAGATGTGCATAAACTTCGCAGTGAAAATCAAGCAATCATGACTGGATCAGGCACTATCATAAATGATAACCCTATGATGACAGTGAGGCTTAATGAGATAGACACAAATCCCCTCAGAGTAATTATTGATAGCGGTAATGTTATCAATGATAAGTCACTTAATATTTTTTCATCTAATGCGGATACACTTGTACTTAATAATGGTAATTCAAAAACTCTTTCAAATGGAAAGTTAGATTTACAATCAGCTCTTACAAAGCTTGGAGAGATGGGGGTCAATAACTTGCTCCTTGAAGCTGGAAGTGGTCTCAACGGTGCAATGTTAGAGGCAGGTCTAGTTGATGAGTTTATCATTTATACTGCACCATTGATTCTTGGAAATGATGCCAGACCAATGATTGATATTCCACTAAAGACAATGTCTGAAAAAATCAAATTGAGTATTATTGACATTAGACATGTTGGTACTGATATCAAAATTAGAGCCACCCTTAAATGAATACCCTAACAAATAAACGAGTTTTGTTAGGAGTTAGTGGCTCAATTGCAGCTTACAAGTCTCCAGATATTGTTAGGCGCCTGCAGGATTTAGGTGCTGAAGTTAGGGTAGTCATAACCAGTGGTGGAAGGGAATTTGTTAGTGAAAGATCCCTACAAACAATTTCAAAAAATAAAGTTCATGATAATCTTTGGGATAAAGATGCTGAACTTTCTATGGGCCATATAGAGTTAGCAAAATGGGCAGATATAGTAATCATTGCTCCAGCCTCTGCAAACACTATAGCTAAGCTTTGCCATGGTAAGGCGGATGACTTACTCTCTACTGTAATACTTGCAACAAGCGCCACTGTGATGATAGCGCCATCAATGAATCAACAGATGTATGCATCACTTGCAATGAAAGAAAACCTTCAATTACTCAAAAGTCGTAACGTAATTATCATAGAGCCAGGTTTTGGCGAGCAGGCTTGTGGTGATGTTGGAGAAGGAAGACTAGCTGAGCCGATTGATATTGCTCAGCAAGCTGCAGAACTTTTTTTGAGTAACTCACTAAGTGGTAAAAAAGTTTTAATAACAATAGGTGGCACTATTGAAGCAATAGATCCAGTTAGATTCATATCTAATCATAGTAGTGGAAAAATGGGTATGTCACTAGCTCATGCCTGTATTCAGGCTGGTGCAAAAACAACACTGGTAGTTGGCTCAATTTCTATTGAAGTTGAAAGGAGAGCTGAAACTATTTTTGTAACTAGTGCAAGTGAAATGTATGACGCAGTAATGAATAACATTACTAGCCAAGACCTATTTATTAGCTGCGCTGCAGTGGCAGACTATAGACCTTCAAAAGTAAGCCTTAATAAAATAAAAAAAACAAGTAGTATAAAATCAATTCAACTTATAGAAAACAAAGATATTCTAGCTAGTGTCTGTAAATTAAAAGACAAACCAATCTGTATCGGTTTTGCAGCAGAAACTGAAAATTTAATTTCTAATGCGAAGCATAAATTAAAAAATAAGAAGTGTGATGCTATTATTTTAAATGACATTTCAAATAGTGAGATTGGTCTTAAGTCTGATGAAAACGAAGTTCACTTTATATCTGAAAAGAATTCTGAAAAAATAGATAAAAATAGCAAGCAAATTATTGCTGAAATTATCATTAATAAAATTGCTAAATATTTTTTCTAATTGTCAAAAATGCCTATAAATCAAGGCCTAATGGACTTACTCACAAAACTGTGGATAACTCTGGTGATATCTCTTAATAATGCTATAAATCATGCGCTAGAATAGCAAATTCTATGGTTTTGGTTAATAAATAATCATAACCGTTTTTTATATATAAATCAATGGCTTATGTTTTTATAGATTTGTGAATATATTTCAACTATGTCATGAATACTAGTTAATTCTCAGATAGCGGATAACTTTTATAGATTTCCCTTTTAAATAGGGCTTTTCAGGACAAATATGATTTTTTATTAAAATTCCAATTTAACTACATTTAGATTTTAATATTAAATAGAAAAAGATAAATTATATTGGTATTAAAATAAGTTTATTTTCTTTAACTTCTAACTGCTATTAACCGCTTAATACAACTATTTGTCTAAGAATTATATTTTAACTAATACTGAATTTTATATTTTCCAGGACCAAGATTCTTCTCGATTGTATCTAAGAGTTCCCTATTAAGTGAGACATTGTATTCTTTTGAGAGAGGAATTTTTCCTGAAGTATTATTAGATTGATATTCAATAATTACTGGACATTTTCCATGAAACTCTTGAAGTAAATTGTATAGCTCTACATAGGCATTTTTATCTTCTTCACTTAATTTTATCTTGAGATATTTAGCATATTTCAACTGCACCTTATCAACTGGGTCTATTCGATCAACTACTATCTGCCATTGTTCTCTAAAATCCTTATTTACTTTGCCTGAAATAACGACGACTTCGTCTTCAACAATTTGATCACTATTTACCCCAAGAGCTTGTGAAAAAACTGCTGCATTAACTTTCTTTTCACCATCTTCAATTGTTAAACTTGCCATCTGCCCTTTTCGAGTATTACGATAGTTAATATCAGAGATCAAAGATAGAATGCGTACTTCTCTATTATTTCGAAAAACAAGATCCTTCGGTAAGGTACAAACTATTGACTTTAAATCACCCTTATACCAATCTGTAGGATGTCGGTTAAGGTAATAACCCATGACATTTTTCTCAAACATCAGTATTTGCTTAAATGATAAGTAGGAACCTTTTTTATATATTTTCTCGTATTCAGTATGACTGTCAACTTCTGAAAAAAGACTACTTTGACCTTTTGATAAATCATTTTGTCTCTGCTCAGCCTGACTCCTAGCGCCTGGATAAGTGGCAATAAGGGTAGCCCTTTTTATGCCAAAAATATCAAATGCACCAGCATATATAAGGGCCTCTAATGCTCGTCGATTTAGATGCCTCTTTTCTATTCGCAAACAAAAATCAAAAATATCAGAATAATCTCCATTCTTCTCACGCTGTAAAACTATTTCTCTCACTAAGGCTTCACCAACTCCCTTTATAGCACCTAGCCCATATACTATTGTCTTGTTGTCTCTAATACTAAACTCATATTCAGATTGATTTATATCTGGTGCAATAAATATAACTCCTTTCTTCTTAGATTCTCCAACTGTAAATGCAATCCTATCCGTATCATCCATCACCGAAGACAATACTGCAGCCATAAAGGGGGCCGGAAAGTGGGCTTTAAGCCAAGCAGTTTGATAAGAAATATACGCATAAGCAACTGAATGAGACTTATTAAAGCCATATCCTGAAAACTTATCAATAAGATCAAAAATTTCATTTGCCTTATCTTTTTCAATATTTTTTTTAGAGGCTCCTTTTACAAACACTTCTCTCTGTTCTGCCATTTCTTCAGTTTTTTTCTTACCCATTGCTCTTCGCAATATATCTGCCCCACCCAAAGAATAGCCAGCCATAACTTGCGCAGACTTCATAACTTGTTCTTGATAAATAAATACACCATTTGTTGGTTTCAAAATTTCTTCTAGTATTTCATGCGGATATCGGACTCTAGCACCATGCTTAACTTGAATATAATCATCTACCATTCCTGACTCTAATGGACCAGGTCTATATAAAGCCAACATAGCAACAATATCTTCAAAACAATCAGCCTTAAGTTTTTTTAAGTAGCCTCGCATACCATCAGATTCAAGCTGAAAAACTCCAGTAGTATCACAATCTTGGAGTAATTTATATACCTTTGGATCATCTAAGGAAAGCCTATCAATATCTATCAAGCCATCACTTAATCCTTTTTTTGCAATAATTTTTACAGCCTTATCTATAACAGTTAGATTTGACAAACCAAGAAAGTCAAATTTAACAAGGCCTACAGCCTCAACATCATCTTTATCAAACTGCGACACTACTACATCTGACTCATCAGAACCTTTATAGATTGGGCAAAAATCACTGATCTTACTAGGTGCTATAACCACACCACCAGCATGCGTTCCAATATTTCTAATCAAGCCTTCTAAATCTTGAGATAAATCAATAAGTGTGGAGACACTTTCTTCAGAGTCATAGCGTGATTTAAGCTCTGAAGAGTCCTCTAACGCTTTACTTAAGGTCATTTTTAATTCGTTAGGTATCATCTTAGAAATCTGATCACTAAAACCATATGGATGTCCTAATACTCTCCCTACATCTCTAACAACCCCCTTTGCTGCCATGGTGCCATAAGTAATAATTTGTGAAACTTTATCAGATCCATACTTGCTAGCAACATATGCAATAACCTCATCTCGACGATCTGTACAAAAATCAATATCAAAATCAGGCATGGAGATACGTTCAGGATTAAGAAAACGCTCAAACAAAAGATCATGCTCAATAGGATCAACATTTGTAATAGAAAGTGCCCAGGCAACTAGAGATCCAGCCCCTGAACCTCTTCCTGGACCAACAGGGATACCATTCTCTTTAGCCCACCTTATAAAATCCGAAACAATTAAAAAATACCCCGGATAGTCCATTTCTAGAATCACAGACAACTCAAAATTTAATCGCTCATAATAAATCTCTTCGCTAACACTTATTCCTTTAAGCCTCTCTTGAAGGCCTAACATTGACTCTTCATGAAAAAATTCAGAAATTGATTTTCCTTTTGGAGTTGGAAAAACAGGAAGATAATTCTTCTCAAATAATTTAAAATGCAAGTTACATCGCTTTGATAATTCAACAGTATTTTTTAAAATATTAGGGAAGTCAGAAAATAAGTCTGACATTTCAATAGGATTTTTTAAATACTGAGTTTCACTAAAATTTTTAAGTCTTCGAGCATCATCTAAAAGACCACCTTGGGCAATACAAATTCTAGCTTCATGGGCTTCATAATCATTTTTTTTCAAAAACTGTACATCATTAGTTGCTATTACTGGAATTTCTAATTGCAATCCAAGGCCTATAGTGAGATTAAGTAAATTCTCATCTTGAGACCTATTAGTTCTTTGAACTGAAATATAGTACCGATCATTAAAAATAGATTTCCAACGAATGGCTTTTTTTTCTGCAAGAGTATGCTCATTAGATAAAAGTAGTTGTGCGATATCAGAGTTCACTGCAGTTGCGACCATAATTAAACCTTTCTGGTGTGAGATGAGTTGATCTTCAGTAACGCTTACACTTGAAATTCCCTGCTCATTTAAGTAAGCTTTAGATATAAGCTCAGAGAGATTGAGGTAGCCTTCATGGTTTTGGCATAATAACAAGACATCATAATTATCCAATTCTAAAGTTACTGTTATTTTCGCTCCAATAATAGGCTTGATACCAGCTGAAAATGCCTTTTGATAGAATTTTATTGCTGAAAAAAGACTCATATCATCTGTCAAGGCAATGCTAGTCATTCCTGCAGCTTGGACACTTTCAATAAGTTTTGAGACACGAATTAAACTATTCTTTACAGAATACTCGCTTTGACATTGGAGATGAACAAAATCTGTTGCGCCCATTTATAGGAAAATTACAAGAATAATATATCTTTATTTTACAAACAAATTTATATCCATCTTAGAGCATTTTATAAATTTAAAAACCTAATACTAAACCATATAAATCAGATTTAAATTTAATCATATATTTTGCGCCGCCCTGATTAAGGCTTGAGCTTTATCCATAGTTTCTTGCCACTCCATTTCAGGTAATGAGTCATAAACTATACCTGCTCCTGCTTGTATATAAAGGACTTCATCTTTAATTACTGCTGTTCTAATTGCTATGGCTAGGTCCATTCCGCCATGCCAAGATAAATTTCCAATAGCACCAGAATAAATATTACGCTTCAAGCTTTCAACTTCATTAATTATTTCCATAGCCCTTACTTTAGGTGCGCCACTCAAAGTGCCCGCTGGAAAAGTAGCTTTTAATACATCGATAGAACTCATGCCATCTTTTAACTCACACTCAACGTTTGAAACAATATGCATAACATGAGAGTATCTCTCAATAAACATTTTATCAGTAAGGGTCACACTTCCTGTTTTTGCAATTCTGCCTAAATCATTACGACCCAAATCAATTAACATTAAATGTTCTGCAATTTCTTTCTCATCAGTCAAAAGATCCTTTTCAAGCTGCAAGTCCTTTTTAGTTGTTTTACCTCTTGAGCGTGTACCAGCTAATGGTCTTATAGTTGCAATATTATTATTATCTACGCGAGTTAAAATTTCGGGTGAGGAACCAACTATTGAAAATTCATCTAGATTAAGAAAATACATATATGGCGATGGGTTCAGTATTCTTAACTGACGATAAAGCTCTATTGGTTTGGCTTTAAAGGAGCAGCTTAAGCGCTGCGATGGAACAACCTGCATAACGTCACCTGCAATAATATATTTCTGTACATTATCAACAGCTTTTAAAAAATCTTTCCTACCAAAACTTGAAACAAAGTCTTCAGCCTTTATATTTTCAGAAGGAGCAGGTAAATGATTAAATGATTTCTTAATATTTTCTTCAATCAAGCTAAGTTTTGAAATAGCGTCTTCGTAAGATTCAACATTAGGATTAATGTGAGTAATTATGTGGACTTTACTTGATAAATTGTCAACAACTAAAAGGTCGTTAGAAACCATTAATACAATATCAGGGACGTTTAATTCATCAGTTTTATTTATATCTGACAATTTTGGCTCTATATAACGAATAATTTCATAACCAAAATAACCCACCAAGCCTCCATTAAAATCTGGCAAGCTTTCCAACTTCGGAACTTTGAATTTTTTTTGGTAATCTTCAATCCAGTCTAGTGGATCTTCGACATCATATTGCTCCAATAACTCACCATTTTTTTCAATAAAAATTTGATAGTCATAAACTTTAATAACTGTCTCTGCTGAGAGTCCAATAAATGAGTATCGCCCCCATTTTTCCCCGCCTTGAACTGACTCTAGAAAATAACTATATGGATTATTGGCTAACTTAAGATACAATGCTAAAGCAGTATCAGTATCCACAACAACCTCTCTTGAAAAAGGAATGTGGTTATACCCTTGCTCAATGAAATTGGTAAACTGAGAGTTTTTCATGGGTATATTTTATCATTACACAGATAATGATAGTTTTGGATTAATCTCCCAAACCATTATTCTTACACTAATGAATAATTGAGTTAGCTCTANTGATTATTAAACCTTAGGCTTCTCAAATCATAACTAATTTGAGAAGCCCTTTTGTATCATATCATTTAGATCTTATTCTGCAGTTTCAGCTCCGCTAAGTTGAGCAGATAACTCTTGCTCTGCCTCGCTTGGTTGCATTAAGATTTCTCGCCTTCTTCTTTTCTCTTGATGATGGGTAAATCCAGTACCTGCAGGTATCAAACGCCCTACAATTACATTCTCTTTAAGGCCTCGAAGATTATCAACTCTACCAGTAATTGAGGCTTCAGTTAGAACCCTAGTGGTTTCTTGGAATGATGCAGCAGAAATAAATGACTCAGTTGATAATGATGCTTTAGTAATACCCATCAATAATCTCTGGTATTCTATAATTGACTTACCCTGAACATTAAGTTGCTTATTTTTCTCAATAACATGAGCATATTCTGCAGTTTCACCATTAACGTATTTAGAGTCTCCACAATCTAAAATTTCAACTTTTCTTAGCATCTGTTTTACAACTACTTCGATGTGCTTATCAGATATTTTAACTCCCTGAAGGCGATAAACATTCTGAACTTCTCTAACAATATAGTTTGACAAAGCCTCAACACCCAATAAACGCAGGATATCATGAGGATTTGAGGGACCATCAGAGATAACATCACCTTTCTCAACAGTTTCACCATCAAATACATTAATAGCTCGCCATTGATGAATCATCATTTCAGTGACCTCGCCATCTTCACTTGTAATAAGTAAACGAACCTTTGATTTTGTTGGAGTACCAATACTTATAATTCCAGAACACTCTGCAAGAATTTCATGGTCTTTGGCTTTGCGAGCCTCAAACAAATCAGCAACTCGAGGCAAACCGCCAGTGATATCACTTGTTTTAGAAATCGCTTTTGGTATTTTAGCAAGTATTTCACCAGCAGCGATTAACTGACCATCTTCCAAGTTAATTTTTACTCCTGAAGGTAAGTAATGAGTTGACAGTACAAGGTTTTTATCTTTTTTGTCAACTAGCTTAATCATTGGTTTCATATCCTTAGCGGCTGAAGTTCTTTCTGCTTCTTCAATCATTTCAAAGAAATTTAAGCCTGTTAAAGGATCAGAATTTTTTAATACCGTTAACCCTTCAACAAAATCTTCAAAAGACACGCGGCCAGAATTTTCAGCAATAATAGGATGAGTATGTGGATCCCAGTCCGCAATCTTATCTTTAGCTTTAACTTCGCCACCATCTTTAAAGTGAACAACTGCACCATAAGGTAATTTATACCTCTCTTTTACTTGACCTAATTCATTTCTAATAGATGCCTCAGAAGACCTTGAAATAACTACAAAGTCTCCATTAGAGTTAGTTATAGATTTCATATTTTCAAAGTGTACAATACCATCTGTATTAATATTAATACTATTGATAGCTGTAGATGAACTAGCAGCACCACCAATATGGAATGTGCGCATTGTTAACTGAGTTCCTGGCTCACCAATTGACTGTGCAGCGATTACTCCAACTGCCTCACCAACACCAATTTTATGACCTCTAGCCATATCATTACCATAGCAGGATGCACAAACGCCATATGAAAGTTCACAAGTAATAGCTGATCGTACTGTGATCAATTCAACTCCTAGTTCATTGATCTGATCAGAATCAGACAAAGTTATTAAATGATCTTTTTCTAAAAGAATTTCTTTAGAATTTGGTAATAAGACATCTTCGGCTAAAATTCTACCAAGCACTGCAGTGCCCAATGTTTGAACAACATTACCGCCATCAATAACAGCCTTCATAACTAAGCCATTTTGAGTGCCACAATCCTCTTCTGTGATTACTAAATCTTGACCGACATCAACAAGACGACGAGTTAAGTAGCCTGAATTAGCAGTCTTTAATGCAGTATCAGCCAAACCTTTTCGAGCTCCATGCGTTGAAATAAAGTATTGCATATTATTGAGACCTTCCCGGAAATTACTTGTGATTGGAGTCTCAATAATAGAACCATCTGGTTTAGCCATTAGCCCGCGCATACCGGCTAATTGACGAATTTGCGCTGGCGAACCTCTAGCGCCAGAATCTGCCATCATATAGATTGAGTTAAATGATGGTTTTTTCTCAGTATTGCCATCTGCATCAGTCACATTGTCATAACCTACTTTCTCCATCATGGCTTTTGCAACTTCTTCAGAAGTACGTGACCAGATATCAATGACTTTATTGTAACGTTCACCATTAGTTACAACTCCAGATGCAAATTGCTGCTGTACATCTTTAACTTGTGTATTAGCCTTATCAATCATAGCCATTTTCTCATTAGGTATGATCATATCATTTGAGCAAAAAGAGATACCTGATTTGGTTGAATATTCAAAACCCATATACATCATTTGATCAGCAAAAATAACTGTTTCTTTGAGTTCCTGAGAACGGTAGCAAACATGAATTAAATTCGAAACTACTTTTTTTGATAACGCTTCGTTGATTAGATCAAAATTCAAGCCTTTAGGCAAAATTCTAGAAAATATTGCTCGACCAACAGTCGTGTCAACTATGCGAGAGTTACTAGGCATGAATCCAGATTCTGTTTTAGAAAAATCTTGTACTCTTAATTTAACTTTTGCATGAAGACTAACTAAATCTTCGCCATAAGCAGTAAGAGCTTCATTAGTATTTGCAAAAATCATACCCTCACCTTTCTGGTTCACCATTTCTCTGGTCATATAATAAAGGCCTAATATCACGTCTTGAGACGGAATAATAATTGGATCACCACTAGCCAAATGAAGAATATTATTTGATGCCAACATTAAGGTTCTCGCTTCTAACTGAGCTTCTTCTGAAAGTGGAACATGAACTGCCATCTGGTCACCATCAAAGTCTGCATTAAATGCAGTACATACAAGGGGGTGGAGTTGAATTGCCTTGCCTTCTATTAAGAGCGGCTCAAACGCTTGAATACCAAGTCGGTGAAGAGTTGGTGCACGATTTAAAAGAACAGGATGCTGGTGAACAACCCTTTCAAGGATATCCCATACTTCAGGAATTTCACTTTCAACCATTTTCTTAGCTGCCTTAATTGTTGAAGCTAAGCCATTAGCCTGAAGACGATTATAAATAAATGGCTTAAAAAGCTCTAGCGCCATCTTTTTTGGCAATCCACATTGGTGAAGCTTTAGATATGGACCACAAACAATTACTGAGCGACCCGAATAATCTACCCTCTTTCCTAATAAATTTTGACGAAAACGTCCTTGCTTACCCTTAATCATATCTGCAATTGACTTAAGTGGGCGTCTATTATTGCCCATAACTGCACGTCCTCGACGACCGTTATCAATTAATGAATCAACAGCCTCTTGAAGCATACGCTTTTCATTACGAACAATAATCTCAGGTGCATCAAGCTCTAATAGTCTTGAAAGTCGATTATTTCTATTAATCACTCGGCGATACAAATCATTTAAATCAGAGGTTGCAAAACGACCGCCATCTAATGGAACTAATGGCCTTAGATCAGGTGGAAGAATAGGTAATACATTTAATACCATCCATTCAGGCTTGTTACCTGATTTAATTAATGAATCAACCAACTTTAGACGCTTATTAATTTTCTTAAGTTTAGTTTGTGATTTTGTAGTAAGTGCTTCCTCACGTAAATTTGCAGCCTCTTTTTCAAGTTGCATTTCAGAAAGTACGTCTTGAATAGCTTCTGCCCCCATTTTTGCAACAAACTCATCATCGCCATATTCATCCAAAGCATCAAAATACATTTCTTCTGTAAGGAGTTGTTTTTTAATTAAAGGAGTGTTACCTGGATCTGTTACTAAAAAAGCCTCAAAATAAAGAACTCTCTCAATATCTTTTAATGTCATATCCATTAACAAGCCCAGCCTTGAAGGGAGTGACTTCAAATACCAAATATGAGCAACTGGGGCAGCAAGATCAATGTGGCCCATTCTTTCTCGCCTTACTTTAGAAAGGGTGACTTCTACACCACACTTTTCACATACCACATTGCGAAACTTCATTCGCTTATATTTACCACATAAACACTCAAAGTCTTTCATAGGACCAAAAATTTTTGCACAAAACAAACCCTCTCTTTCAGGTTTGAAGGTTCTATAGTTGATAGTTTCAGGTTTTTTGACTTCACCAAAAGACCATGAACGAATTTTTTCAGGAGACGCTAAACCAACTCTAATTGCATCAAAATCTTGGTCTTTATTTTGCTGTTTTAAAATTTGTAATAAATCTTTCAAAGGATTCTCCTTATTTAATTTTGTTCAAGTTCAACATCAATACCCAGTGCACGAATTTCTTTCACCAGAACATTAAACGATTCTGGCATTACCGACTCGGTTCGATACTCACCGTCAACTATATTTTTATACATTTTTGCTCTACCGGTAACATCATCAGATTTAACAGTTAACATTTCACGAAGCGTATAAGCCGCACCATATGCCTCAAGTGCCCAAACTTCCATTTCGCCAAATCTTTGTCCACCAAACTGAGCTTTACCGCTAAGTGGCTGTTGAGTTACTAATGAATATGGTCCAGTCGAACGAGCATGCATCTTATCATCCACTAAGTGATTGAGCTTAAGCATATGCATATATCCTACAGTTATATCACGATCAAAAGTATCGCCAGTTCGTCCATCATATAATTGTATTTGACCACTCTCAGGTAAATCAGCCATCTTAAGTAATAACTTAATATCTTCTTCTTTAATACCATCAAATACTGGTGTAGCCATTGGCACACCTGAACGAAGATTATTTGCTAACTCAAGTATTTCATCATCACTGAAGGACTTTATATCTTCTGACTTTCCATAACTGTTATAGATAGTATCAAGCATTGAACGTATTTTTTTAATAGTATCTTTTTGATGCTCATCAAGTAAATTACCTATCTTATAACCTAGACCTTTAGCAGCCCAGCCTAAATGAACCTCTAATACTTGTCCAACATTCATACGCGATGGAACGCCAAGTGGATTAAGAACTATATCTACCGGGGTACCATCTACTAAGTGTGGCATGTCTTCTACAGGAGACACACGAGAAATAACACCTTTGTTTCCATGGCGTCCAGCCATCTTATCGCCAACCTGCAGCGTTTTTCTTGTAGCCACATAAACTTTGACCATCTTCTGAACACCTGGTGGTAATTCAGCGCCTTCTTGAATTTTTGCTCTTTCCACTTCAAAGAAAAGTTCAAATTCTTCCTGCTTGGCTTTAGATTGTTTAACCAATACAGCAACTTCCTTATTAATAACAGCATCTTTAACTTTCAATTTTGCTATTTCACTATGTTCAAGTGTTTTTAGATTTGAAGAGCTAAGCTTGTCACCACTTTTTATTCTACCAATATTACTGCTAGAAGTATTACCAGAAAGTTTTAAGCGAATACGGCGAAAGATATCACCATCAATAATACCAAACTCATCGTCGATATCTTTTTTAATATTCTCTATTCGTTCTTCATCAATCACAAGTGCGCGTGAGTCTTTTTCAACCCTATCTTTAGTGAAGATTTGAACATCGATTACAACTCCTGATTTTGAAGCTCCCATTCTGAGAGAGGTGTCTTTTACATTGTTAGCTTTTTCTCCGAAAATAGCTCGTAATAACTTTTCTTCAGGAGAAAGAACTGTCTCACTTTTAGGTGTGACTTTTCCAACTAAAATATCTCCACCTTTGACTCGTGCTCCTACATAAACAATACCAACATCATCTAACTTTGAGAGAGCTGATTCACTTACATTTGGAATATCTGCAGTAACCTCTTCAGTTCCAAGTTTTGTGTCTCTTGCATAGGCCGTTAATTCTTCAATATGAATCGAAGTGTAGCGGTCTTCCTGAACAACCTTTTCTGATATTAATATAGAATCTTCAAAGTTATAACCATTCCAAGGCATAAAAGCAATCATCATATTTTGACCTAGAGCAAGTTCCCCTAAGTCAGTCGATGGACCATCAGCAAGAACATCGCCTGCAACAATCTTATCGCCAGGTTGAACAAGTGGTTTTTGATTAATACAAGTATTTTGATTTGAACGAGAGTACTTGATTAGACTATAAATATCAACACCAAGTTCTCCAGCCTTTGCTTGTTTAGCATCAACTCGAATTACAATTCTAGATGCATCAACTGTCTCAACAACTCCATCATGATCAGCAATAACACAGACACGCGAATCAGTTGCAACAACGCGTTCAATACCTGTTCCAACCAGCGGCTTTTCAGCGCGAAGTACTGGTACAGCTTGGCGCTGCATGTTTGAGCCCATTAATGCACGGTTGGCATCATCATGTTCTAGAAAAGGAATAAGCGAAGCAGCTACAGATGATATCTGCTTAGAATCAATATCAATAAGTGTAACTTCAGATTTATCTACTAGAACGAATTCATTTTTATGTCTTCCAGACACTAGATCATCAACTAAATAGCCTTTACTATCAACTGTAGAATTTGCAGTA
The DNA here is from genome assembly GCA_002698045.1 of Thiotrichales bacterium. GTDB lineage: Bacteria > Pseudomonadota > Gammaproteobacteria > PS1 > Pseudothioglobaceae > Pseudothioglobus. The sequence goes on along the minus strand of NZUR01000044.1, from coordinate 2,823 downwards.
GCAATTGTATGATTTATTTCATCAATTGCTGATATATAGATAATCTCTTTAGTCACAAGTCCATTCTTAACAACTTGATATGGGGTCTCTAAAAAACCATAATCATTTGTTCTAGCATATACCGCTAAAGTATTTATTAAACCAATATTTGGACCTTCTGGAGTCTCAATAGGACATAATCGCCCATAATGAGATGGATGAACATCACGAACCTCAAAACCCGCACGTTCACGAGTTAATCCACCTGGACCTAATGCTGAAATACGACGTTTATGCGTCACACCAGACAAAGGATTTACTTGATCCATAAACTGAGATAACTGAGATGAACCAAAAAATTCCCTGACAGCAGCTGAAACTGGCTTAGAGTTAATTAAATCCTGTGGTGTTAGCTCATCAGTTTCAGCAAGATTCAATCCTTCTTTAACTGCTTTTTCGACTCTAATAAGACCAATTCTAAATTGGTTTTCAATCATCTCACCAATAGCTCTTACGCGTCTATTAGCTAAAGTATCAACATCATCCACAACATCATGTCCATTTTTAATATCAATTAATTTCTTAATCACATTAATAATATCATCATGGGTTAAAACATGATTGCCCACTTCTGAAGCCGTTCCAAGACGCCTATTTAGCTTCATTCGGCCAACTCGAGAAAGATCATATCGATCGTTATTAAAGAACAAATTTGAAAACAGAGTGTTAACCGCATCTTCTGTTGCTGGTTCGCCTGGTCTCATAACATGGTAAATTGACATACGAGCTTCAATTTCTGTTTGCAGCTCATCAAGACGCAAAGTATCTGAAATATAGATACCATTTTCAGCATCATTGATAAAAATAATATTGAGTTTTTTAATCTTTGCTGTGATTAAAACTTCAATTAATTCTTCAGTTATCAAAGAATTCGCATTTAATAAAATTTCTCCTGTATCAGTATCAATAACATCAGTAGAGACAACTTTACCTAAAAGATATTCATTTGGAACATTAAGAGAGACAACTTTAGCAGCATCGAGAATTTTGACATGTCTAGCGGTAATTCGACGCCCTTTTTCAACAATAATATCTTTGCCTATTTTTATATCAAATTCAGCTATTATGCCTTTTAAGCGTTCAGCCTTAATTGCCAATTCGCAGGACTTAGAGTTTAGTTTGACAACAATATTATCAAAGAATGTGTCAATAATTTCATTTGTTGACATACCCATTGAGCGAAGCAAAGTAGTCACAGGGAGTTTTCTTCTTCTATCGATTCTAACAAATAAATGCTCATGATGATCAAATTCAAAATCTAGCCATGAACCACGGTAAGGAATAATTCGAGAAGAAAATAGTATTTTCCCAGATGAGTGTGTCTTTCCCTTATCATGTTCAAATATAACTCCTGGCGAACGATGAAGCTGTGAAACTACAACACGTTCTGTGCCATTAATTACAAATGTACCAGTATCTGTCATCAATGGAAGTTGTCCTAGATAGACACTTTCTTCGATAATCTGTTTTTCTCGACGTTTTTTCTTTAAAGTGGATCCATTTTTATCAAATAACACTAAGTTAAGTTTAACTTGAAGTGTTGCAGCATAAGTAACCCCACGAAGCTTACACTCTTTAACATTGTATTTTGGCTCTTGAAGCTCATAATCTACATACTCAATTTCAGCATAACCATTGAGAGCTGTTATTGGAAATACAGATTTAAAAACAGAATGAAGACCAATATCTTTCTTTTCAATAACTCCTTCTTGAATAAAAGAATTAAATGAATTAATCTGAATAGATAATAAATCTGGCTCTTTAAGAATTGATTCTCTTGTTCCAAAATTATTTCTGATACGTTTTTTTTCTGTAAATGAGTAAGTCATGAATGCCCCGTATTAATCAATAAATTGTTTTCAAAATTACTTCTAAATAAAAACACCAAAATCCCCTTCTGGGGATTTTGGTTTATAGCATCGAACAAATTACTTAAGCTCTACGCTAGCGCCAGCTTCTTCAAGCTGCTTTTGGATATCCTCAGCTTCCGCTTTAGATGCACCTTCCTTAATAGGAGCAGGGGCACTCTCAACAAGATCCTTTGCTTCCTTAAGACCTAATCCAGTGATGGTACGAACAGCCTTAATAACAGCAACTTTCTTGTCACCAAAGCTTGTTAATACAACATCAAACTCAGTTTTTTCTTCAGCAGCAGCTCCAGTTTCTGCTGCTACCGCAACAGGTGCCGCTGCAACGGCAGCTGCTGAAACACCAAATTTATCTTCCATTGCTGAAACTAGATCAACAACATCCATTACAGACATATCTGCTATTGCATTTAAAATATCTTCGTTACTTAATTTCGCCATGATATTTACTCCTCTATATAATTATTATTGTTGTTGATCACGTATAGCTGCCACAACACGAGTTAACTTAGTTGGAACTTCATTTAAAGTTCTTACTAACTTCTCAGTTGGAGCAAGCATCAACGCCATCAACATACTGATTGCTTGATCTTTAGTTGGAAGGCTAGCGATTTTCTTAAGTTGATCTGCATCAACAAATTCACCGGCAACTCCCAAACCTTTAACGACTAACGCTTTATTATCTTTAATAAAGTTACGGAAAACGCGCGCTACAGCACCCGGATCTTGTTGGGAAAACCCCAAGATAACTGGGCCACTTAAAACTGGAGTAATACACTCACAACCGGTTTCAGCTAACGCTCTCTTTGCAAGCGTATTTTTTACAACACGTAAAGAAACATCTGCATCAATCGCAGAGTTCCGCAAATTAGTCATTTGTTCAACATTCAATCCACGATACTCGGCAACACCAACA
>NZUR01000043.1 GCA_002698045.1 Thiotrichales bacterium | reverse complement strand
TGGTAATAATTATAATTATTCAGTTTTTAAGTGGCATTAAACTTGGATAAGACAATATTACAAAATATTACAAGCTTCTGTAAAGTCTAGGCGTGGTGCACGAGAATGCAACTTGGACTCATCTCCATAGCCAATCCCACATATAAAGATGGCTTTATATTTGTTGTCAGGGAAAAACTCTTGATTTAATTTTTCTTTGTTAAACCCAAGCATTGGGCAACAATCTAGACCTATTGAACGGGTTGCCATAATAAAGTAAGCACCCTGGAGCGCTGAATTAAATTCAGCAGAAGACTTTATTTTTTTATCCTTACCCTCGTACCAAGATTTAGCATTATTATGTGGTGACAGGTAGGGAAGCTTTTGATAGAACTCAGTGTCATAACTAATAACAACAACGGCAGGAGAATTCATAGCTTGATCGATGTTTCCTTCATCTAATGAAGGCTTAAGTCTTTCCTTGGCTTCTTTACTTCGAATAAAAGTGAATCGAGCTGGACAAGTGTTGGAAGAAGTTGGTGCAAATTTAAGTAAATCATAGATTTGATTGATTTGCTGCTCAGTTATATCTTTATTTATCCAGCTTTTATGACTTCGTGCTTTTGTAAAAAGTTTATCTAGACTTGAAGTTGAAAGCATATAATTTATCCTTAATATTTGAATTAATATGCTTGATTATAAGTTCTTTTAGTATTTCTTTATATTAGATATTGAAAGATATAAAATTGAATTATGGAAAACTGTATTTTTTGTTCAATAATTAATGGCGACATACCTGCTGAAAAACTTTATGAGGATGATCAAGTTTTAGCCTTTAAAGATGTTAATGCCCAAGCGCCCGAACATTTTTTAGTAATACCGAAGATACATATTTCTACAGTAAATGATGCTACTGATGAAGCATTATTGGGCAGAATGAATATTACCGCCTCAAATATTGCTAAAGAGCATGGTTTTGCTGAAAAAGGCTATAGGCTTGTAATGAACTGTAATAGTGACGGTGGTCAAACCGTGTCTCACATTCACTTACATTGCTTAGGTGGGCGTCAAATGACTTGGCCGCCAGGTTAATTTCTTATTGGAAGTTAAATAATTAATGTGCACTAGCTCAAGAGTTGAATTAAAATAACACTCATTCACATTAATCTTTTAGATGTGACTTTCGATTTAAATTTATTAAGGAAATAATGAGCCAAAACGGCATTGAGCGACAAAGCGTTGGAGATTATAGTGAGCGCGCTTATCTTGATTACTCAATGTATGTCATTCTTGACCGTGCACTACCTTTTATTGGTGATGGTTTAAAACCAGTCCAAAGGCGCATTATCTATGCGATGAGTGAGCTTGGACTTAAATCTACTGCAAAATTTAAAAAATCAGCTAGAACTGTAGGCGATGTTTTAGGTAAATTTCATCCACATGGAGATAGTGCTTGCTATGAGGCAATGGTGCTTATGGCACAACCTTTTTCTTATCGATACCCATTTATTGATGGACAGGGAAATTGGGGGGCTCCAGATGACCCAAAATCGTTTGCAGCAATGCGATATACAGAGTCAAAATTATCGCCATATGCAGATTTACTTCTTAGTGAAATCAATTTAGGCACGGTTTCCTGGACAGATAATTTTGATGGCACAATTCAAGAGCCACAGCAATTGCCTGCACAGGTTCCAAACTTATTGCTTAATGGTACTTCAGGTATTGCTGTAGGAATGGCAACTGATGTGCCTCCTCATAATCTTATTGAAGTAATTACTGCATGTATCCAGCTTCTTGAAAAGCCCTCTACTGACCTAGACCAATTGATTAAGATAATACCTGCCCCTGACTATCCAACAGATGCGTATATTGTTAACTCTAAAGAGGAGCTCTACCAAATTTATGAGACTGGCCATGGGTCAGTAAAAATGAGGGCAAGTTACATCAAAGAAGATGGTGAAATTGTTATTGAAGCGCTTCCATATCAAACATCTGGTGCCAAAGTTATTATGCAAATTGCCACTCAGATGCGTAACAAGAAGCTACCATTAGTTGAGGACCTTCGTGATGAGTCTGATCATGAGAATCCAACTCGAATTGTTATCGTTCCAAGATCTAATAGGGTAGATTGTGATCAGCTAATGTTGCACTTGTTTGCCACTACTGATCTTGAGAGAAATTATCGAGTTAACATGAATGTTATTGGGCTAGATGGAAAGCCACAAGTTAAGTCGTTAATTCCATTACTAAAAGAATGGTTGCAATTTAGAACGCAAGTGGTTGTCAATCGACTTCAGTTTCGACTTAATAAAATTTTAGAACGCTTACATGTTCTTGAAGGATTGCTGGTAGCTTATCTTAATATTGATGAAGTTATATCTATAATTCGACGCGAAGAAAAACCTAAGCCAGTACTCATTGAAAAATTCAAGCTAAGTGAAATTCAAGCTGAAGCTATCCTAGAGCTTAAGTTGCGTCATTTGGCAAAACTTGAAGAGATTAAAATTAAAAATGAAGTAGAGCAACTCGAGAAGGATCGCAAAACCATTGAATTACTCCTATCAAGTGAAACAAGATTAAAGACCTTCATTAAAAAAGAACTACGAGTTATCCTTGAGGAGTTTGGAGATCAGAGGCGATGTCAAATTATTTCAGATGTTCCTTCCGCACAAGCTTTCAATGATCAGGACATGATTCCTGCCGAAAATGTAACAGTAGTGTTAAGTGAAAAAGGGTGGATAAAAGCCGCCAAAGGACATGAAATTGAATCTTCTTCACTAAACTATAAATCTGGCGACACCTTCCTAAAGGATGCTAAAGGTAGAAGTAATAAGATGGCATTTTTTATTGACTCTACGGGTAGGTCATACACTTTACTAGCTAATAGTCTTCCTAGCGCTAGAGGTCAAGGAGAGCCATTAACTGGAAGATTGACACCACCTATTGGTGCAGAATTTATTGATGTTATTATGGGCAGAGATGATCAGCTAGTAATACTTTCATCTGATGCTGGGTATGGTTTTATATCAAACTTAGGTAATTTGAAATCAAAAACCAAGTCTGGTAAACATGTGATTACATTATCTAATCAAGCAAAAGCTATTAGACTTGCTATGGTTGAAGATATAGAAAGTCAGTTTGTTGCAGTTGTTACNAATAGNGCTAGATTNTTGATATTTCCTGTCTCTGANTTGCCACAACTTTCNAAAGGNAAAGGNAATAAACTTATTCAGATTGCAACAAAAGACTTTATTGCTGGTGAAGAGTTTNTTGTTGGAATTTGTGCAATTAAAGATAATCAAAAATTAAGANTCCAATATGGAAAGAATGGAAAGAAACACAAAAATTATTCTTTTGAAGATTTAATTAATTTTGTTAGTCACCGTGCTCGAAAAGGTTTAATTCTTCCAGGNGTTTTTAATAAAGCTGATAGTATAGAAGTCATTGATTAGTTCTATACTTGATATATCCTAAAAAGGCTAATAGTTTGTATCTTAAGTGCTATTCTCACACTTAATGTAGGTGGAATAGTGACATTCAAACAGGTATAATTCTGTTTTTTTATCAATTTTTCCGAAAATGTTCGTACTAAAAATTGTAACAGACTTTGCATCTGCCCATTCCCTTCGTGATTATCCTGGTGATTGTGCCAGACTACATGGNCATAACTGGCAAGTAGANGTNNNNGTCTGNTCTCANGNTTTANACGANTCTGGNATTGCTATNGATTTTCGNGANATTAAGANGCAAACTAAGTTNGTNGTTAANAGGTTAGATCACCAATATTTAAATGAAATTNANCCNTTCGATNTTCTTAACCCAACTGCGGAAAATATTGCTAAATATTTNTTTGACGANATTNNCNTATTAATCAATAATCAAAATGTTAAAGTTAAAGAAGTAACAATATGGGAAACACCAAGGTCAGCAGTTACTTATTCGGAATAAGAAAATGAAAAATACACCACTTCCAGATACACAGAATACTAAAGATATTCGTAATATTGTTATTAACCAGGTTGGTATAAAAGACATATTGCATCCAATTAACTTTATTGATCGTGATGATGAGTCATATCCTTCGGTTGCTAATTTTACAATGACTGTAAGGTTGCCAAAAAATGTTAAAGGCACTCATATGTCAAGGTTTATTGAAATACTAAATGCAAGCGAATGTAATTTTAGTGTTGAAAGTTTTATGGACTTAGTTCAGATAGTTGCTGATAAGTTAGGTTCAAATAGTGCTCAAATTGTTGTTAACTTTCCTTTTTTTCGAAAAAAGTCGGCCCCTTCTTCAGGTGTACAAAGTTTACTTGACTACCAAGCAACATTAAGTGGCAGTATTGTTGATGGAGAGAGTAATCTATCTGTTAAGGTTGAAGTACCAGTTACCAGTCTTTGTCCATGTTCAAAAAGTATCTCTAAATATGGTGCACATAACCAAAGGTCACACATCACAATCGAAGCAATAGCAACTGCAGGGAGTGTAATCTATTTAGAAGATTTGATTGATTTGGCAGAGCAGAAAGCATCAAGTGAGCTTTATGCTGTTTTGAAGCGTGATGATGAGAAGATTGTTACTGAGAGAGCTTATGACAACCCAGCTTTTGTAGAGGATATTGTTAGAGATATAGCTGTTGAGTTAAATAGCAATGAAAAAATTAATTTTTATTCACTTGAGTCAGAAAATTTTGAATCTATTCATAATCATTCTGCTTATGCAATGATAACAAATCAAAAGTAAGCCTATGCAATACAACACTGATAATGTTCGAATTATTTCGAGTGCACCGATGGTGTCGCCGAACACTCTTATAGATAAACTTCCTTTGTCTGAAAAGGCGGCATCAGGAGTAGTGGGTGCTAGGAAGGCTATAAAAAATATACTCTATGGCGATGATAAACGTCTCATGGTTCTTGTTGGTCCTTGCTCTATTCATGATACTAATGCTGCAATGGAGTATGCCAATAAGCTATTAAAGCTAAAACAAGAGTTGTCTGAGGATTTACTAATTGTTATGCGTGTTTATTTTGAAAAGCCAAGGACAACAGTTGGTTGGAAGGGATTAATTAATGACCCGTATTTAGATGAGAGCTTTAATATTGATAAAGGTCTTGAAACTGCTAGAAAGTTGTTGGTTGATCTGGGTGAACTTAATATGCCTGTTGGTGTTGAGTATTTAGATGTTTTAACCCCTCAATACCTATCCGATTTGATTTCATGGGGTGCTATAGGTGCTAGAACAACTGAAAGTCAATCTCATAGAGAGTTGGCATCCGCACTGTCTTGTCCAGTTGGATTCAAAAATGGTACCGGTGGTTCTTTAGAAATTGCAATTGACGCGATTCAATCTGCAAATAACCCTCATCACCTTCTCTCAGTCAATAAGGATGGTGGAATAAGTCATTTTACCTCTCTAGGTAATGACACAGCTCATATCATTCTTAGAGGAGGTAAGGATGGGCCAAATTTCTCTGAAGAGCATGTTGAAAAAACCTGTGATGCTTTAAGTAAAAAAAGCTTAGTTTCTAAAGTAATGGTCGATTTCTCTCATGCAAATTCTGAAAAACAATATAAAAACCAACTGAAAGTGGGTGCAAATATAGCTTCACAGATTGAAAACGGTTCAAATTCAATTTTTGGCGTTATGATTGAGTCTCATCTTAACGAAGGTAATCAAAAAGTTGGTCCTCTATCTTCACTTAAATATGGTGTTAGTATTACTGACAGTTGTATTGGATGGGGAGACACTGAAATGCTTTTAAGGGACTTGGCAAAGTCGGTCAAAGTNCGCAATAATTAAAGCATATTTTTTTAACTTTTCTTTAGTTAAAAATGNCTAAATTTTAGGTATTTTTTANCCCATCTAGGGTACAATNAAANCTANTTNTTTTNATAGGTTTATTGTATGTCTGACGATAACGATTCCGAAGAAATTNTTGAAGANAAATANCCNATAGTAACAATAGAAGATGAGATGCGTGNCTCCTATTTGGAGTANGCAATGAGTGTTATTGTNGGTAGGGCTTTGCCTGATGTNAGGGATGGCTTAAAGCCAGTCCATCGACGTGTTCTTTACGCCATGGAAGTGCTNGGTAATGACTACAATAAATCTTATAAAAAATCTGCCCGAATTGTNGGTGATGTTATTGGTAAATATCACCCTCATGGTGATACAGCAGTTTACGACACTATTGTAAGAATGGCTCAACCATTTTCGATGAGATGTATTCTTGTAGATGGACAGGGCAACTTTGGTTCTGTTGATGGTGACCGAGCGGCCGCCATGCGTTATACAGAAATACGTATGACAAAACTCTCCCATGAACTCTTAAGAGACTTAGATAAAGAAACGGTTGATTTTATTGATAACTATGATGGCTCTGAGAGTGAACCATCAGTTTTGCCAACGCGCGTACCAACGTTATTAGTTAATGGGTCTTCAGGAATTGCCGTGGGAATGGCTACAAATATTCCGCCACATAATTTAAGCGAAGTTACCGAGGCATGCCTAAGGTTTATTGATAACGAAGACATAACCGTTGATGAGCTTTTAGAGATCATGCCTGGACCTGACTTTCCTACTGCTGGAATAATCAATGGTGCAAGTGGCATTCGTGAAGCTTACGAGACTGGTAAGGGCAAGATTTATATGCGCTCAAGATACCATGTTGAAGGCGAAGATAAGCTAAGTATTGTAGTAACAGAGCTCCCCTATCAAGTAAATAAGGCAAGGCTCATTGGTAAAATCGCAGAACTTGTCAAGGATAAAAAAATTGATGGTATTACTGGCTTGAGGGATGAGTCGGATAAAGACGGAATGCGAATGGTTGTTGAGCTTCGTCGCGGAGAAGTCCCAGAGGTTATGATTAATAACTTATACAAGCTAACAGAAATGCAAACTGTTTTTGGTATCAATATGGTTGCAATTGACCATGGCATGCCAAAATTAATGAATCTGAAGTCTATATTGAGCGCCTTTATAGCGCATCGTAGAGAGATAGTAACTCGCCGCTCTATTTTCGAGCTTAACAAGGCAAAGGACCGTGCCCATTTATTAGAAGGCCTGTCTGTTGCTCTTTTTAATATTAATGAAGTTATTGAGCTCATAAAGGCCGCACCAAATCCAAGTGAGGCAAAAGAAGGCTTAATTGCAAGAACGTGGAAGGGTTCGGTTATTCAAGAGCTTATTGGTGATAGAGATATGGCTGAATTCAAGCCTCAAGATTTAGGTTTTGGTCTTGGTCTCCAAAAAAATGGAGATTATCAATTATCTGACAAGCAGGCTCAAGCTATTCTTGATCTAAGGCTCCATAGACTAACTGGTCTTGAAAAGGACAAAATATTTAATGAGTTTAATGAATTATTAGAGGTAATAAAAAAACTACTGGATGTTCTTCAAAATCCAGACTTATTAATGGAGGTAATTCGTAAAGAAATTACTGAAATTAAAGATAACTTTGGCTCCCCTAGAATCACTGAAATTATTGAAAATAAGATTGACTTAACTTTAGAGGATTTGATCGCTCAAGAGGATCGAGTAGTGACATTATCTCATGGTGGGTATGTTAAAGCTCAATCTCTTAGTGATTATCATGCTCAGCGAAGAGGCGGAAAAGGTAAGGCTGCTACGAAAATGAAGGATGAAGATTTTGTAGACCAATTATTTGTCGCTAATTCACATGACACAGTATTGTGTTTCTCTTCAACGGGAAAGGTTCACTGGCTAAAGGTTTATGAACTGCCAATGGCTTCAAGAATTTCAAGAGGAAAGCCAATCATCAATCTACTACCTATTGAACAGGATGAGTCAATCAATGCCATTTTGCCAGTAAAAGAATTTACAGATGATCAGTTTGTGTTTATGGTTACGAGTACCGGAACTTGTAAAAAAACATCACTTAAAAACTTTTCTCGCCCAAGAAAAGGCGGCATCATCGCCATTGATTTAAGAGATGATGATAAATTAGTTGGTGTTGAAATTACAGCCGGTGAGCATGACATCTTATTATTCTCGTCAGCTGGAAAGTCTATTCGCTTTAGAGAGTCAGATGTTCGCGCGGTAGGAAGAACTGCTATAGGGGTTAGAGGGATACGATTAGCTGATAACGATAAAGTGGTATCTTTAATCGTCGCTGAATCTAATGATCCTATTCTCACAGCAACCGAAAAAGGTTACGGCAAGAGAACTCAATTAGATGAGTATCGAACTCAAGCGAGAGGAGGCTCTGGAGTTATCTCTATTAAGACGTCTGAGAGAAATGGACAAGTTGTTGGCGCTATTCAGGTGACTGATGAAGATGAAATGATGCTTATTTCTAATAAAGGAACCTTAGTTAGAGCTCGAGCAGTTGATGTATCAATTATTGGACGGAATACTCAAGGTGTTACTCTAATTAATATAGCAGATGACGAAAAGCTAGTTTCAGTAGCTAAAATTGCAGAATCTGAAGAAGACGATTTAGAAGACGATGTTCAATCAGAAGATGATTCTAGCTCAGAAGTGATTTCTAAACCAAAAGAGGATTCTCAGTCAGAAGAGTAGGTTAATTTAAAAAAACTTTGTTATATCAATTGTTTTAATTTTGTTTATCTAAGTTTCAATATGAGCTTTATACAATGATACTTAAGCTTTTTAACGAAAAAAAAACCAAAACGCCATTGATGTCTTGCTATAATCTATACTCGGTGTAATTTTTTTTGCACACTGAATATTATTTAATTAAGGAGTAAAAAATATGAATATTAAATTTTCTATGAAAATGCTTGGGGCTGTTGCTTCAGCTTTTTTATTAAGCACAGCTGCTAATGCTGCTTGTGGCAAAATCACTATTGCAGACATGAACTGGCCTTCAGCATCTTTGATGGCTCATGTTGATAAAGCG
>NZUR01000042.1 GCA_002698045.1 Thiotrichales bacterium | reverse complement strand
TGCTGCCTCTCCTGGTTTTGTTCTGTATACCCGCCTAATCTTGTACATCTACGGCTCCTTACTGGGACTATGGACACGGGTTGGTGGTGATAGTGAGGAAATAAGCCGTTGCGCCGATTACAAAATCTTATCTAGAATCGCGATGATCTCTGGGTCCCCACCGGCTGGAGGAGTCCAGTTCACGTGCACAACCTCAGCGTCTTGGGCTTCGAGGTTCTCCGCGAAATCCTCCACCCCAATGTTGATTGCGGCGACGGGTGTTGCCAGTAGTTGGTCGAAGGCTGTGTCTTTCTCCATCTACTCTTCCCTCCCGGTTACCAGTCCCGAGGCGAACCTTGCGGCTTGGAACCCAGACGTGAATACGATAGCGCCGGCTTCCTCCAGCACATTGACCTGGGCATCCAATCCCTGATGGTCGAGTTCGGTGCCGCAGACCGAAGCCACGATTGTGAGGTGTTCACTCCGTTTCCTGGCTATCCGCTTAGCCTCGGAGATGGCAGGTGCAATATCTCCGGCAGGGTCTACGGCTGCCACGTAGCCAAGGATGCAGTCGAGCAGAATCACGCCCACCTCAGGGTCGTTTGCTTCTGAGAGGATGCGTTGGATCCGTTGAGTGGAGTCCATCATGGGATGGGGTTTCCCCTCCGTGAACTCATCGGCGCCCATATCCACCAGTGTGTGCTCGATGCTCGAGGAGGAGTCCGGTAACTCCAATCCCCTTTCCAGCGGCTCGTTGGAATACACGGTTAACCCGGTATCCCGGAGAGCCTGCTGTGCTTGGTAACACAAAGTCCCACCGGAGAAGACCCCGCGTATGAACTTCTGGGCGGGCTTCAATCTTGCCGCTTCGCGCTCAAGGGTATCTATGTCAACCGAGGAATTTTCATCGACCCGGATTCCTCCGCCCAGCCTTATGGCAGAGGTGGCGGCATGGTCAAGATTGCGCACAACAGTGACGTTCACAGATATTGGCTCCTCATCCTCTTTGCTCCCAAGATAGCAGGTGACCACGGGCTTGGAGCAGGCAGCGATTCGTTCGTTCACCAACGCGGTGGTAGCGACTCCCGGTGGCTTGGAGACCAAAAGAATCACCTCGGTGTCGGAATCTCGCTCCAAGGCGTTTATGGCCTGCCGAGTTGAGATGGCGCCGATGTCGTCGGACAGGTCCCGGCCTCCGACTCCGATGGCGTGGGAGACTCCCGAACCCCAGCGATGGATCAACGACGTCACTTCCTGGGTGCCAGTGCCCGATGCTCCGATAACTCCTACCGGACCCCTTCTCACTGCGTTGGCAAATCCCAAGCCGACCCCGCCGATTATGCTGGTGCCGCAATCGGGGCCCATCAGCAGCAATCCCTTTTCCATCGCCAGCCGCTTCAGGGACAACTCATCTTCGACAGAAACATGGTCGCTGAACAAGAACACGTTTAGTCCATTCTGAAGTGCCCGCCGAGCCTCCCTGGCAGCGAACTCCCCGGGTACCGAGACCAAAGCGATATTTGAGTCAGGCTGTTGGGTCAAAGCCTGCTCTAAAGACCGCACGGTTTGAGTTGTCGGCCGAGCCGAGTCCCGGACGAGAAACTGCTCAAGAGAATCGACCACCAAACGGGCTTCTTCAGAAGAATCGGCCTTGAGTGACACGACCAAGTCGTTGCTCGATGCTCCCAACCCATCAATGCCGTCGTAGCCAGCGTCGGCCAGTATCTGAATGTTCTTAGGGGTGCCCATGATCAATGCGGCGTAGTTGATACCCGGCTGCTCACTGAGACGTTTGGAAACCCGCATCAGGAACACCGAGTCGAAATACCGATTCTCGAGCAGTGTTGATTCGGTGATCATTGCACTCACTCCAAAGCGTACTTGGCTGCGAATGCCCTTAGGGAACCGTGGAAACAGGCCATGGGAGGCCGGACCAGCCCGGCCCCAATGATAGAGTGGCCAGGATTTTTGTGAGCTATGGCGGTATCTATGANGGGCAAGACGCCAGACTGGGCCACTTTTCTGATGTCGATNCCCACAGCNGTGCCCTCAAAACCAAGGGCCGGGATGNCATAATCCGGACTGAGGCCGGTGGTGATCTCCCGCATCTCCCGGCTGTAATTCAGCGCCTCTTCCGGGGTGCCACCCACCAGGGACAGTATCCCGGGCGCTCCGCCGAGGGCGAAACCGCCCCAGCCAACGGTCTCGGTGATGGCCGAGTCTCCCATATCNAACCCGCCATCTCCTTTCCCGTAGCCGGGCAGATAGAGCCCATCGATGGCCGGCGCAGGGGCTGTGAACCACTCTCCNTCCAATCCGCTGACATTGATGCCAAATTCNTAGCCGTTGCGNGCCATCGCCGTCACAATCGTCGAGTACTCGATCCCACGGGCGGCGTCGGCTGCGGACTTGGCAGAGGCCATGGCCAGTCCCAGGAATAACAGGTCATGGCCCGATATATAAGAGAGAGTGCTGGTGAGGTCAGCGGTGGCCACTCCCGCCTCGATCATCGGAACACCCATGGCGCCGGCGAAGATGGAACTGGCCGCATTNGGCCGGTTATGAAGCTCATCCCCCATCTGCAAGGCCTTGGCGATGATTGGTTTGAGGCTTAGGCCGCTCATATGCCTGACACCCCGACCCAATGAAGGAGCCCAAACGTCGCGCCACATTCGGAGACCATCAATGGACCTGGCGCTGTGGTTGCCGAATTGTTGCTCNTCTTCAACCAACCGGCAGTATGCCCGGTTGCCCTGGGCGCGGTTTTCCACCACGTAGACGGGCAAAGATTTGGTGATGGTGCCGGCCATGGGGCCTACTGCGTCATGATGGTGGTTTGGGTCNAATCTGATGCCGCCGCCAGCCAGCAGTTCTTCAGAGCTCTGGATATCATCGGCCCAGCCCTCAAAGATGACCATTGCCGTTACCGCACCGCGCTGCGCCCCGCTCATATGCTGCCAATCCACCGGTGGACCCGAGTGCAGGACCATGCGGTCTTCCAAACCGGGAACAACCTCTCCCGCTGGAACTATATCCACCAGTACCGGGTCAGCTGAAACTATCCGGTTAAATGCTTCAGCGTTGGCGGACTGAATTTTTTCTTTGATGTCGATGGGNTAGAACTCCCTAGACCCGATATATGACTGGCAAAAGTCCTGCCAGCATCCCGGTCAGNATATCCCAGCCAGAACTCTGGCCGATCTCAGTCACACGGCGTACGTGGGATGCGGCGTCCAATTTTTCGTCACCAACAACCAGTTCTTCGGCAAGGTCGTGCAGGGACTCGTGGCTCTGACCCTCGGCCAGGTCGGAGAGCAGAGCATGGCTTATCCGGGAAGTCATGGNTTCTGAATGAGCTAGAAGTCCCCCGATGTTTCCGCCTTGCCACCAACGTTCCTGCGGATAGGCCGCATTCAGGTGCCGGGCCATGAAGAGCAGGCCACCGACGAAATCATCTCCCGANGGAGTGAGTCCCGGACCCAANCCAATCAACCGTTNCGAAACCTTCAGGGAGGGCTCNAAATCTCCNAGGCGGCATATTGGCGCCAACCCTTTTACTATCTCCGCGCCTGCGNATATCAACGGTGAAATGTCCGGGTCGGCGCCNGCAAATGTCGGTGCACGGTCTCCAATGGCGAACGATGATAGGGCCAACCCCAAATTTTCGCCTTCATGAGCGTCTTGGGCGGCCTGCAAGAGGTCGTTGCAACGGGATCGTAAGACGTTGCTGGGAGCGACGCANGGCGGCACTGCAGAAGGTCTGTANCAGANCTGGTTCTCGCTCACCATCAGAGACGCGCCATTGCCAAAACGGAGCTCATCGTCCTNGTACCACGTGCGTAGCCCNTCATGGAGGGACGNGAGATCAAGGTCCGTTAGGAACGAACGCGGATGGGGCTGCTGATCCATGGAACAGGCGGCCAGCAAGTCACCGTCATCTGTGGAAATGTACACGGCCCGACTCCCANNGGCGATGACACTCCCGGAGAATCCAGGCGCAGTCATGCACCGGTGTGCTTTGAATCCGACTCGCTCAACAGATGGGCGCGTTCCCATGTCCGTGATCTCACTCGATGCGGTCATGGTCCCCTATACGGCCTGAGGTCTTCCGTGGCCGACTCCAAAGCCGAGGCCAAGGCCAGAATGATGCCATCGTCGAAGGGGGCTGCCACCAATTGGGCTCCCACCGGAAGTCCGCCAGAGGTCAGGCCGGCCGGGACCGACANTGTCGGGAAGCCAATCATGCTCCAGGGAATGCAGTTCCTNGAGAGGATGGTCAGGTATTGCTCCGTGTCTTCGGCCTTGACCGCCGGGACCAGAGTTGTGGGCATGATAAATGCGTCGAACCCTTCTAGTTCGGCGAGCATGCGCTCCTGGAACTCCGCGCGGAATCTTTGGGCGGTGATGTAGTCCACCCCTGTTACTTTTGACGCCTCATCCAGTTGTTCGAACACCTGCTTGANGTACAAGGGCCCGGCATCCGGAAAGGCCCGCTGGTACGCGGCAGCCTCCACCCTGCTGATTATCAGTCCTAGATTATTGGCCAGTCGGAAGTCATCTGCAGAAGGCAGTTTGGTTTCCACCACTTCCACACCCAATGACNTGAACGTTTCGACGCAAGCATTGAATGTGCGCAATGTTTCCGGGTCGGCGCCTTCAAGGGCTTCTACAGCGAGTCCGACCCGGAGGCCAGATACGTCCTTGAAGAGGTAGTCGGTGTAGTCATCGTCGGGAAGGTCTAGNGTCCCCGAATCTTTGGAATCCACTCCTTGGATGATGTTCATCATGATGGCCACATCTTCGCTGGTGCGTCCCATCAGGCCTGTGTGGTCCATGCTCCAGGAAAGAGTGACTATNCCATCAGTTGAGACCAGTCCATAGGTGGGCTTGTAGCCGAGAGTGCCGCATAANGANGCGGGTACTCTNATCGACGCCCTGGTATCGGTGCCGACGCTTAGAAAGCTCATGCCCGTGGATACCGAAATAGCCGACCCGCCGCTCGAGCCGCCTGGGTCGCGGCTGGTGTCCCAAGGGTTCCTACTCTGTGGTGTCGTGACTCCCAATGCAAACTCGTGGGTGTGGGCTTTGCCAATGATGATTGCCCCAGCTTCTCGGAGGAGTCGCACGGCGGTAGCGTCATCGTCGGGCATGAACCCCTCCATGACTTTGGAGCCCGAACTGGTGGGCATGCCTTTGACGTGAACAACGTCCTTAACTGAGATCGGNAGACCGTGCAGNGGACTTCGTNTCTTACCCGCCGCTCTTTCCCGGTCCAGCGATTCAGCCAGTTCCATCAGCTCGGCCTCGGGAGCCAGGTGGGCGAAAGCGTTTAGCTCTGGCTGTAGCCGGTTGATGACTTCCAGTGCATTTCTAACCTGCTCAACGGCTGAGGTGGTCCCCTCCGCCATCAGGCGGGCCACGTCGGCCACCGGGCCGCGGCGAGCGTTGTCGATCGCCGGCAGAGCGCGGACATCGCGTTTCTGAGACTTCCCCATCCGGCCAACGCTGGAAATGAACCCGGGCCGCCGATCGACTTTATCGGTATTGAACGCTTGCGCGTCTTGGACGGCATTCCTGAAGCTGGTACGGGTATCCATGGGCCTCCACCCTAAATTATTAATTGATGGCGTTTATGAAATCGTTGGAGTTCGACACTGCGCCAAACACTCCGCCCTGCATCTTGATCATCTTCAGGGCTGCTTCGTAGTTTCCCTCGTCGGTGGCGCCGGTGCAATCTTCCAACAGCAGGCATTCGTAGCCAAGGTCGTTGGCTTCCCGCATGGTCGTGTGGACGCAGACGTCGGTAGTTATTCCGGTGAGTACGATGTGCGTCACCCCACGGTTTCTGAGCACCAAGTCCAGGTCGGTGGCACTGAATGCTCCCTTAGTGGGTTTGTCGATCACTTGCTCCCCTTCTATGGGGGCAAGTTCATCAATGATCTGCCATCCGGGTTCCCCCCGGATCAGTATCCGGCCATTGGGTCCGGCATCGCCAATGCCAGCGCCGATCTGACGTGACCGCCAAAGCTTGTTTGGCGGACAGTCTGAGAGATCGGGCTTGTGTCCCTCGCGGGTGTGGATGATCATGAAACCAGGGACGTTGCGGCACGTTTCGAGGACGTTACGCGTCGGCTCAACTCCCCTTCTGGTCAGAGAGATGTCGTAGCCCATGGTATCCACATAGCCACCAGGCCCGCAGAAATCATGCTGCCAATCTATGAGGAGCAGGGCAGTACGGCTCGGATCGATGTCGCCGTCATATGGCCACTCGTAGGGGTCGGCGGAAACAGTCTTAGACACGATTTACTCCTCAGAAAGTGGGACAAGCCCGGAAGTACCGGGCTTGTCCCAACAATCAACTTTGATACCTTGATTATGCCAGAAGCGCTAGTTAGTCCTACCAGTGATGCCTTGCAGCAGGTAGCCTGTGCTTTGCAGGTCAGCATCAGTCGGGACCACTCCAGCGGCGATCTGTACCACGCCGTCTTGGTCGGTAATGGGGCCGGTGAAGGGCTGGAACGAACCAGTCCTCAACTTCTCCACCGTATCCAGAGCTCTCTGTTTCACGTCGTCGGGAAGGAAGTCGCCGAAGGGGGATAGTTGGACCCAGCCAGCGTCCAGTCCCTGGAACATGACCGAGCTCTTGTAGGTCCCTTTCCTGATCTCAGCGACGATCTCAGAGTAGACCGGGCCCCAGTTCCATGCGGCGCCGGTCAGCCAAGCGTTGGGAGCGGCAGGGCTAGCGTCTTGGTGGTAACCAGACACGAAGATCCCCGCTCTTTCCGCCGCTTCTACGATGGTCTTTGTGCAGTCTTGGTGCTGGGTGAGAACGTCCACACCGGCGTCAACCATGGCCTGTACTGCGGTCGCCTGTTTGGCCGGGTCGCACCAACTGCTGGTCAACACGAAAGTTGTCTCAACATCAGGATTGACCGACTGGGCTCCTAGATGGAACGCATTCACGTTCAGCAGGGTCTGCGGAATCGGGAACGCCGCGATGAACCCCAGTTTGCCAGTCTCTGAGGTGGCGCCGGCGACCTGACCCGCAGCGTACTCCAATTGCCAGATATTACCAAAGAATGAGGCGTAATTCTCGAAGGCCTCGACGTCGCCCATGTGGAGGAACATCACGTCGGGGTGCTTTTCGATGATCTCTTTGGTGGGGCCGGAGTACCCATAGCTGGTTGCGAAGATGATCTTTGCGCCGTCACGAATCATCTGTTCTTCAACCGCTTGAACATCAGCGGTCTCCGGGATGTTCTCCGATCGCAGCACCTCGATATCATCGAAGGCCTTCTCCAGATATTGGCTGCCCTCTGCCGCAGCCTGATTGTAGCCCAGGTCCTTCTGGGAACCGACAAAGATGAACCCAACCTTCAGTTTTTCGCCGGCGGGCAAGGGTTTGGCAGCAGCGGCGAACTCAGAGGTCGAACGGAATTCACTGCCGGCAACGGCGTCCGCGAACCCCTTTAGGAATACCTCAGTTGAGCCTCCGTGCAGGTCAGCCGTTGAAGGATTCGTTGCCGTGACGGTCGTTGGCGCCGATGATCCGCCGCTGGAACTTGCCGTGGGTTGCGGAGCGGTGGTGGGCTGTGGGGCAGCGGTTGGATCGTCGCTCCCACAAGCCGCCAGGGCCACGATGGCCATCAGCATGAATGCCCCAATCAATATCCTATGGGGCTGCCTGAACATGGATAGATTCCTGATCCGGTTATACAAACCTGTTCCTCCTGAAATTTATGATCCCTTTTGTGTGGCCTGAAACATTCAAGATGCTCAATCAGGCCTGCTTTATTCCGAACATGACTCGAATATCGGTTTGATTGTCATGTTGTTCCCCGAATATTTGATCGATGGCAACGCGGTCAAGTTGTTGCCTTCAAGACCCCCTTTAGGCCTTCTGGCATGGCACGGGCCGACGCACGGCTCCAGAGGGCCATTACGAATAGGATTATCAGGTAGGGGAGCATATCCAGGATGAATGGCGATATCGGCGCTCCCACGGTTTGAAGCTGTAATTGAAGGCCGATCGCACCGCCAAACAAGAATGCGCCCACCATTGCCCTCAGCGGCGACCACATGGCAAAAATCACCAGCCCCACGGCGACAAAGCCGCGGCCCACGGTCATTCCCTCCGACCATGTGTGGGTGAGGCCCAGGGATAACTGAGCGCCACCCAATCCCGCCAGGGCGCCGCCCGCGGCGATGGCTGCGATCTGTATCACGCGGGGGTTTCGGCCCGCTGCAAAAGCGACGTCGACGCTCTCTCCCACCGCCTTGAGGCTCAGCCCGGTTCGCGTGTAGTGCAGGCCCAGGAAAAGTAGCGGTCCGAGCACATATGCGATATAGGCCAAGATGTCCTGTTGAAATAGGGCCTGGCCAAGCTTTGGTATCTCAGACAGCAATGGGATGGATATGGGGTTCAGCCCTCCGATGGTGCTGTCTACGTATCCTCTGCCGGCGTAGGCGGTGATCCCGGCCCCGAAGAGAGTCAGGGCAAACCCCGTTGCGAGTTGGTTGGTGTCGCGGTATATAACGAGATAGGCCAAGACCAGGCTCAAACCGGCACCAGCGAGCATGGCCACTAAGACGCCAACCGCAATGGAGCTTGCTTCCACGGTGATGATGAACCCGAAGCAGGCCCCCATCAACATAGAGCCTTCGGTCCCCAGGTTGATTCTTCCGGCCCTCTCAGTGATCAGTTCTCCGTAGGTTGCGTACAACACCGAGATACCGGGACCAACTGCCCCGGTCAAAGTGCCACCAAGTACCAGCCAGACATCGCTCATTCCGCTTTCCGCTCCATCCGCCGGAACCCTAGNACNGAGAACAGCACAAGCCCGATCAAGATCAACATGGCCGCGGAGGGCAGATTCCCGCTGAATTGGAGAACGTCGCCACCGACTACGATCGCGGCGATCAAGAAGCANGTGCCGATGATGGCAATGGGGTTATGGTTGGCCATCCAACTGGCCAGAAATCCCATGAACCCNAGGTTGTTGGATATTCCGGGTCTNAGGTGGTGCTGGATGCCCGACACCTCACTCATGCCGGCAAGGCCAGCCAGACCTCCGCCGACCAACATGGCGATGATGATGTAGCGAAGCACCGGTATGCCGCGCCGGCGTGCCGCGTCAGNGTTGCCTCCAACGGCGCGCATGTTAGCTCCCCATCTGGTCCGGCTNAGGAACAGATAAGTGGCAATGATCCCAATAACCGGCAGGACCAACCCGTAGTGCAAACGCGTGTCGGCAATGTTTGGCANGATCGACGCGACTTCGAAGTTCGAAGTGTAGGGGTACCCGAACCCGGTTGGGTTCTTCCAGGCCCCGAAAACGAATACGTTGACGAAAAGGATCGCTACATAGTTCGACAGAAGGGTCGAGATAACTTCGTTGACGTTNCGCCAATGTCGCAGGAATATNGCGATACCGCCCCAGATTGCTCCACCCACAAATCCGGCGGCGGCCATGGCGGGCAACATCAACCAAANTGTCGGGAGATCAACATACAGGGCCACTCCAGTGGCAGCCCAAGCCCCGATGTATAGCTGGCCTTCGCCGCCGACATTTATCAGGCCGACCCGCGCCGGAATCGAAGCCGCCAGAGCGGTGAGAACGAAGGGAATCATTCTCACACCGACTTCACTGAGGCCCACCTTGCTTCCAAGGGTCCCCTCAAACATCTTGCCGTAGATCTCCACCGGGTCACGACCGATGANAGCGATGAATATNGCGAAGACCACGAACGCNAAAACGATGGCGAGAAGGGNCCGAACGATNGGACGGTCGGTTAACGTGAAGGCAATTCCCTGTGCCTGTTGTAGCGATATCGGGCTTTGCANGGGCTATTCGTTCTGCCCGGTCATGAGCATGCCGATCTCTTGGATCGAAGCAGATTCGGTTGGGAATTCACCTACGATGCGTCCCTGGAACATCACCACCATGTGATCGCTGAGCGCCAACAATTCGTCCAGGTCTTCCGATATGAGAACGATGGCGCCGCCCCGGTCCCGGTAATCCATCATCAACCGNCGGGTGGATTCAGCGGTTACCACGTCNAATCCNCGGGTGGGGTAATAAGCCATCAGTACTTTGGGAGCAGTCGCTGACTGGCGGGTTAGTTCCATTTCNCGGGCGAGGCTTACCTTTTGGACATTTCCGCCCGACAGTTTGTCTACCCGCATCTCATGACCAGCCAACTGCAGAGGGAATTTGCTCAGTGCAGCGGCAATCTTCTCGCGTATGGACGCAATATCCAGCCAGATGCCCCCGTTGCTGTAATTGGCCAGTTCACCCAGNGCCAGGTTCTCGTCCACCCTCATATCCCCCACCATGGCCATAGCTATAGGATCCTCNGTNATGTAGCTGACCCCGGCATCGAGGGTCTTGGCTACCGACCAGCCTTTCACGTCTTCTCCCAACAGAGAGATGGTCCCACNTGTGCTTCTAATTATTCCTANCAGAGCTTCGCCTAATTCTTGCTGACCGTTGCCTGATATACCTGCCACGCCCAACATCTGCCCCGGCATCACGCTGAAACTCACCCCATGCAGGCCTCTGGGGTCATGGGACTGAGTGGTCCAAACCTCTTTGAATTCTATGGCTGCCGTTCCGCCCAAGTGGCTTACATCTCTTTGATAGGCGAGTTTTCTGGAGTCGTACTCGATGNGACTTTGTATNNGGGCTCTCGGGGCCANCTCTCCAACATCGATGCCCATCATCAAAGAAACNAGGTCATCGCCGGTGACNCCTTCGCTAGACCTGTTGGTCACCACCGCCCCGTGTCTGAGTACGGTAATCCGGTCGGCGGACGACAGCACTTCTGGGATCTTGTGAGTGATGAACACGATNGCATAGCCGTCACGTCGGAGCTCATTGAAGACTTCGAATAGACCATCTACTTCATGGGGAGCGAGAACACTTGTGGGCTCATCCAATATCAATACTTGGGCATGAGCCATGATGAGCTTGATCAGCTCAACCTTTTGACGCTCTCCCATCGTGAGGTCGCTGATGCGGGCTGACGGACTCACATGCAAGTTGTATCTCNCNGAAATTTCTTCTATCTGCCGGACCAATNCACGNCGGCTTAGAATCATCCNCTGNCCGGGAAGAAAGAGAGCAACGTTCTCGGTCACGGTTAGAGCTGGNATAAGGGCGAAATTCTGGAACACCATGCCGATTCCCAAGGCCCTGCTGTCACGCGGGGACCCGATGTTGATGTCTGCNCCTTTGAACTGTATNGCTCCGCCGTCAGGCTGGTAAACACCGTAGATTATCTTCATCAAGGTGCTTTTGCCGGCGCCATTTTCACCCAAAACCGCGTGGACCTCTCCGCCGTAAATATCCAGGTCTATGCTGTCGTTGGCGACCAGGTNTCCGAACCTCTTCGTGATGCCACGCAAGGCCAGAAGCGGCTCGGGATCGGCGTCGTCCTGAAGCGCGTTTGTTCCGCCGGAGGGTTCCGGCCGGTTTAGAGTAGTGGGTATATCAGAGGGACTGCCCGACCAAGGCAATCTAATAGGCAAAGAAAATAGCTCCCGGCTAAAAAACAAACACAGGGAACAAGGAATCACGTAGCCCCCGTGCTCGAAAATGCTCTAGGGAGTCTATTATTGCCAGGTGATGTTTCTCAGGTGTGTCGTAGATGTAAACTTTTTGTTACGTGACTTTAGCTAAAATCATTTGATTTGCCCTCGACCGAACCATTGTGGTTCAATTCGTGCTCCGAAATGATGAATTTTTCTCGAAATGCCCCCTTGTGGAACCAATGTCTGATTCAGCTAAGACAATCGTCATCGCGCT
>NZUR01000041.1 GCA_002698045.1 Thiotrichales bacterium | reverse complement strand
CAAAACAGTGAACAATTAAATCAACTTTATCCAAAGATGGACAGATTTTGTGATGTCTGTTCTAGATATGATCCAAATGGTGTTTTTCGTAATCGCTTTGTTAAGGAAAAATTGGGCTTTTAGAGATATTATTTAAATGTAAAAGTCATATATTACCACCCTCTTAAATCAAGTAATTTTTTTTGAACTATAAATATTTATGGGGCAAATTGAATACTAAACAGTTTTGCATAAACTATAATTAAAGTGTCTATTAATTTAGACTTTTATGATTAATCTTTTTAATTATTGGAGAAAACAATGACTTTATCTTTAGTGTTTAGAATTCAAGCTGTAATGTTCGCGATTTTTGGTTTTGGTATGTTACTAGCTCCTGGCGCAATGATGTCCAGCTTTATGCCAGATGTTGTGGAAAACGCTGTTGCAGAGAGTATTATGCAAGGCATGTCGTTAATGGTTTTGGCTATGTCTTATATTAGCTGGCAGATGCCAAATTGGGCAGCAGATAATATAAAAACTGTGGGTATGTTTTTTGCTATTGTTCATGTCGCCTGGATAGTCTTGACTATCTTTCAAATGACTTCTGGCGCTTTTCCATCAGATACTGCAAATTTAGTTGGCAATATAGGGCCTGATGTGGTTCTTGCTATTTTATTTTTCTGGAAATCTCGCGCTGACGCTTAAGTAAGATCAAAGATACAGACAAATATAAGGCCCTATATTAGGGCCTTATATTTTGGTGTCTTCGTACATGAAGCGAAATGTTCGCTTAGTAGTCTCATGCTTTAGTTAATTGTTATGGTTTAATATTACAGAACCAACTTTAGTATCTATAGAGACAATCCCTTGAGTAGAGTCTATTACTTTATTTTTTGCAGCTGTTGCTCTTTCCATTGCTTCATTATTCTCATATAAAGTTACTGCTATGTTTATGTTACCATCAACCTTAATTGCTATCAATTGCTCTGCTTCTGGAAAGTCACTTGGTGCATTTGGAACATATGATGCAGCAGCAATATCTGCCGCTTCTTCTGAATCAAAAGTTACTGTTGTAATTCTTGCTACTGACATTGGATACCCCTTAGTTTAAAAATAGAATAAATAATTATGTATATTTATAGTTAAATTATACAATTATTTTGTAGTTTAAATTAAACCATAAAAGAATTTAAGGTTTTTAATCAGCCATAGATTTCTTCACAAATTAATTCGAGTTTTCAATTAATTTTTGTGCAAAATTCTCTATATCTGTTTTCCTTTCATTCGCTATACTCTCACCCAAAGATATGAGATAGTCTAGATATTCCTTCTTAGTATTGTCCATGCTGCTAGAATGACTGTCATCAAATGACGTATCTAGTCGAAGGTAATTTGATGCACTATCATAAACCGCATTGAGTTGATAATCAGAAACAGAAGATATTGCATTAGAGGTCATAAAGCCTCCCTGATAAAGCCACTCTGCAGCACCCCAACTTGCGGTTATTTCACAATCAAGATGAGTACTTTGCCTTCCAGTCCCAAGTGAAAGCATCATAGTGTCTTTTGCATGTAACTCTGGATTGTGATAGCGAAACTCAGCGTAGGCAGAAAGAGATGGATTGTTTGCAAAAACTCCTCCATCTATAAAACATCGATGCTCTTTATGATCAACTGTAGAAATTTGAGAAGGTGGAAAGTAAGTTATTGCAGAGGTAGCACTCCTAAGTAAATCCCTTACGTAATAATTGTGCCGTAAACTTGTTTGTGCTTTTTGCTGGCGAAAAAAATAATTCTTCCCTCTTGATAGTTCGTAGACTGGGATAAGTGTTGGCTTTAATAAATCTTTTAACTGAGTTTTACCAAAGTACTTATTGAAGACAGACTCTAACCCTTCGGGGTCGTATTTAACGTTCACTAATCCAGAGACAGATTTTATTTCCTGTAGCAAAGAAGCATTGAAAATAATATGGCCATTTTCAATGTAAAGGTCGATAATTTCTTTAGTAGTATATTTTGGTTGGTTATGGCTGTCAGGCGTAAGTAAGCCAGCAATGATTATGGCGCCTGTACTAGCACCTGCAAATAAATCAAAATAGTCATGAATTCTTGAATTGGGATTATTACTGAGTCGCTTAAGATGCTTTTCCAGATGGAATAAAACTACAGCAGGAACAACACCTTTAATGCCACCCCCGTCAATAGATAGTATGCGTTTCTTAGTCATTATATTTCTTAGATTGTTTTATAAAACTAATATTACCTAAACTCACCCTTATGTGTCAGCAAAAATTATGCAATACAGTTAGATAATCCTGAAATATTTTTCTAGGACTTTTGTAGAGGTGTTATTAAGTTATTAGACTAATTTGGAATAATTACAGATGGACCAGTAATTTTTCGATTCTCAAGATCAGTATGAGCCTGGACCACTTCATCTAATTTATACTTTTTAAATATTTCTATTTTTATTTCTCCATTTCCAACTTTTTCAAATAATAATTTAGCACCCTCATCTAGTTCTTTTCTTGTTCTGAAATATTGTGCCCCTGAAGGCCTTGTAAGGTATAAGCCTTTTGGTTGAATCAATTTTTGAACATTAATATCAGACAGTGGCCCCGAGGCATTTCCAAATGAAACCATCATGCCTCTAATTTTTAAACATTCTAAAGATCCTTCTAAAGTGTCTTTTCCAACACCATCATATACAACAGGCACGCCAATACCATTTGTTAATTCCAACACTTTTTCTGGAAAGTTTTCTTTTGAATAGTTGATTACATAATCGCATCCATTTTTTTTTGCTAAATCAATTTTTTTATCAGAACCAACTGTGCCAATTACAATACACCCTAAACTTTTTGCCCACTGGCAGAATATTTGACCAAGGGCACCAGCAGCTGCATGAAACAATATAGTTTCACCAGAAGATACAGGGTAAGTTTTGTGGAGTAAGTAAAAAGAAGTTAATCCCTTTATCATTAGAGTAGCAGCAACCTCTAAATCAATATTTTCAGGCACTTTAACAAGATCTTTTGTAGGAAAAATTCTATGAGATGAATAAGCACCAAGTGGCTGGCCAGAATAAGATATTCTATCTCCAACTTTAAAGTCCTTAACATTACTTCCAAGGTCTTTAATAATTCCTGACCCCTCCGCGCCAATTCCTGAAGGAAGTTGAACAGGGTAAAGACCAGAACGGTGATAAACATCAATAAAGTTTAATCCGATTGCTACATGCTCAATCAAGACTTCATCTTGACTAGGCTTTCCTATATTAGACTCTTTAAGCTCTAAAACTTCGGGGCCACCATTTTTTGAAATTATTATAGTTTTCATTTTCATGCTAAGATTATATTTCAATTTAGAATGCCATTCTATGTATATTTATACTTGATTAAAATTGATATGAAATCTTAGTATGACTAAGCTTGGACTATGGAATACTTAATAACGAAGATAGATAAATAATCGGGAGTAAGATTAATGGATTTAAAAATTATATATTTGGATTTGCCTTTTTGGCGTGCTGAAGTAGCAAGAATAACTTTGTTTATTGCAGATATAAAGTTTGATGATTTTAGGATTAATAGTGAGGAGTTTAGCTACCTTCAAGAGAATGGGAGATTGAAAGATGGTACATTAATTCCTTTCCGGCAATTACCTGTGCTAGTTATAAATGGCCAAAGCATAGCTCAGACGGGCGGTATTGCTAGAATATGTGGTAAGCTAAGTGGTATGTATCCTGAAGATATGATTGAGGCTGGTGAAGTAGATCAAATCATTGATACTGTAACCGACATAAATGAGCTTTTAAATCCTTCAATGCGAGAAAATGATCAAGCTAAAAAGAAAGAAATGCGGGCTGAGTTAACTAATCACGATTTACCAAAATATTTTGGTTATTTAGAGGACATTTTGAGTGCTAATAATTCACATTGGTTTGTTGGGGATAAGATGTCTATTGCTGACATTGCTGTTTGGGGTCTTTTAGGTTGGTTTGCTTCAGGGGTTCTCGATGATATTCCTCCAGAAATTCTTAATCCTTTCGAGAGACTAAAAAAACTATATCAGGAGGTAAGTAAAACACCTCGTGTTAGAGAATGGAAAATAAAAACTTATGCTCATGGAAAAACTTCATCTGATGAGTATACCTTTGACGTACCTGACAGTATATAAAGAGGTTGCACCATAATCTGAAAGCTAACTAGATGCTTAGAAAAAATAAAGCCCTAATGAATAGGGCTTTATTTTTATTATTATTGCCTAGTTTTTAGTTGTTATCCCATACTGCAAAAGATTTGCCTTGATTATTAAACTCATAGCCAATAAAAGGTTCATCACTTATTACCTCACCATCATGACCAGGAGAAATAGAGTAGGCGTCTCCTGCATTGACAATCATCTCTGTACCATCATCATGTGTAACACGCATACTCCCTTGTACGCAAGCACCTAAATGACCTGCTTGGCAGCTTTCACCACCAACATGAGGTTTGATGCATTCTGACCACATCCATCCAGGTTGCACTGTTACTCTGACTGCTTTTACTGTTCCAAATTCAAGAACTTCTGCACGAGTTTTATCGGGTGATATCAAATCATCGGGATTGTCAAAAGATTTTTTTGCTAAGCTTGCCATTAAGTTTCTCCTTTTTTTAAAATAAAATCTAGCTAAGTGTTGTTTTGATTATATAACTCATTGTAAATTTTGTACAATTGTTTCTACTTACTTGAGATGATTTTCTTAATCCATTTATAGGGAAGTATTACTATCCAATATACCCAAACAGGAGTACTAACTAAATAAAATATATGCCAATAAACATTATAAAGGTCAAACCAACTTACAATTATTTCACCATTTAGTTTGGAATAAGTGGTGGCAATAAAGAATGAAAAAAATATCCAAAAGAGACTTAAATAAAAACGAATTTTAGTTTTTAAAGAAAAATTAATCATGCTAAATAAAAACCCTATAACTATTTCTGTATAACTATAATTTAATTTGTAAATTTATAGGGACTTTTAATGATAAAAACATTGCAGCTTAGTGAAAAGGAAGCATGGAACTTGGCATTTAATGCTTTATTAAACCATGAAACATTAAAGGATAATGCTAAAGAGGTATCTGATGCATTAATTAGTGCAGAATTTGATGGTCAATCTGGTCATGGTCTTTCAAGAATCCCTTCTTATGTAGAGCAGTTATCTTCAGGCAAGGTTAATGGTAGTGTAAGTCCGAAAATTATTAGCAGCAAGGGCAGCGTTATTAGAATTGATGCAGGTCATGGGTTTGCTTTTCCTGCAATCTCTTTAGCTCTTAATGAGATAACTAAAACTTGTAAGAGTTTCGGTATTGCAGCTGTTAGCATTTCTCGCTCTCATCATTTCGGACAGGCTGGGCGACATGTTGAGCGTTTAGCGGAGAATGGGCTTATCGGCTTAATGTTTGGAAATACACCTAAAGCGATTCCGCCTTGGGGCGGAACACAGGCTTTATTTGGAACAAACCCAATTGCATTTTCTGCGCCAAGAGTTGACGACGCACCAATGGTGATTGATATGAGTCTTAGTAAAGTGGCGCGAGGTAAAGTGATGCTTGCAAACCAGCAAAACGAAAAAATACCTGAAGACTGGGCTATAGATAATGAAGGTAAGCCAACGACTGATCCAAAAAAGGCTCTCGCAGGTGCAATGCTTCCTATTGGTGATGCTAAGGGGAGCGCTCTTGCATTAATGGTAGAGATACTTGCGGCAGGACTTACCGGTTCTAAATTTGGCTTTGAGGCGAGTTCATTCCTTGATGCCGAAGGTGGTTCACCAGGTGTTGGACAGTTAATTATTGCAATTGATCCTAGCTTTTTTTCAGGAGATGGTTTTNCTGAACGAATTGAAACTATTATTAGTTCAATTCTTGAGCAGCCATCAACAAGACTNCCAGGCNACAAGCGCCTNGAGAAAAGAAAGNTGCGTGAAAAATCANANAAAATAACTATTTCAANAGAGCTTTATGAAAAAATTANNNCTCTAACTAAATCTTAATAAACTATATGAGACACTATTTATGAAAAACACACTTTTAGTCATATTATTCTCTTTTGGATTTATTAGCTCATCTTATGCAAACAAAGATGTTGCCAATAGCGCTATTAGATGTTCAGCGCTTATTTATATAGAGATTTCNAGGCCAGAAATGTCAGGCCTCACTGCAGGAGAGGCGCTTATGAATAGACTTTACGCCTATCACATGATCGATGGAACTGACATTGAGATGACTAATGGACAAATCACTGCGGCACAAACTGAAGCGATAACTAAGCTATCTCAAGAATATATAAAAGGAACTAATCTTGCTAAAGAATACCGAGACTGTATTTACTGGATGACTGACATTGCTAAATTTATTGATATCAGCGAGTATGTCTCACCAGAGAATCAAACTGAAGAAGCTGAAGAGATGGCATTATTTTTATCCGCTCCCACAGAAACCTCTGTTACAATCTTTAAAAACCCTATTGAGACATGGGANCAGCAAGTTGATTTAGGCTTTGCTGCTTGGGCATCACAGGAGTTAGAGGTGCCTTATAAGAAAGCTATCCTTAGTAAAATTAGTGAAAAAATAGAGTAAATAAGAGAAGTTTAAATTTAACTATCAGAATCTTTTAGGAAGCAAGCTGGTTTCGATGTGTAAAGAGGACCATAAAGGTGTTATTGTTTTTATATTTAAATTTAGCTCTTATAATTTTGAAGGTGTATGTCAAGTGCTTGAGTAGATATTAATGTTTCGAGTAATGCAAATAATAACGAAGCAGATAGCATAATAAGTCCAAAGCCAAAAATATAGTTGGCAAGATAATCATATTTTATGTAAAGACAGATAATGGTAATCAGGTTAAAAATAAAACTGAGTATGCCAAAGACTTGCATCCCTTTAATATAATTAACACGTTTTTTTAATATATTCAGCTGCTCTTCTGTGTGCTTGGTCTTAGACTCATGACTGCCTTCAGTTGTCATTGCCCTAATAAGAACACTTAGTGAGTGAAGTCGATGTGTGTAGCCTACAAAAAGTAAAGATATTGCTGGAAAAAGAATNGCAGGGGTTGTTATGTCCATATTTTTTTTAATTTAATTATGATTAATTAGTTTTACAAGAAAACAATTTAAAATTTTGCTTTTTTTATAACGCTTAAGAGGTGGTCTATATCCGTTTCATTATTATAGATGTGTGGGGATAACCGCATGCCTTGATTTCTTAAATCGATACTTATATAAGATATGTATTTTAGCTAGAAATTNGTNCTNGGATTAATCCACAACTCTGGTTAGCGGGGATAGAGGCTTTTATTTTTTTTGGAAGATCTAGATTTAAACTGTTTACGTTTTTAATAAAAGTTTTTTGGTCAAATGTTTCTTTAATCATCGAGTTAAATTTCTTTTCTTCACCAATTGTGCTTACTGAGAAGCCATTGTAATCATGAGCAGGATAAACTTCAGTAGAATCTGGCAATTTAAATAGCTTATGAATAGATTTATAAAGAGATTCGGCAGAGCCACCCTGAAAATCACACCGACCAGTACTTCTAATAAATAAGGAATCACCAGTAAATAATTTATTATCTATCAGGTATGACATGCAGCCTAAGGTATGTCCAGGTGTTTCAATTGCTTTAATTTCATAATTACCAATAGGTAAAACATGACCCTCATTAACCATAATGTCAGAGCAGGCCTCTGCATCAANATTTTCCATGCCCATCACAATTTTAGCTTTCGGGTAGTGTTTTTTAAGAGGACAAGCGCTGGTTATATGGTCAGCATGGATGTGGGTTTCAATGATAAATTTTAAGTCAAGGTTTAGTTCTTTAAGTAAGGAAGTGTCACGCTCAATCATAATGTCTACAGCATCTATAATTACTGCTTCTCTTGTTTCACTTTCAGCCAAAATGTAGGTGTAAGTGCAACTTTCATTTTCAAATAGTTGTTTGAAAATTAAACTCATCTTAATANATCCTTTATGTAAATCTAGACTAACTTATTTAGATAATGTTAACACTTAACACATATATTNAAGGTACATTTTTTCTGTATGAATATAGTAATCATACAACTTAAGATTTGATGCGGCAAGATTATCTAAAACGACNACTGCATTTCTATGATTTTGAAGAACNCTGCCAGGACAGAATGAAGANACTGGCCCTTCAACTAGATCAGCAACTGCCTTACTTTTATGTTTACCAANGCCAATGAGAATAATATTTTGAGCTTCCATTATTGTTCCAATTCCCATAGTAATTGCAATANANGGNTGCACTTCATTATTTTCAAAAAAGCGTGAATTGTTTGTGATTGTGTTTTGAGTGAGCGTCTTTACTCGTGTCCTTGAGNTAAGNCTTGATGTTGGTTCATTAAAGCCAATATGNCCATTGGTCCCTATACCTAATAATTGAAGNTCTATTCCGCCATNNTGTCTTATTTNAGATTCATAATTTTCACAGCTCAANTCATAATCCTNNTTAAANCATTCAGGNATATANNNNTTTTTANNATCGATATCAATGTGATTAAAGAGTTTCCGATTCATGTAATGACGATAGCTTTGAATATGGTCTGGCTTCAAGCCTATGTACTCATCTAAATTAAAAGTTGTAATATTTTTAAAGCTCATCTCCCCAGATTGATACTTTTTAATTAAAGCCCCATAAGTTAAAAGAACAGAGCTGCCAGTTGCCAGACCAAGTACTGCGTTTTCTTTTTCAATAATTAACTTCTCAATGAAGTCAGCTGCAAAATCACTTGCTTCT
>NZUR01000040.1 GCA_002698045.1 Thiotrichales bacterium | reverse complement strand
AAAATTTTATTGAAACCAAATCCTATCAAAATAAGAATATATCTTTCGAGAAGTTATTATTTTTTTGAGATTTTCTTAACTACTTATTTTGATGATATAATCAGTTTAGTTCTGCTAAGCTGGCGATAAGAGAAAGAGAAGTCAGCAATGAAAAATTTTGTATTAATACTAGTTTTAATCACAATTAATGGGTGTGCAGTCCAGCAAATGAGTGGTGGGCCATCGAGTCCGTCATCCCCCAGTTCTGCAAGTGGAATGCCATCTCCATCGACGCCATCAACTTCTGGCGCACCATCTTCTCCTACTAGTGGTGGGATCTCTATGCCGTCACCGTCTTTACCGAGTGGTTCACAATCATCACAATCCGGCTCACAATCCAGTTCCTCCTCATCAACATCTGGAGCAGAATCTTCGGGTGGTAATCAGGGTTCTGATACTTCTTCTGGGAATAATAGTGATGCCGTAGGCAATGCCTCACCCAATCAGAGTTCAGATAGTCAATCAGGATCTGGTGCAATGTCATCTGAGATAGGGTCCGGGCAGTCAGCTTCTTCTATTTTTGATGAATCATTAGGTGATTTTGATAATGAAATAGCTGGTGAACGTGTCATTATTGCTGCTGCAAATCAAACTCTTGGCGGTATGACTTCACAAGAAAGCGCAGATGCCGCCGCTATTCAGCAAGGTGGCCTAGATGGACCGTTGGATATCGACTCATCAGAAGCAGGTACTTCATCAACTTCAACAACAGCAGGGCAAACCCAGGATGAAGACAGTTCAGAGACTGAGTTGGATAAGGCATCAGAGAACACAACGGGCGACCAAGAAAAAATAAAAGAAAGAATCCCTGATGATATTCCAATGGATGGAACTGGCGAAGATGTTATTGCTAGACAAATTAGGGAAGCAGCTATTCAGGAAGAGGACCCAATGATAAGAGCAGCTCTTTGGGATGAATACAGAAAACACATGGGCATCAAAAAATGANAACNCANTCAAAAAGAATTCAAATNATTTGTTCCNTNGNAGTGTGTTTNGTTAGTGGNNTGCTANATGCTAAAACCATNCAATATGAAAAGATCTCANTAGAGAGNGCNCAGATAGAAATTCCTGAGGAGGAGCTTCTTGATATTGGTATCTTNTTGTTTGATCCTAATATACCTGATGAAGACAAAGAACTNATTTTTCCTGAAATTAGAAAGGCTGAAGCCAGATATATCCCTTATCANCTTAAAAAAACNCTACAAGATANTGGTTTNTGGGGAGGGGTTTGGGTNTTACCTGANAAATCTGAAGCAATCGATCTNATTATTTCTGGTCGTATTGAAGTTTCAAATGGATTAGATGTTTCTATCAGAATTGGTGNNTGGGATATCACNGGTAAAGAATGGGTTAATAAGGTTTATTCTTCAACNATAGCCCAGAGTTCNTATAGCAAGAGACGAGATTTGACTCAAGACCCGTATCAGAATNTATANAANAAAATTGCTAATGATTTAGTTNAGATTAAGCAAGATCTNAANCAACAANAACTTCAAAGNATTAATGAAATTGGTGACATACGATTNGCNGCTGAACTTATTCCTGNNGTGTATAAGGACTATTTAANCAANAACAAAAAAAACATCTATGANGCTNNNCGTCTTCCNGATNNTGAAGATAGNATTATGCAACGAGTTTATAATATTCAGGANAGAGAGTTTCTCCTTNTNGACACNCTTAATGAATACTANGCNCAATTATATGAGAATATTTCTCAGCCTTATGAGNATTGGAGAAAGCTGTCTAGAGAAGACATGATCACTTATGNAGNATTNAAAAAATCAGCNCGNACAAGGNAAATNCTTGGAGCAGCNGCCTTAATAGGNGCAATNGTTTCTGANGGTGANAGTCAGGCCAGTANNNCAATGCAGCAAATGGCTATTTATGGTGGAATGGAAGCAATGAAGAGNGGCTTNNGTAAANCCTCAGAAGCAAAAATATATAANGAATCTATGAAAGAATTAGGCACAGNCTTTGACNCNNAAGCTGANCCATTAATTATTGANNTGGAAGGGCAAACTATTNGATTAACTGGATCAGCCCAAGAAAAATTCTTAGAGTGGAGGAAATTGCTCAAACAGATTTATACNGATGAAACTGGCTTTCTAATTTCTACTCCATCAGTTCAATAAACCTATATGAAAGAGATTATGTCTGAAGAATCAGAGTCTATTCAATCAAATGATGATAATGCAGAGGAGGCTGAGAATAAAACGGTCTACCAGCAAAGATTAGATCGTCGTCAANAACAAACAGTTCGACCAATAATTGCTTATGCCTTGTTAGGAAGCATGGCATTGATTTTAATTCTTGTGGTGTTTCTCTTGCCTAGAATGGTTAATGAAGATGAGGCATCAACTACCAATCAAAACTTGGATGAAACCAGAGTAGAGCAAATGCAACTAGATGANGCTGTTTTAGCTCAAAAACCTATCGCACAGGCTTTATTATCTGAATTACTCGCTAAAATTGATGAATTAGAATTAAGCGGTGTCCAAATTTGGGCCCAATCAGAATGGAAAAAAATTAATACGATACAAGATGAAGGTGACACAGCTTACTTGAACAGGAGTTATGATATGGCTGCAGCAAGTTATCGTACTGCTATGCAANTACTTATAGATCTTGAGGTTGCTGTTCCATCGATCTTGCAACAATCTCTTAGCCAAGGGCAAGCGGCCATTCTGCAAGAAAATAAACCACTAGCNATATCAAATTTTGAAACAGCTCTAGCAATNGATGGGTCTAATCAGTTGGCCAAAGCAGGACTTGATCGTGCTTTGAAGCTTGACAAAGTTATAGCACTTTCNAATCAAGGTAAACGTTTAGCTGAAGAAAGAGAATGGATTGAGTCCATCGAAGCTTTTCAAGCAGCATTGGCTATTGATTCTAATTGGAAGNCAGCTTTGGAAGGATTGACTNCATCTATTNTGTCTAATGATGANGAGCAATTNCAGNTGTCTTTGTCTGAGGGNTATGCATTGATGAAAGAACAAAAATTTNAAGAAGCTGAGGTTTCTTTTAGAAAAAGTTTATCTATTGTTCCTGACTCTAAAGAGGGTCAACAAGCAATTGAGGAATTAGAAATCCAAAGAAGAATTGTATTGACGAAGTCGCTGAAATACAAAGCACTAATTGCTGAAGTTAATGAAGAGTGGGATAACGCTGAGTCTTATTATGAAACTATACTATCTTTAGACCCTAATATTCAGGAAGTTAAAGACAGTCTTTTAAGAGTTAGGCAGAGGATCAAGCTAATAAACCAAATGATTTCATTTATTGCCAAAGCAGAGCAACTGAATGATGATAAATTATTTTCCCAAGCACAAGAAACGCTCAACCAAGCTGAGGCAATTCTTAATAAGGGTCCAGAGCTGATTGAGCAAGTTAGCAAAATGCAACAAGTATTAAAGGTCGCTTCTATACCTCTCCAAGTTACTTTAATTTCCGATCAAAAAACAAATGTAGTGATATATAAAAAAGGTGATTTTGGACTTTTTGAACGTCAATCAGTCTTATTAAAACCAGGTATATACACAGCAAAAGGAATGAGAATAGGTTACAGAGACACAACCTTAAGGTTCAAAGTTGATCCCAACCAATCAGAACAGAGCTTTACAGTAATCTGCAGAGAAAAAATATGACGAATTTTATCCTTAGAGAAAATGATAAAGAGATCTTATTAAGCCAAGAGGATCTGCCTATTAAAATAGGTACGGATTTGAATTCAGATATTGTGGTTATTGGTTCGCTTTCATTAGGGATAGCTATGATCATTGATTTGATAGATGATCGTTTAGTCTTGCAAAAGATTAACTCTGGTATTGATACCACAATCAATGACAATGAATTTTCTGGGAATCATTGGATCAAAGATGGTGACGAGTTGATTGTGTCTGATAAGCGAGTCCAGTTTAAAATATCGACCAATCAAATAGAGCTTAATATTGAGAATGTTTCTTTAGAGGAGCAACCAACGCAGTTTCAAAAACGCCAAAGTGAGAGTATTTTTCAAAACAAGACTGTTCAGAGAATTGCTATAGGGCTCGTATTTTTAGTTGGTTACTTTTTATTTTATTTATTTACCTCTAAAGCTGTCGAAATAAACACCATGCCAGCTGACGCTAAGGTTTCAGTCTCTGGGGGTTTTTTCCCACATTTAAAAATTAGTGGACGATTTTTACTAAGACCCGGTGAATATAGGGCTGATTACTCTAGATCAGGTTATTTTCCCAGCAGTTTGGATATTGAAATCAATGAGGAATCCTCGCAAGTTATTGATATCAAATTAAAGAAAACACCAGGTATTATTACATTCACAACCCGACCCGATGTTGATTATGAGCTGTATCTCGAGGGAAAAAGACCAACGCCATTTCTTTGTGAAGATGTAGAGATAAGCTTAGAGGAATGTCGACAAAATTGGCTTGGCTTGGGCGCTATTTTGGCAGCTGGAACAAGAGATGTTGAGTTGCGATTTGAAAAGTATTTTCCCATTAAGGAGCAATTGGTCATCAATGGGATGGGAGAAGAACAAGAATTTATTTTTGATCTTGAGCCTGCTTGGGCTGATGTTCAGATAGACACTAAACCAAGCGGGGCTGAAATATTTATTGACAGTAAAAATGTAGGATTGACCCCTTTGGACCTTGATCTTATAGAAGGGCAGCATGTTCTTGGCATTAAAAAAAATGGTTATAAGGATTTTTCAACCGAGATAGCTGTAAAGGCGAGAGAAAATATTGTCTTAGAGCCATTTAACTTGAGTCGTTTAGACAGCAAACTTAGTATTGTTTCCTACCCTAAGGGCGCTTCTGTAAATATAGACTCAGTGTATCGAGGAATGACACCTGTTGACATAGAACTCGAACCCTTAGTTGCTCATANTGTTAGTGTCTCGAAACCTGGTTACAAAACNATGGATCAGATCATTGAATTAAAGACCGTTGANACANTNCNATCCATGGCAAAAGATTCTGAGGTTATAAATTTAGANCTACAGCCNATTTTTGGAACAATTCTAATCCAAGGCACGCAAGATGCTNAGGTTATCCAAGGTGAAAAGAGTTTAGGCAATATTCCTCTTAAAGTGAACCTGATTGCCAAGGAACAAATATTGACTATCAAAAAGGATGGGCTTCTAACACAGGATATTAATGTAAAGCCNACTCCTGGTTTTGATCAAACATTGAAAATAAAATTATTAACNNCNGAAGAGNCAGTTTTAGCGGCTATGCCTCAATCAATNAAAACCTCTCAAGGCCATCAAATGAGGTTAATATCTACCGGACAGTTTATTGTCGGAACCCCAAGAAGAACCCAAGGACGACAGTCNAANGAAACTGAAAGATTAGTTGAAATTACTAGNCCGTTTTATGTTGGTACGAGAGAAATAACGAACAATGAATTTAGAAAATTTAAACCAAAGCATACCTCAGGAGCTGAAACGTATAGAGAGCTGTCGAATGGACTTCATCCAACAGTGATGGTCACATGGGAAGATGCAGTTGGATTTTGTAATTGGTTAAGCAAAAGAGAATCATTGGATCCAGCTTATAGGTTAGTTGATGGTTTACATCAGTTAATCCAACCCATGACCAATGGGTATCGTTTATTGACAGAAGCTGAATGGGAATGGGTGGCACGGTATAACGGTGGTGGTGGAGTACAAAAGTATCCTTGGGGTGCAAGCATGCCTCCTATTGAAGACTCGGGAAATTTTGCTGATGAATCAGCGGAAAGCCTGATGACCAATGTATTAACAGATTATTGGGACGGTTATCCACTGTCTTCGCCGGTGGCTAAATTTGAACCGAACAAGCTCGGTCTCTATGATCTGGGAGGTAATGTTTCTGAATGGGTCAATGATTATTATGCTGTAGTTAATCGAGACCTTGATCAACTTGATAAGGACCCATACGGTCCAGATGATGGTACAGTCAGAGTTATCAGGGGATCCAGTTGGCGTCATTCAACTATTACTGCATTAAGGTATGCCTATCGAGATTATGGAACTCAAGGCAGATTAGATGTCGGTTTCAGGATAGCAAGGTATACTGATAATGAATAATTTGAAGATTATGCAAACAGGGATATTGAAATATTTAATGGTGCTGGCAGTGAGCTGTTGTTTGACCAGCAGTTTTGTTGTCTCCCAAGAAGATGAGGCAATTGATATTGAGTCAGTTGTCACAAAAAGCCAAGAAGAGATTGATAGAGAATTACAACAAGAATTAGAAAGAATTCAGGAAGCCTATGAGGAAGAAACACTTGAAGAATTTACTCCTTCAGAGTCACTATCAGCAGATGTTGCTGTCAGCTTTCCATCGGATATATAAATAGAGGGGGATCACATGAACGGTCAGAATCTTTCAAAAGAATTTTTATATCAAGGGTTTGCATTGATAGTGTCTATCATTTTGGTCCATGCTTTTTATGTTTCTATTGTCAGGCCAGAGGCAACTTCAATTATTCAAGAACAACAGGCAATGATTGAACAAGATATTAATTATGTTCCTGAACGATCGTTTTATGTCATTGTTAGGGATTTTGAACAAGAATCTTGTTTTATCCTTATGCTATGGGCATTCGCTATTATGACCTTAAAGGCTCAATCTTCTATCAATGAGAGAAGGCTCCTCCAAGAAGATCTAGTGCCGGTAAGAGAAGGTCAGAGTATCAGTCCTAATGAGACCAACGATTTTCTTAGGCAGTTAGAAAATTTACCTGATTCTAAAAAAGATCTTTTATTACCTCGAATTCTTAGGAATGGATTACAACGTTTTGCCACTACAAAAAATGTTCAAGATGTTTCTACGTCAACACACACAATGGTCGAATCTGAAGCCGACCGATTAGAGTCAGAGTTATCAATGATCCGTTATATTGCATGGGCAATACCCTCAATTGGTTTTATTGGAACTGTAAGAGGTATAGGGGCTGCCCTATCGTTAGCGCATAGAGCTGTCGATGGTGATATCAGTGGTGTAACACAGAACTTAGGTGTGGCTTTTAACTCAACCTTCATTGCACTTTTGATCAGTATTGTCATCATGTTTCTGGTGCACCAATTGCAGTTATTACAAGAGCGTCAAATTTTTGAGACAGAGAGCTATTGCGATCAGAATCTTATTACCCATTTGAAGGGAGACTGAGCTAAATATTCTATGGCTAGAAGGCAATTTAACGTCTTTAACTTATCTTTCCTTGATGTAATTGCTTGCGGTTTTGGTGCAGTGATTTTATTTTTTATGATTATAAACTCGCAAGTAAAAAACAGAAGTGATCAAGCCAGTTCAGATCTACAATCAGAAAGCAGACTCTTAGAAGAACGGATCTTTAATGAACAAAAGCAACTGGTAAGAATTACAAATGCACTGGATAAGACCGAGAAAGAGAATGCAATTATTGAAGGCAGTGTTGATGAATTAACAGAGATTATTGAAAAACTGCTGAAAGAAATTGAATTCTATAAAGCAAATTCTCTGGCTTCAGATGATGACATTAAACGTTTGCAAGCCGATGTAGAGCAGTTAACTCAATCTAATAAAAGAATGTCTGCCCAAGCCGCACTAGACTCATCAAACACTGGAGAATCCTTAAGAGAATTTGTGGGAGAGGGTAATAGACAATACCTTACAGAATTAAAATTAGGAGGTAAGCATGTTCTTTTCCTAGTTGATGCGTCTGCCAGTATGCTTGGTAGAACCTATGTAAATGTTATACGTTATCGAAACATGGAGGACAGCCAAAAGGTCAAAGCACCTAAATGGAGACAAACTGTAAATAGTGTTGATTGGTTGACCACGCGATTGCAAGGTGGAACAAAATTTCAAATTTACACGTTCAATGAGTCAGCGGTTAGCGCCATTGAAGATTCTCAGGGAGAGTGGCTCGAGGTTGGCGATGGCACAACAATTAAGAACGCTATTGAAGAATTAAGATCAACTGTTCCACAAAACGGGACTAGTTTAATCAATGCTTTTGAAAAGATTAATGACCTCCAGCCTCGTCCTGACAATATTTTTTTGTTAACTGACGGACTGCCTACGCAAGGAAAACGCAACCCTGCTTCGGAGACGATGGTTAAGCCAGAGCAACGAATTCGGTATTTTGAGCAAGCTCTAAGGGAGCTTCCACCAATACCTGTTAATGTTCTTTTATTTCCAATGGATGGTGACCCTTTAGCAGCTGAAGCTTATTGGCGATTAGCTATTCGTTCAAAGGGTAGCTTTATGGCTCCATCCAGAGACTGGCCATAATGAGACGTAGACGTAACATGGAAACCTTTAACTTGTCTTTTTTGGACGTGGTGTGCTGTGGCTTTGGCGCCGTTATTTTACTGTTAGTAATCACAAAGATTTATGAACCTGTCACCATTCAGAAGAGTCAAGAGGACATGCAGGAATTGGTGATTAGGTTAGAAAATGAACTTAATGAATTGAGAGGGGACTCCACTGTTCTGAATACGGAGCTAGATGAAATTAAGGAGCAGTTATCTGAAAATAAAAAGAAGAAAAATAAATTAGCTGGAGATTTATCTGAAAAGCAGGGTGAGTTCAGTGCAACACAGGCGATGTCAGAAGAATCATCAGGATTGTTGAATAGCCTGTTATCGGCTAAACAAATGCTAACGGATGAAATGAAGCGATTGTTAAAAGATTATAACCCCATAGATGATAGCACTGTCGGGGGTATCCCAGTTGATAGCGAATACATTATCTTTGTGATTGATACATCAGGCAGTATGTTTCAAGGCCCTTGGAATCTTGTTATACAAAAAATCACTGAAACACTCGCTGTCTATCCAACAGTGAAAGGCATTCAGGTTCTTAATGATGAGGGAGAGTATATGTTCTCGACA
>NZUR01000039.1 GCA_002698045.1 Thiotrichales bacterium | reverse complement strand
AACAATTGGCGTTCTAATGCATGGCCCAACCTTTATGGGAAACCCATTGTCATGCTCTGCAGCAAATGCAAGCATCGAAATACTTTTAAACAGTGATTGGAAAAAAAGAATATTACAGATTCAAAGTCTACTTAATTCACAACTTTTGCCCTTGAGGGGTGAACAAAATGTAGTTGATATAAGGGTGATTGGTGCAATAGGCGTCATTGAATTTGAAAAGCCATTAGATATGAAGTCAACCCAAGAGCGCTTAATTAATGACGGAGTATGGTTAAGGCCTTACGGGAAATTGCTCTATACAATGCCACCTTACATCATAAGTGATCAAGAATTAACAACAATCACTCAGGCAATGATTCAGGTGGCCGACCAGGATTAAGTTAGTAGCTGGAACAGGCACAAATACTTAACCGCTCACAGGCTAACCATTAATAAGCTCTCCCTTGACATAGCGCTTTAACTTATTGTTTCCAAAACCTTCAGTCCTTTAAGTAATCTACTCGATAGGGTCGATATCTATAAACCAGCGAACTGTTGAACTTATTTTTATTGTCTCCAAG
Organism: Thiotrichales bacterium; assembly: GCA_002698045.1. Taxonomy (GTDB): domain Bacteria; phylum Pseudomonadota; class Gammaproteobacteria; order PS1; family Pseudothioglobaceae; genus Pseudothioglobus. Next base: position 12,762 of record NZUR01000039.1, on the reverse strand, counting down.
TGCTTATAAAAAGTTTTTATTACCCGATGTAACTCATTTCTGTTTGTAGATTGTAAATACAAATTAAAGTAGTAGTAGTTAGATTTTTTTTCTATAACGGCTGGGACTGGCCCCCAAATTTCAACTGAATCCATATCGATATTATTAATTAGATTTGCAACCTCACTTAAAAATTTTTCAGGAGCATCTTTGTTCTTAGAATTTGCACAAATTAAAGCTTGGTGTGCATATGGAGGTAGTTGAGCATCCTGACGTTCTGTCAATAAGTGATTTGCATATTTGGTATATTGAGAATCTCGAATAAAGTTAAATATAGGGTGATTTGGATATCGAGTCTGAATGTTAACCTCACCTTTATATTTTCCTCTTCCGCATCTTCCAGAAACTTGAACTAATAACTGAGCTAAATGTTCTGTAGCTCTAAAATCAAGAGACATCAAGCCAACATCTACATCTAGAATTCCAACAAATGCAAGGTTAGAAAAGTCATGACCCTTTGCTAGCATTTGGGTTCCAACTATAATGCACGACTCCCCTGAGTTGATTTTTTCTAGGTGAGTTGTAAAAGCTTTTTTTCTGCGAGTAGTGTCCCTATCAATCCTAATAACAGTGGTGTCAGGAAAAAAGGACTCAAGATTTTCTTCTAACCTTTCGGTACCGTAACCCAGAATCTTAAGGTCGTGATTTTTACATGAAGGGCAAGAGGATTCTGGAACTGTCTCTAATCCACAATGATGGCATTTAAGACGATTAATATTGCGATGATAGACAAGAGTAGAGTCACAATTATTGCACTCCGCTCTCCAGTCACATTCAGTGCAATAGAATACAGGTGCATAGCCACGTCGATTAATGAATAACATCACCTGTTTATCTTCTTTTAAATAATGCTCCATTTTGGAGATAAGAGGTATTGACAATGCTTCTGAAGCTTGACTTCGCATGTCTATCAAGTTAATCTCAGGCAAGATTGCACCTCCAGGTCGAGAACTTAGTACTAGACGAGTGAGTTTTTGATCAACTACATTTTTTAGGGTTTCAAGTGAGGGTGTTGCTGTGCCTAAAATTAAAGGTATGTTGGCAAGCTTTGCCCTCATAAAGCTTAGATCTCTTGCTGAGTAGCGGAAGTTTGATTGTTGCTTGAAAGAGCCATCGTGCTCTTCATCAACAATCACAAGGCCAAGCTTTGGAATCGGGGTAAAAATCGCAGAGCGTGTGCCCAAGATTACTTTAGCTTCGCCACTTTTAGCCATTAAATAAGCATCCTGCTTTTGAGTTTCGTTTAGTTGGGAGTGAACTGCAACGACTTTGGCTTTAATTCTTTCTTCAAAACGCACAATCATTTGTGGGGTTAGTCCAATTTCAGGAACCAATACAAGAACTTGTTTTTCTTTTTTCAGTAGCCATTCAGTGATACTAAGGTAGACTTCAGTTTTTCCACTCCCAGTTACACCATGAAGTAAGAAGCCATGGAAACTATTTTCATATTTTAGAACATCTACGACTGCTTTTTTTTGTTCAGATGTTTGTTTTAGAGGATTAGTTGATGAGTTATCATTAATCGTAGTTTCTTTCTTAATAACTGCAGGTTTGCCAATCCTAAGATTTTTTGGTATTGCGTTAGATAGTACTTCCCCGATTGGATGATGATAATAGCTTGCTGACCAGAATAAAAAGTCAAGAATTTCTTTGGATAAAAGTGCCTCCTGGTCCAGCACTTCTTCAACAGATCGCAATTTATCAAATTTGCTTTTATCTTTATACGAGAGAACGATACCTGTAACTTTTTTTTGACCAAATGGAACTTTTACCCTAGCACCAATACTAGCTTTTTGACTACATAGATAATCAAACGTATTGAACAAGGGTACTGGAATGGCTACTTCTATTATCAACGACAAAGCAAAATGTTTTAGGGATAAAATAAGTATTTTATCAATATTAATAAGCCATGGTAGTTATTCAAAATATCATTAATGATATAAATGTAGATGAAGAAAGACTAAAGCTTACTTGCCAGCAATTTATGAAGGAATCTTCAGTTGGAGATAGTGAGTTATTAATTCGACTTGTCTCTCCATTAGAAATTCAGGTTCTTAACAAAGAATACCGATCAAAAAATCAAGTTACCAATGTACTTTCTTTTCAAAGTGATGTCCCTGAAGAAGTTGGTGAGCGCATATTGGGCGACGTAGTTATTTGTGTGGATGTAGTAAGGGAAGAGGCTGTAGTCGGAGGTAAAGCTTTTTCAGATCACCTATCTCATATGGCGATACATGGCATTCTTCACCTAATAGGCCATGATCATACCGATCTAGTTTCTGCCAATAAGATGGAGTTAATTGAAATTGATTTTTTAAAAAAAATAGGAATTGATAATCCTTATCAATAGAGCAAAGGGTTAACTTTTTATGAGTAGACTTGCTAACTCCTTAATACTTTCCTCTTGCTGGTTATTTTTTCTATAGATTACGCCAATATCTCTCTTAGTTTTAGTTGAACTCATGTCTATTGAAATATTTGGGTAGTGATTAAGTATTCCATAATCAATTGCCATTTTAGGTAAAAAACTTACTCCAATATCGGTATCAACCATCGCCACTAGAGTTGAAATACTGGTGCAGGAAAAATTTGAAATATGACGATTTAATATGGCGTTGTTCTGCATGATATGAGACCTTAAACAATGACCCTGCTCAAGTAGTAATAGAGATCCATTATCGATTGCTTTGTTGTTACGATTATTATGATGAATAAAATGTATTGAATCTGAGAAAACTTGAAAATTTTCAATAGATTCAGGCAATTCATATGGAAAAGCAAATATTGCAAAATCTATCTTCGCTTCATCGAGTTGCTTTAAAAGATTATCACTTGTATCTTCTTTAAAGATGATTTTAAGTTTTGGGTAATTCTTATTTAGGTTAGACAAAAAATTTGGAAGAATATAAGTAGAGATTGTAGGTATTACACCAATGGACACTTCAGATTCAAAAAAATCTAATTTTGCAGTACTAACTAAGATATTTATTTCAGCCATTACTGAAATTGCTTGATTGACAACACTTTTACCAGTTGGTGTAAATAAGACACTCTTATTGTTTCTTTGGACAAGTTCTACATTTAAGTCACTCTCTAGTTTTGCTATCCCTGCACTAAACGTAGAAGGGCTAACAAAGCATTCACTTGCTGCCCTTGAAAAATGATTGGTCTTTCTAAGGGCAATTAGGTATTGTAAATTTTTTAATGAAGGCGTCATCTTTATATTCGTTTTTTACGAACATTATATGCGTTTTTATTCAATTTAACTTTATATAAATAAATGGTATGATATTCTTTCGTTTAACCAATCGGAGGAATTTATGTCATTAAACGGAAGTAAAACTGAACAAAGCTTAAAAGATGCGTTTGCAGGTGAATCTCAAGCGAATAGACGTTATTTATATTTTGCAAATCAATGCGATATATTGGGAGAGCCAGATATGGCTGCATTATTTAGATCTACAGCAGAAGGTGAAACAGGCCATGCGCATGGTCATATGGAGCATTTAATTGAAGGCGGTGTTGGTGATCCAGGTACTGATATGCCTGCAAAGGAAGTAAAGGAAATGTTGGCGAGTGCAATTCATGGTGAAACCCATGAATACACTGATATGTATCCTGGTATGGCTAAAACTGCAAGGGAAGAAGGATTTGATGAAATTGCAGATTGGTTTGAAACACTCGCAAAAGCTGAGCGTTCTCATGCAAATCGTTACCAAAAAGCATTCGATAGTCTATAAACAATCTGTTGCCATGAGTTTATAGCTTATGGCAACAAAAACCCACTAAAAATGAGTAAATATAAAGAAGGGAACTTAGAAGCACCTACTCGTCATCCTTTAAATTGGAAAGATGAAAATTTTTATAATGAACAGTCTCTTAATGATGAGTTAGAGAGAGTTTTTGATATTTGTCATGGCTGTAGGCGTTGTGTAAGCTTGTGTCAATCTTTTCCAACATTGTTTGATTTAATTGACGAATCAAAAACATTTGAGGTTGATGGTGTTGATAAGGCAGACTTCAAAAAAGTTGTTGATCAATGCTACTTATGTGATTTATGTTATATGTCAAAGTGCCCTTACGTTCCACCACATGACTGGAATGTTGATTTTCCTCATCTTATGCTTCGTGCAAAGGCAATTCAATTTAAAAAAGGTGAGACTAAGCTTTCTCATAAAATATTAACAGCGCCACAAAAAGTTGGAGCTGTTGCTTCAAAACCGTTAGTTTCTTCAATTGTAAATTGGTCTAATAGTAACAAAACTATTAGAAAGGTAACTGAAAAGGTTTTGGGAGTCCATGTTGATGCGGTAGTTCCAAAATATCATTCAAAGAAACTATCTAAAGTTTTTATAGAAGACAATACTGAAAGTAAATTCAAGGTTGCAATATTTGGAACTTGTTATGGTGAATATAACGATCCTAAATCTGTTCTTGATTTAGTTGATGTTCTTAGACACAATAAAGTTGAGGTAAAGTTAATCAAAAAATCACAGTGCTGCGGCATGCCAAAGATGGAGTTAGGAGATCTTGAAACAGTCATTAAGTATGCCAATGAGAATATTGTCCCACTAAAAAAACTAGTTGATGATGGCTATAAATTGATTGCTCCAATTCCTTCTTGCGTATTAATGTTTAAGAATGAATTGCCAATGATAATTAGTGACAATGAAGATGTTAAGTTAATCTCAAAAGCCTTTTTTGACCCTTTTGAATACTTAACGTTTTTGAATGAAAGTGATCAACTAGACACTAATTTTGAAGCAATTGATAAAGAAGTTCTATACCAAATTGCTTGTCATCAGAGAGTTCAAAATATTGGCTCACACACTAAAAGAATACTTGGGTTAATTCCTGATTTAGATGTTAATATCGCCGAAAGATGTTCTGGCCATGATGGTACATACGGCGTTAGAAAAGAAACCCATACCTACTCAGTTAAAATTGGCAAACCGGTTGCAAAAAAAGTTACTGATAATACAGATTTAGTTGTGAGTGATTGCGTTATGGCGGGAAAACATATAGCAAAAATTGCAACTCAAAATATAGAAGCCATCCATCCCATTACTTTGGTAAAAATGGCTTACGATTTATAATGAAAGATTGATAACAAATATGCTAAAAAGACAAGATTTATTGACATTAGAAGAGTACGCAGAAAAGCGTTCAACGATTCGTAAAGATACCATCGATATAAAAAAAGCTAGAGAGGTTAACCTAGGAGAACATATACGTTTATTGTTTGAAAACAAGCAGACTGTTCAATATCAGATTCAAGAGATGCTTAGAATTGAAAAAATATTTGAAGCGAGTGGCATACAAGAAGAACTAGACGTTTACAACTCTCTTATTCCTGAAGGCTCTAACCTGAAGGCAACAATGATGATAGAGTATGAAGACGTTGATGAGCGTACAAAAGCTCTCTCTAATCTAATTGGAGTCGAAAGAGGCATATATTTTAAGGTTGGGAATCACCAAAAAGTATTTGCTATTTGTAATGAAGATTTAGAAAGAGAGACAGACGTAAAAACCTCAGCGGTTCACTTTATGCGCTTTGAGTTTAATCAATCCATGATTAATGATTTTGTGACAGGCTCTATAGTTAAAGTTGGTTCTGAGCATCCAAACTATCTTTGTGAAGCCACCATAGAGACAAGAATTCAAGACTCATTAAATCAAGATTTTGGTGAGAATTAGAATAAATCAGTTATTACTAATTGTAAATATTTGAGATTAAGAAGTACAGGGTTTAATAGTTAAGGGTCGCTCATTTCACCTAAAATTTCCATAGCACGCAAAGAGCCATCTATATAGTACATCCTTAATTTGTCTCTCTCCCAGGGCGGAATCTTTGATTCTTGTAGTATTTTTTTAAGTGATTGAGAATGGGTTTTGCCTTTTAACTTGACGCGTTGACCCTCTCGACGAAACCTTATCTCAAAATTAGGAAGATCTTTTAAAGATTCATAATACGGGCATGGCGCAGTAGTTTGGGTTTTGAATTCGTCAAAAAAATAAAGCTCATTAAGATAACGCCTCACTTGATAGTTTTGCCACTTTACAATTGATTTTGCATCAGCTTTTGCATTTAATAGAGATATGATTTCATCAAGAACTTTACTGGAGGGTAAAAGAAAGTTTTGTTTGCCAATAAAGTAACGAATCACATTGACTAATCTTCTTTTTGGTAGTTCAAGCAATGGAATGACTTGAAGTCTATCCTTAACTATCAATACATAATTAGTAATATCAAGTTCAGCTAAATCATGCATTAATTCTAATGCTTCAGCTTGATGTTTAGCGCTTCTAGCTATATTTTTTGTTAGGCTATTAAACACTCCTGATAGTTTAGGAACGAACTCAATTCGCAATAAATTCCGTTTAAAATGGATGTTTTGATTACTATCATCTTCAACCCAGTTAAGTTTGTTTTTTGAAGCATAATCCAGAATCTGCGTCTTTGAGATGTTTAAAAATGGACGGTATAGTTGAGATCCATTAATAATTTTTTTTTCTGGCATAGATGCTAATCCTGCAACGCCACTCCCCCTAAAGAGTTGCAATAAAAAGGTTTCAGCTTGGTCCTCTTGATGATGACCTGTGCAAAGTATTTCACCATTCAATATTTCAGACGTTAGTGAAAGATAGCGTTTTTTACGTGCATTTTCTTCGATATTAGATGATTTTTTAATAATAATATCAATACTTTTAAATTTGATATTGTCTTTTTTACACAAATTTTTACAAAAAGAACTCCACTCTTTACTGTATTTGGAAAGATTATGGTTAATATGAATAGCTCTAATATTACCGGGATAGTGCCTATTTAAGAAGTGAAGAAGCACAACAGAATCAACGCCTCCACTGAGGGCAACGACAATTTTTTTGTCAACTAAAGATGAATCTTTATTCGCTAAATCTTCCAAAGCTTCGTAGTTTCTCGTGTCTATCTTTAATCAGGTTTTCAATTGGAACATCCAATAAAGATTTCAATTCCTTGGTAATCGCTTTCTTGAGGAATTTAGATGCCCTATCAGGGTCTCTATGAATTCCACCGAGTGGTTCTGGTATGACTTTATCAATTAATTTATTCTTTTTTAAGTGTTTGCTCGTTAATTTAAGGGACTCTGCAGCAATAGAGGCCTTCGATGCATCTTTATAAAGAATAGATGCACAGCCTTCAGGTGAAATTACAGAATAGATGCTATATTCAAACATCATCATAACGTCACACAGACCAATTGCAAGAGCACCACCAGATCCACCCTCACCAATCACTATGGATATAATTGGGGTTTTTAAGGTTGACATCTCGAATAGATTTCTTGCTATCGCTTCACTTTGGCCTCGTTCCTCAGCACCAATTCCAGGATAGGCGCCAGGGGTATCAATAAAGGTAACCACAGGAAGTGAGAATTTTTCAGCCATCTTCATAAGTCTGAGAGCTTTACGATAACCTTCAGGTCTAGTCATGCCAAAGTTATGGTATATCTTTTCTTTTGTAGAGCGTCCTTTTTGTTGACCCAAAAATATAAATGTGAAGTCGTCTATCTTAGCAATACCACCAATTAAGGAGTGATCATTCGCATAAGCACGATCACCACAGAGCTCAGTAAACTCATCAAAAATTTTATCGATATAGTCCAAAGTGTAAAGCCTTTGAGGATGCCTAGCCAGTTGTGAAATTTGCCAATCAGAAAGAGAAGAAAAAATTTTCTTTGTCAGTAGCTCGCTTTTTAATTTTAGAGAATCCATCTCCTTTGCGATATCAGCATCATCTTTGATACTTTCTAAAGCATCAATCTTATCTTCAAGTTCGGCAATCGGCTGTTCAAAGTCAAGATAATTTAAGTTCATTTAACGGGCTCAATGATAGTAAATAATTAATGATAATTATAGCAGATGCAATGTTTATAATCTTCCAATGGATTTGTTTACCTTGCTATCATTAACGTTTGCTACTTTTGTATATGCAATTTCACCAGGACCTGGTTTATTTGCAGTATTGGCAATCTCAACTAGATATGGCCCTATTCCAGCCATCTGGCTTTCGCTTGGGCATACTATAGGTGACATTATCTATGTTGCGCTTGCAATGTTGACGCTCAATGTCTTGTCTGAAGTAATTAGTAATAGTATGCTTTATGTGAAAATACTAGGCGCATCCTATTTAATTTATATTGGTTATCAGCAGTGGCGTTCAAAAGGCATTAGTTTTGAGCAATCAAGTCAGAAAAATTCTACCTTGAAGCTTTTGATGGCAGGTTTTGTAGTTGGAGTAACAAATCCAAAAACAATTATTTTTTATCTGTCTTTTCTACCAATTTTTATTGATTTAAATAACTTAACAGTTGTAACTGAAATTGAAGTGATTTCAGTTATAGGATGTACCGTTTTTTTTGTTCTTAGTCTTGCAAACATAATGGGTATTAAGCTTAGAAAGCATATTGAAAATCCAACAATCATTAAACGAGTCAATGAATTGACTGGTATCACAATGATTTTGGTTGGCTGTTTTGTAGCTTTATATTAATATAATTTAGGGAAAGTAATGTTTCAATCAGAAAAATCTATGACATTTATCATGCTCCTTGTTCCATTGGTTTGGGCTTTGTCTGGAGTTTCTGCAAAATATCTTTCTTTTTATATCAGTGAAGATGAAATTGTTGTTTATAGGTTTTTCCTGTCAGCACTATCAACTCTCCCTTTACTTCTTTGGATGAAAATTCCCATGAANATTAGTCCNAAAAATTTTGTTATATGTATATTGCTTGCATTTTTTCTAATAGGAAATTATAGAACCTACTTTATGGGAATGCAAAGAGGTGCGGTTGGTTTAGGGGCGGCTTTAGTTACAGTTTTGATTCCAATTTTTGTTTATATNATGATGATTTTTTCAAAAAAATCTAAACCTATTTTGAAGGATTGGCTTGCTCTTGCTATGGGNGTTGCAGGTGTTGCTCTAATGCTTGATTTAGATCAACTCAATCTGGAAAGATTAGTCACTGGGGGGAATATCTATTTTGTGTTGGCTGCTCTGACCTATGCTATGTTCACGGTTGCGGCATCATACATGAGAAGNATTCATGTCTTGACCATTAACTTTTATGTCTGTCTTATAGGTTTCTTAATCGATTGGAATTTATCCTATGATAGCAATCATCTTTTTACACTGGGGGGCATGGATTATATATTTTGGATTAATATTCTTTTTGTTTCAGTAATTGCAGGAACTGCTATTACTGCAGTTTACTANACAGGACTAAGNATTATTGGCTCTAAAAAAAGCTCNGCTTTTTCGATATTAACTCCATTCTTTGCAATCGCATTAGGTGCAATTTTCTTTGGAGAAATGATTACTATTAATAATGCTATTGGTATTGTAATGGCTGTTATGGCCCTTTTTGTACTTAACGACTTGAAAATAAAAAATATGATTCCTTTTAGGTAACCAATGAACTGAGTTTAATTATGGAAATAAATATTTTTATAGTACTTGGTTTTACTCTTTTTATTTTTGCAGTAACTCCTGGTCCTGGAACTCTAGCATTGCTTTCTATTTCTACTTCGAGAGGGCTAGCCTCAGGAATATTCTTTTCAGTTGGAATGACGCTTGGTGATTTGTCATATTTAACCATTGTAATTTTTTCTTTAAATGCACTGGCTGACTTGATTAAACCTGTAACTAACGCGGTCCAATATTTTGGAGCCTGCTATTTATTTTATCTGGGTTATTCTCAATGGAGGGCTGGAAAATTCAATATGGATAATAACGTTTCAGCCCAATCTCATTTGAGAGAATTANTGTCTGGGNTCCTTTTGGCTGGAACTAACCCAAAGGTGATGATTTTCTATTTGTCAGTCCTTCCATCTCTGATTGATCTCAATCAAGTTAGTTTATCTTATGGATTAAAAATCGTAGCTACAGTTGCCATTTCACTGTTGCTTGGTTTAGTAGTTATTGGTGTTCTAGGAAAGAAATTAAGGAAGCTGATAAGGAGTCAGAAAATGGCCTTGAGGGTGAATAGGATTTTTGGGGTGATAATGATTGGTGTTGGTTNTAGCCTTTTTTATTTTTAGANAATTAAGTATTAGCATCTATATCACGAGTCGATAAATCTTTCATGATTGCTGTTCGCATTTCATCAGAATAATCAAACCAGTCAAATATCTCGCTCATATGGCGATTACATCCAACGCAGAAGTTATTCCCATTGTATTTACAAATACTGACACATGGGCTTGTAATTTGTCTTAACTTGGTTTGCTCATCCATGGCGAAATTATAAATTGCTATACAACATCATGGAGTTTTTATGAGCAAAGTTTTTCATTAGTTTGATCATAAGAAGCATTCATCGATACATGACAACTTCTAGAGCCAAGGGAAGTCTCCACAGTGAGACTCGCTCCATCATTGCAGTGTTCAGTTTTGAGATAGGCAAAAGCGATACTATGACCAACCCTGTGACCATAGGCACCACTTGTAATAATGCCAGTAAGTTCTCCATNAGAAAAGACTGCTTCATTTCCAAAGCACTCTGCTGGAACTTGGTCATCAAATACAAGGTAAGCTAGCTTAGTTTTAATTCCACTAGACATGCGTTCACGTATGTTATCTGCACCTATAAAATCTCGATTTAGGTCAAGAAACCTTTCCATACCAGCNTCTAACGCAGAAATTTCTTCTGTGAACTCTGCTCCATAAGCTCTATACATTTTCTCTAATCGCATGCTATTAAATGCCTGACCACCAAAATCTTTTAACCCCAAAGGAGAGCCCATTTCAAATAAAGATTCATAGATAGATATTACTTGCCAGCTTGGCATATGCAGCTCCCACCCCAATTCACCAGCATAGGAAACTCGCATTGCGAAAACATCAGCTGAATCAATCTTAATTGTTTTACAGCTTAACCAAGAAAAAGCATTGTTGNTGAGATCTTCTTGAGTACATTGACTTAAAATATTTCTGGCCTCAGGGCCAGTCAATAAAAGTCCGCCCCACTCCTCAGTTAAATTTTCAATAGTTACATTGAGTTCACCGATATGCCACTCAAGCCATTGATAATCCTTTACCTCAGAACCAATAGCTCCCATCAATAGGAAGTGCTCTTTGTTAATTCGACTAATTGTCTGCTCAGCTTTGATGCCGCCCTTCGGAGCATGGAAAAGAGTTAAGCCAATTCTTCCATCCTTTGAGGGAAGCTTGTTGCAGGACAATTTATCAAGAAACTCAAAGGCATCTTTTCCAGTAATTCTGAATTTTGCCGTACCACTTATATCGGTAATGCCGCAAGAGTTTTGAACTGCTTTGCACTCTTGCATGATTGCATCATGAGCTTCGGTGTGGGCCCAGGATAAAGACTCATCTCTGATCTTATCTGTTGTAAACCAAGAAGGTTTTTCAAAGCCAGTATTGACCGTATGGATCGCACCTTTCTGACTCAATAGAGTATGAAGAGGGCTAACCCTTATAGGTCTTCCGTGTGGACGATTTTCATTAGGCGCTGCATAGGCATACATACGCTCATAGGACTCGATGGCTCTAGTNGTNCAGTAAGTTTTATCTGCCCATGTATCAAATCGTCTACTATCGAGCGAAGCCATATTGAGTTCTGTTTGCCCATGTACCATCCATTGTGCTAAATATTTACCAATACCTCCTTGAGCAATTCCGATACTTGCGCCACATAAGTTCCAAAAATTTCTTAACCCTTTTGCAGGACCAACAAGTAAATTATCATCTGGTGTATGAGTAATCAATCCATTTATTACAGTGCTTATTCCGACCTCTTTAAAGAGTGGGAAAATATCCATACATCTCTCAAGCCATGGCATGAGTCTCTCAAGGTCTCCCTCAAAGAGCTCTCTATCGAATGACCAGTCCACCCCATCTAGCGCCCAAGGTTTAGATCCTCTTGTTTCATATGGACCAATTAANAAACCGCTACCTTCTTGTCGAATATAGGAGGCTGCAATAGAGTCACGAGTTACNGGAAGTTCTTTTGTAAGNGCGGCAATATCAGGATGGTTATCAGTAATTAAATACTGATGCTGTAAGTTTACTAATGGCACATAAGAGCCAACCATTGCGCCAACTTGTGGTGAGAAACAGCCACCAGCATTGACAACATGCTGAGCGATAATATTACCTAATTCAGTAATAACTTCGTACTCACCAGTTGGAAGAATATTAATATCAATCACTCGGTTAAAGTTACTAACCTTGGCGCCTGCTTTTTTGCTAAGTTGCGCTAATTGAGTNACNACNGTTGTAGGGTCTACATGACCATCNTTAGGTGTATATAAAATGTTTCTTGCTTTATCAAAGTCCATCATTGGGTTGATAATTGAAGCCTCCTCCTTTGAGACAAAATACATTTCACAGCCAATATGGTTTGCTCTACTTATAATGTTGTTAAACCATTGCTCTTCAACTTCGTCGTGTCCAACTCTTAATGAACCAGTTTTATGAAACGATGAAGGGAGTCCAGTTTTTTCAGGAAGAATNTCNTCGTANANCTTTATTGTGTANTCATGAATNTTNGATAATGTATGNTTGCCATTAAANTTNGGNCANANNCCAGCTGCATGCCANGTNGANCCACTAGTNAGCTCACCCTTTTCGATTAGAACAACGTCAGTCCAGCCTTCAAGTCCAAGATGATACATTAGATTTACACCTAATGAACCTCCACCAATTATGACTACTTGAGC
>NZUR01000038.1 GCA_002698045.1 Thiotrichales bacterium | reverse complement strand
CTGGTATAATTCGTCTTTTTTTAATATTAGAAACTATGAAAGATATTATTGAAGCTGCGTTCGAGGACCGTGCCCATATTACACCAGATTCGGCATCTNAAGAAGTCAGGCNAGCTGTTGATGAAGCAATCCATTTACTTGACTCAGGCAAAGCTAGAGTAGCCGANCAAAAGGGTATAGGNGAGTGGCAGGNTAATGAGTGGTTAAAAAAAGCCGTTTTATTGTCCTTTAGGCTTGAGAATAATGCTCCCTCATCTGCAGGATTTACTCAGTACTATGACAAGGTACCCTCTAAGTATGCAAATACAACTATAGAGGAGTTTCAAGCTGCTGGTGTTAGGGTAGTTCCACCTGCAACTGCTAGACGTGGCTCTTATATAGCCTCAGATNCAGTTTTAATGCCATCTTACGTAAATATTGGTGCTTATGTTGATTCAGGAACAATGGTTGATACATGGGCNACTGTTGGCTCCTGTGCGCAAATTGGTAAAAATGTNCANNTATCNGGNGGTGTNGGNATNGGTGGTGTTCTTGAACCTTTACAGGCAANTCCAACCATTATTGAAGATAATTGTTTTATCGGTGCAAGATCAGAAGTCGTTGAAGGAGTAATTGTTGAAGAGGGTGCTGTTATATCAATGGGNGTTTATATTGGACAATCAACAAAGATCTTTAATCGNNTNACNGGNGAAGTNAGNTATGGTCGNATACCNGCNGGCTCTGTAGTNGTCTCAGGNAATCTNCCNTCNTCNGATGGNAGTTATTCNCTTTATTGCGCTGTTATAGTTAAGCAGGTTGATGCTAAAACAAGATCCAAAGTTGGAATTAACGAATTGCTTCGAGGAATTTAACTTTATCTTATTNAGATAATAAAAAACCCGCATAAAGGCGGGTTTTTTATTGAGTTAATATGCTATATTACTTGGTAAAGATTTTGTATATTAACCCCGCAGCAACTANACCTACTAGGTTAGCAGAGCCCATCGCAGTAATAATATCAATCAGGCTGCCAGTTACATCGCCAGGAAGGAATGCAGCATCAGCGCCAAAGATTATTTGAACAACTACTGCAAGTGCNATTANAGNTACACCTACTTCAGTTAATTTTTTTGCCCAACCAATTACGTTGTCTAACATANCTTCTCTCCATTTGTTATAAAGATAACCAGCATCTCTACCGATTGATGGACTTTTTATAGTATCAATATCGTTATGTCAAGTTTTTCTAGATGAAATNATGATGCAAAAAGCCTAAATATTGCTACTGTAAAGAGCTTACTGAATATAAAGATATTTTCCTTTGGATAATAAAAAACCCGCCAATTGGCGGGTTTTTTATTGAGTTAATATGGAATGTTTACTTGAGGANTTGGTACAACAACCCTGCAGTGANTAGGCCNACTAAGCCAGCACCACCAAGTGAGCCAATTAAACCCATAAGAGTAGCAACAACATCACCAGGAAGGAATGCTACGCTTGAACCAAAGATTACTTGTGCAACGATTGCAAGTCCTACAAGACCTACGCCCGCTTCCGTTAATTTTTTTATCCAACCAGATACATTACTTAACATATTTTCTCTCCATTAGTTTTAAAAATAACCAGCATCTTTGCCGATTGGTGCACTTTTTATAGTATCAAAATCAGCATGTCAAGTTTTCTTGATGAAAAAATAGCAAAAAAAATGTAAAAATAGCAAAAAAGTNGCTAAATGTTGTAAAATAACAACAAAAGATCAGTTCAAATTACTACAGATAGAAATATACCAATAAAGGCTGTCATACCAATGAAATTATTGTTTAAAAAAGCCTTAAAAAATAGCTCTTTTTGCCGTTTTTTCATTAAAAATTGATGATAAATCATAAATATTAAAATAATTACTAAAGAAAAGTAATAAATTGACTCTAAATCAAATAAATTCCCAATTACTACAAATACAATAATCAATAAAATTTGTAAGAAAGTTATAAAAATTTGGTCATATTTTTCAAAAAGTATTGCGGTTGATTTAACCCCTATTTTTATATCTTCATCTCTATCTGCCATTGCATAAAACGTGTCATAAATNAAAGTCCAAACTATTGTTGCAAGAAAAATCCAGCCTGCAGATANAGGGATNGANCCAGTTTGAGCACTGAATGCCATCGGTACACTCATTCCAAATGCTACNCCCAAAACTACCTGAGGTAAATGAGTCCAGCGCTTCGTAAAAGGATACAAAGTGGCNAGTGCTAAAGCAATTAAAGAGAGTTTGATTGTTAAGGCATTTGTAAGAAGAACTAATCCAAATGCTATTATTAATAAAAATACAAATAATCTTAGTGCTGACTTAGGTGAAACTTCTCCTGTAATAAGAGGTCGATCCTTTGTCCGAGCTATATTCTGATCAATGTTACGATCTGCATAATCATTAATCACGCAGCCTGCACTTCTCATTACAAGCACTCCTAACGTAAAAATNATTAATAAGTCAATATCTGGCCAACCCTTNGCACTTAAAAATAATGCCCAATATGTTGGCCATAAAAGNAAATANGTCCCAATAGGCTTATTAAGACGCATTAAACGTATATATGCATTCATAGTTTACTTATAAAGATTTCNAGATCATCAGGCAAAGGGGCTGTTACTTTCTGAATTTCTTTTGTGATTGGGTTTGTAAANGTTATCGATTTGGCATGTAAAAAAAGNCGATTNAATCCTTTTTTCTTCATCAATTTATNAAAGNCATGGTCACCATACTTATTATCTTGAGCAATTGGATGCTCAGCATACTGTGCNTGTACTCTAATTTGATGAGTTCGTCCAGTTTCTATAACAACCTCAACTAATGAAGCACTANAGCCTTCTGCTNGGAAATTTTTTATTGGATGAAAATGACTGACTGAATCTTTGCCCTTTATATCTATAACACTTTGCCTAGAATTTTGATAAATTGGAGCATCAATAGTGTGCCTTTTTTTACTCCAACTATTTTTCACAAGTGCTGTATAGCGCTTCTCCAGTTGATGTTTGACCAATTGTTCATGTAAATCTTTTAAAACTGAACGTTTTTTTGCCAAAATTAAACACCCTGAAGTTGCCCTATCGAGACGGTGAACAAGTTCGATAGGCTCTTTATACTGACTCTTAAGNGCCTCAATAATTCCAANACTAATTCCACTTCCTCCATGAACAGCCATCCCATGAAACTTATTAATAACCAATAACCCTTTATCTTCATATAGAATNGATTCATTAATCATCTCAAGTAAATTTTCAGAGGGTTTAATATCCTTTTCGGTTGAAGTTCGAATAGGTGGAATNCGAACAACATCTTCAGTTAGAAGCTTGTAATCTGCCTTCTTCCTACCTTTATTGACGCGAACTTCGCCCTTTCTAATAATTCGATAAATATGAGACTTAGGAACTCCTTTGAGTTGCTTAACTAAATAATTATCTAGGCGCTGGCCTATAGAAAATTCATCAACGNTTATAAATCTTGGTGAATCATGANTGGTCATAAGTTCATGAAAAAAATAGTTGATTAAAGTTATTAGTAGTAGTGGTAGCCATTTCATCGATACTTGTATTACGTATCTCTGCAAGCTTTTCTACGACATAGTATGTATAAGCCGGACTGTTAGGTCTNCCTCTAAAAGGTGAGGGTGTCAAATATGGCGAGTCAGTCTCGACTAAAAGTCGTTCAGNAGGTACTTTCATGGCNACTTCTCGCAAAGATTGTGCGCTATTGAATGTCAAAATACCTGAAAAAGAAATATAGAATCCCAAATCTAATGCAGCNTGAGCAGTCTCCCAGTCTTCTGAATAACAATGCATGACACCAGCTTCTGCTTTTTCTTCAGTCAGTATTCTGATAGTGTCTTCTTTAGCATCCCTCATATGAATAATCATTGGTTTACCTGACTCATTAGAGGCTTTGATGTGCCTACGAAAACGATCCCTCTGCCAGTCCGCCTCTTCTTTTTTTACATGAAAATAATCCAATCCAGTTTCACCAATTGCAATCACCCTGTCACTTTTTGCATAAACTAATAATTCTTCTATGCTTGGATCCTTGCAATTAGTCTCTGTAGGATGAACGCCAACTGAAGAAAAAATATTTGGGTATTCTAAAGCTAAATTGTGAACTTGATCAAAATGCTCTAAATCAATACAGACNCATAAAAATTTGTTCACTGACAGCTCACCAGCATGAGCTAACATCGACTCAATGCTACCTCCAAAGGCNTCNAGGTCTAGGCGATCAATATGGCAATGAGAGTCTACTATTTGCATAAGAAAATTATATATGAATTTCTAAAAGTGAGCGATTATCAGAAACAAATGGAACCTCCAATAAATGCAGTTGGGCGTTAATATTTTCAATATTTTCTTNATTAATANTGTCACCCTTCATTAANAAGTATCGCCCTTTATTAGANANTAAATGCTTAGTTAGTTCAATCGTCTTGCTAACATCTGCAAATGCTCTTGTAGTAATTTGAGAAAAGGACTCTTCAGACTCAAAAGACTCTACTCGACTATTGATAACTATTAAATTTTCCAATGAAAGCTCTGTTTTTACAGTCTGCATAAAGCGGCATTTTTTTCCTACACTATCTATTACAAATACCTTCGTTTTAGGCTTCATAATAGCAATAACAATGCCCGGAAGTCCTGCTCCAGAACCCACATCTAATAATAAGCCAGGCTTAATAAAATTCAATATTGAGAGGCTATCTAAAAAATGCTTTTTAATAGATTCCAAAGGGTCTCTTATTGCGCTTAGATTGTATACCTTATTCCATTTAAGGATAAGCGAATGGTAACTTAACAATTGCTGGACTTNACTCTCAGAAATAGGGATACTCATCAACTCTGCACCCTCACAGAGTATTCTTTCAGCCTCACTCACGACAAAGATTTATAGGTTTTCAAAAATACCAGAAGTATAGAAATTGATGCTGGCGTTACACCTTGAATTCTGCTAGCCTGTCCAATTGTTTCAGGCTTATGCTCGTTTAACTTTTGTCTGACCTCGTTTGATAAAGCTTTAATCTCGCTATAGTCTATATCCGATGAAAGCTTAGTATCCTCATTCTTACGATATTTTTCAATTTCATCTAATTGTCGCTTGATGTAGCCTTCATATTTAATTTGATTTTCAACTTGCTCAATGATTGATTTGTCTTCTAAGAATGGTTTGGCTTTGTCAATTTTACTGAGCGCTTTATAGTTAATATTTGGTCTTTTAAGTAATGCCTCTAGGCTATATTCATGACTAAGTTTTAAACCTAACACACTTTCAGCTTGAAGATCTCCAGCCTGAACCCAAAAAGATTTTAACCGCTTTTTTTCAATTGCTACCTGTTCATATTTACCATTAAACGAATGCCAGCGAAGGTCATCAATGAGTCCTATTTTTCTAGCTTGTGGTGTTAATCTTTCATCAGCATTATCTTCCCGAAGTAATAATCGATACTCGGCTCGAGAGGTAAACATTCGATACGGCTCTGNCGCTCCTTTGGTAGTCAAATCATCCACCATAACACCNATATAAGACTCGTCTCTTTTAGGAATCCATGGGTNCTTTTCTTGTATCTGNAAGGCAGCATTGATTCCAGCTAAAATTCCTTGAGCAGCAGCCTCCTCATATCCAGTTGTGCCATTAATTTGACCTGCGAAAAAAAGTCCAGATATTTTTTTAACTTCAAGTGTTTGTTTTAAGCCTCGAGGGTCGAAAAAATCGTATTCAATAGCGTAACCNGGTCGAATAATCTTTGCATTTTCAAAACCTTTAATCGAGTTTACAAAATCTTCTTGAACCTCATAAGCTAATGAGGTAGAAATGCCATTTGGATACACCTCGTGAGTTGTCAAGCCCTCTGGTTCTACAAAAATTTGATGTGAGTCTCTTTCTGCAAATCGCACTACTTTGTCTTCGATTGAAGGACAATAACGAGGGCCTATACCTTCTATTTTGCCACTATAAAGTGGTGAATCTTTTAGTCCATTATTAATATATTCATGTGTTTTAGAGTTGGTGTGTGTAATAAAGCATGGTANCTGCTGAGGATGNTCAGTAGATTGACCCATNAAAGAAAAGCTTGGTAATGGCGTNTCNCCTTCTTGCTTTTGTAAAACATCAAAATTAATTGTTCTTCCATCTAGTCGTGGAGGTGTCCCNGTCTTTAGTCTTCCAACTCCTAATTCATATGATCGTAATTTTTNTGATAAAACATTTGCAGGCGCATCGCCAGCTCGACCACCCTGGTAATTCTCTTTACCAATATGAATAATGCCACCTAAAAAAGTACCAGATGTTAGAATCACTTTATCTGAAAAAAACTCTAAACCCATTTGGGTTATCACACCTTTGACTCTATGATTTTCAATAATCAAATCATCAACNGGCTGCTGAAACAAAGTTAAATTCTCTTGATTTTCAATTTTGCTTCTAATAGCTGCTTTGTATAATATTCTGTCTGCTTGAGCCCNNGTNGCCCTCACGGCAGGACCNTTTGAGGCGTTTAACGTTCTAAATTGAATTCCCGCAACGTCTATGGCCTTCGCCATCACACCCCCCATAGCATCTATTTCTTTTACTAGGTGTCCCTTTCCAATACCACCAATAGCAGGGTTGCAGCTCATCTGCCCTAACGTTTCTACGTTGTGTGTAATCAGTAATGTGTCAACGCCCATTCTAGCAGAAGCAAGAGCCGCCTCTGTGCCAGCATGCCCACCACCAACAACAATTACAGGAAAATATTTACTACGCTTCATTCTCTTTAGATTAAATAAATAAAAAGGCCCGAATTTCGGGCCTCTTCATTATACGCTCTATGTATTAAGCTAATTGGTCAGTCTAACTCGCCTTAAACATAGCATATACTAGTATTTATAACCAGCTTCAAATAGTGTGTCTTGCGAAGAAGGTTGTGAACCCGAAACATAGTCACCTTTAGAGGCCTCTGAGTTAGCTTGACATCTTGCCATTAAGGCCTTTTGACCTGCTTTAATATCACTACCTTTCCATGCCTGCAAACACGATTGCTGNAGAGCCCTACCATAAGAAAATGTCAAGCTTGTAGAGCTTTTATGCTCAATACTGTTCATNGTATTAAGATAAACAGAGGCATCCTCTTCAGTCAAACCACCTGAAAGAAACATAATTCCTGGAACAGCTGCTGGTACGCAACGATTCATTGTCCGAACTGTCANCTTAGCAACNTCTTCAGAATCTGCTTTATTCNTATTATCAGCACCAGAAACCGTCATTGATGGNTTGAGNAATGTTCCTTCCAAGAAAACATTATTTTCTGAGCAAGCTTTGTAAACNTCAACTAAGACTTTTTCTTGTACTTCTGCTGTTTTCTCAATAGTATGATCNCCNTCCATTAAAATTTCAGGCTCAATAATTGGNACAAGACCAGACTCTTGACAAATTTTTGCATATCTTGCAAGTCCCCAAGCATTTTCTNTAATTGCAAGATCTGTTGGACATCCGTCAGCTGTGATTTGAAGAACAGCACGCCATTTTGCAAAACGNGCACCTTGTTTATAATATTCAGCTGTCCGTTCAGCAAGACCTTCTAGACCTTTACACCAAGTTTCAACCTCATGTGCTCCAGCTAGTGGACTTAGACCCTTATCAACCTTGATACCAGGAATAATGCCCAACTTTTTAATTTTTGAAACCATACTTTCACCATCAAGATGATTTTGATATAGTGTTTCTTCAAAAAGGATAGTGCCACTTATGAACTCACCAAGACCTTCTGCAGTAAAAAGCATGCCNCGATATGCTTGTCGATTTTCTTCTGTGTTTTCTATATTAATNCCAGCAAGACGCTTACCTATAGTTGGAGTNGACTCATCNACTGCAAGNAANCCTTTNCCNCTANNNGCNANNNGATTNGCTGTNTNTCTTAANTCNTCTTNNTTATNNATCATNNTNTTCACCNTTTATNTTTTNNNTTTAATAGTNTCCNTCACCNACACGNAGAATCTTNATCAGATTCGTNCCACCCGATTTATCTTTATGCATCCCTTTTGTTAATATTGCTATGTCACCATTCTCAACTGCAGATTTACTTTGAAGATTTTGAACAACATGGGTGTTGACATCATTCCAATCATCCATACTAGTTTTTTCTATATAACAAGGATAAACACCTCTATATAAAGTAACTTTTTGTAATGTTTTATTATTATCTGACATAGCAAAAATTGAGATATTTGAACTAATTCTAGACATCACCAAAGCAGTCTTTCCCGTTTGAGTCAACGCTGCAACAACTTTTGCACCAATATGATTTGCAGCATACATGGCACTCATAGCGATCGTATAATCAATCTCTTCAAAGGGCTCGTGAAGTCTATGATGAGATAAGCTCGCCGTTGCACTTTTTTCAGCCTCAAAACAAACATCACTCATTGTTTTAACGGCATTGACTGGATATTCACCAACGGCAGTTTCTGCTGAAAGCATGACAGCATCTGTGCCATCAAGAACAGCGTTGGCAACATCAAACACCTCTGCCCGAGTGGCAATGGGATTAGCAATCATTGACTCCAACATTTGTGTCGCTGTAATCACAACTTTGTCACTAGATCGAGCCAATTTTATAAGCCGTTTCTGAACTGCTGGTAATTGTGGGTCTCCGATTTCAACTCCCAGGTCTCCACGAGCAACCATAATTCCCGCTGACTCATTTACTATCTCTTGAATTACGTCTGAAGCTAATGATTCAGCTCGTTCAATTTTCGAGATAACACTTGCTTTTGAACCGGCTTCTTTTAAAAGTTTTTTAGTTTCACGTACATCATCTGCATTAACAGGAAAAGATAAAGCAACATAGTCAGCATCAGCCTTTGCTGCAATCAAAATATCTTTCTTATCTTTATCGGTTAGTGCATGAGCGCTTAATCCT
>NZUR01000037.1 GCA_002698045.1 Thiotrichales bacterium | reverse complement strand
GCCTATACCGACTATATTGAAAACGTGCTGCCCAATGATGAGTATATAGGGGGGATGGTTCGTGAGAAGCTAGTCTATTATCCCACGGTGACCCGGGAGCCCTATAAAAACAACGGCCGCCTTACTGAGCTGATACGCTGCGGCAAGTTGTTTTTAGACTTGCATCAGCCCCATCCCAATTTGGACGACGACCGCTTTATGATCTGCGGAAGCCCCAGTATGATCAAGGAGTTAGTAAGTATGCTCAAGTCAAAGGGTTTTACTGAGGCCCGCAATGTTAAGCCGGGGCACTTCGTCATTGAGCGCGCTTTCGTTGAATCTTAACCACGGCACCTAGCGGGAACGGTGTGTCAACATCGGTGTCGATCGATCAAACGCGCTTTCATGAGAGGACCAGGGATAGAATTGTATTGAAAGTATTAACAGTGAATAAAGACTATAAACTATATTTAGTTTAAAATTATCCAGTATATGAACGAGTATTTTTTAATCCTCATTAGTACAATTTTGGTAAACAATTTTGTTCTAGTAAAATTTTTGGGACTTTGCCCTTTTATGGGGGTCTCAAAAAAAATGGATACTGCTATTGGCATGGGTTTTGCCACGACATTCGTATTAACTTTAGCAAGTATTACGAGTTATCTTATTAATACCTATCTATTAATACCATTTGAATTAGAGTATCTTAGAACAATTGCATTTATTGTAACAATTGCCGCAGTCGTAGGTTTTACAGAAATAGTAGTTAACAAGACTTCACCCGTACTTCATCAATCGCTGGGAGTATTTTTACCACTCATTACAACGAACTGCGCTGTACTTGGTGTAGCTCTTCTAAATGTTGGTGCAAGCAATACTTTTCTTCAATCTGCAGTATATGGTTTTGGGGCGGCAGTAGGTTTTTCTTTCGTTTTGATACTTTTCTCAGGAATTAGGGAGCGAATTGAGTCTGCAAATGTTCCAAAAATATTTCAGGGAGTGCCTATAGCACTTATAACAGCAGGACTTATGTCTATGGCATTTATGGGCTTTATTGGATTAGTTTAATGATCAATGCAATCTCAACACTTTCAGTATTAGCTTTATTATTTGGCTTGGGTTTGGGATACGCTGCAATAAGATTCAAAGTCAAAGGTAATCCGTTAGTTGATCAAATTGATGCGATATTACCNCAAACCCAGTGCGGTCAATGCGACTTTCCAGGTTGCAGACCATATGCTGAAGCGATAGCTANTGGTGAGGCAGAAATAAACCAGTGCCCACCAGGTGGACAGGAGGGTGTTGATGCNTTAGCAGATCTTTTAGGAGTTGAAACATTGCTTTTAGATGAGGAGCATGGCGAAACAAAGCCAAAGCGAGTTGCTGTGGTTGATGAAAAAGTATGTATTGGTTGTACTTTATGTATTCAGGCATGCCCAGTGGATGCTTTTGTTGGATCCTCGAAGGTTATGACTCAGGTTATTGCCGATGAATGTACAGGATGCGATTTATGTCTACCTGTATGCCCAGTTGATTGTATTGATATGATTGAAATTAAACCCACCATTAAAACTTATGTGCCAACTCTTAAGGAGTTAGTTCATGCATAATAGTAACTTCAAGGGTGGCCTAAAAATAGAAAATCCTTATCCTTCTAATGAGATTGACTTAATACGTATACCGTTGCCAGACAAAGTAGTTTTACCGATGCAACAGCGNATTGGAAACCAGGCAATACCATGCGTCAGTATTGGTGAGCACGTTTTAACAGGGCAAATTATCGCAACAATAGATGATGATCGGTGCGCTCCAGTTCACGCTTCTATTTCAGGAACTGTGACCGCTATAGGTAATCATGTTTATGCTCATCAGTCAGGCCTTAAGGGGTTATGTGTGACCATCGAGTCTGATGGTAACGATGAATGGGTTGATACAAGTATTGGCTGTACAGAAAATTATAAGGCTTGTTTGCCTCTGACAATTTACGACAAAATACGTATTTCTGGCATNGTTGGAATGGGCGGTGCTGGTTTCCCAACCCATACTAAGATGCGTTTAGCTGCAGGCTGTAAAAACATAATTATAAATGCAACAGAATGTGAGCCTGGAATCACTTGTGATGCAGCCTTAATGGAGGCCTACCCAACGAAAGTTATTCGTGGAATAGAAGTTTTATTGCACATTACTGGTGCTGAGAAAGCAATTATTGCAATTGAAGATGACAAGCAGGATTCAATTAATGNGTTAAATAAGTACTGCAATAATGAGCGTATAGAGATTAAAGTTATCCCAACTAAGTACACTTCAGGTGCGGAAAAAATATTAATTAAAACTCTGCTGGGGATTGAAGTGCCTTCAGGAAAGTTTGCATCTGATGTCGGCATCCTCTGTCTAAATGTAGCAACTGTTGTTGCAATGTTTGATGCAGTTGTTGAGAATCGTCCATTAATTTCACGCGCAGTTACGCTTGCAGGTAGCGCCATTAAAGAGCCAAAAAATCTCCAGGTAAGATTAGGTGCAACGTATGATTACTTATTAAGNTTTGTCGATCTCGAAGAAGGAAGTCATAAAGTTACTATGGCTGGATTGATGATGGGTATNAACCTTAAGGGTACCGATTATTCAGTATCAAAAAATACTAATTGCATTTTTATTGATAAAGCGCAAGAAAGTGTTGTNGCGCAAGAGTGTATTCGTTGTGGTTTGTGTAATACNGTTTGCCCTGTAGAGTTATTGCCCCAACAACTTTATTGGTTTTCTAAGAGTGAAAATATAGANAAGGCTATGGATTANAATCTCCTTGATTGTATTGAGTGTGGTTGTTGTTCTTATGTCTGTCCGAGTAACATTCCTTTAGTTAATTATTATCAGTTTTCTAAGGCGCTGTATAAAAAACAAACCCAAGAAAAAGCTCAAATAGAGAAGGCTAGGGAGCGATTTGAATTCAGAGAAATGCGTCTAGAAAGAAACAAGCGTGAGAGAGCNGAATTGATGGAAGCTAAGAAAATAGCCTTGAAAGANAAAATGGCAAAAGATAAAGCACAAAAGGAAAAAATTGATGCGGCTTTGGAGCGAGTTAACGCTGCCAAAATTGATAATAAAGAAGAAGATGCAAGCTAGCTTTCTCAATACTAACCAAATTATGCGACAAGTCATTTATGCATTGGTTTTGGGTGTGGGTGCTCAAATTTATTTCTTTGGATTATCAGTTCTTATTCAGATTNTATTNGGTTGCATAACTGCTGTAGCTNCNGANGCNNTATTTTTAAGGTTGCGTGGGCAAACAATTAAANCTTCAATAAGCGATGGNTCAGCTATTTTGACTGCTATTTTGTTAGCTATTTCAATTCCAAGTATTGCTCCATGGTGGGTAATAGTATTGGGAGTTTTATTTGCTATCATCTTTGGTAAACAAATATTTGGAGGCTTAGGACATAATCCTTTTAATCCTGCAATGTTGGGTTATGCCTTTTTATTAATCTCCTATCCACTACAAATGACTCAGTGGCCTTCTGAATTTTTATCTATAACCCATGCTTCTGAGACTATATTTGGTTTATCTAGTATTGATGGACTGACAGGGGCGACAAAATTAGATTATGTTAAGACACAATTAATGATGGGCGCTTCTATTAAAGAGATTGGCTCAATATCCATAAGTCAGCTATGGATTAATATCGGCTTCCTAATAGGTGGGATTTACCTATTATTCAGACGAGTTATATTGTGGCAGATTCCTATTTCACTGTTATTAGGTGTCGTAGTGATGTCATCGATTTTATTTTTAATGGATTCAAATCATTATGCTTCTTCAATATTTCATTTGTTGAGTGGCGCCACTATGCTAGCAGCTTTCTTTATCGCTACAGATCCAGTATCTGCAAGTACAACTCCCCTTGGCAGAATAATTTATGGTTTTTTAATTGGTATTTTGATTGTCATTATTAGGGTGTATGGAGGCTACCCTGATGCAGTTGCTTTTGCTGTTTTACTTTTAAATATTACTGTCCCTTTAATTGACTTTTATACACAACCAAAAGTGCTTGGAAAATGAAAAATTCGACAATTATAAAGTCAGGCTTTCTCATGCTTATTTTTATGCTCATTTGTGTTTTTTTTGTGAGCCTTGCAGAAAAGACTACTAAGGCTAAGATTGAAATAAATGAGCAGGAATTATTAATAAAGCGCCTCAATGAGATTGTTAGTAACTACGATAATCCAATTTTGGATGATAAGTTTTATAAAACTATCGATTTGCATGGAATTGAGCAGACGATCACTATTTTTCCTGCAAAAACCAACAATACAGTTTTTGCTCATCTAGTGGAGCATACTTACCCTAATGGTTATAACGGCAATATTAGACTTTTAACAGGCATTAATGTTGACGGTAGTTTGTTAGGAGTTCGAGTAATTAACCACAAAGAAACACCAGGCCTTGGTGACAAAATAGAAACTAGAAAATCAAACTGGATTAAAAGTTTTACCGGTCTATCTCTAAAAAACACTGAAAGATCGAAATGGAAAGTAAAGAGAGATGGCGGTATCTTTGATCAGTTTACCGGGGCGACAATTACCCCTCGCGCTATAGTAAGTTCAGCATACCAAATATTAGATTACTTCAGTAAGAATGAAATTAAGTGAATTTGATTTTGAGTTGCCTAAATCACTAATTGCTCAACATCCTAGTGCAAATAGAACTGATTCACGCTTACTAGTTCTAAAAGATAATTTTATCAACTCAACATTTTCCCAGTTAGGTGATTATTTAAAGCCGAATGATTTGCTAGTTCTTAATGATACTAAAGTAATTCCTGCTCGGCTATTTGGGCAGAAAGATTCTGGTGGAAAGGTTGAAGTTTTAATTGAGCGTGTTGTTAGTGAACATGAAGCATTTTCAATGATTAAGGCAAGTAGGTCTCCAAAAATTGGAAGTTACATAATCTTAGAAAATAAAGTTAGATTAAAGATATGTGATAAAAATGCTGGCATTTATAGTGTCAGTTTTGAGTCTGATTCTGTTCTTAACACTTTGAATGAAGTTGGACATATCCCATTGCCACCCTATATTGATCGAGAGGACGTCAAAGAAGATGCAAAGCGTTATCAAACGATTTATGCTCAAAATAATGGTGCAGTTGCTGCACCAACAGCAGGTCTTCATTTTGATGAGTCACTATTATCGAGTCTAAAAGAGCAAGGTATAGATCATACATTTTTGACGCTTCACGTAGGTGCAGGAACCTTTCAGCCTGTTAAAGTTGAAAATATTGAGAACCATAAAATGCACAGTGAATACTATGAGATTTCTCAAGAGGCAGTTGATAAAATAGTAAAAACGAAAGCGATGGGCGGTAGAATTATTGCGGTTGGAACCACCGCAGTGAGAACGCTCGAATCAATTGCACTTAATGGAGATCTTTCAAGTCAAAAAGGAGAGACAGATATTTTTATCTATCCAGGATTTGAGTTTCGCATAGTCGACGTTTTGATTACAAATTTTCATTTACCAAAATCCTCACTGTTGATGTTAGTGAGTGCCTTTATTGGTTTTGAAGAAATGTTGCAATCGTATCAATATGCTATTAAAGAAAAATATCGCTTTTTTAGTTATGGTGATGCAATGCTTTTAGAAAAAAATTAATGAGCCTTTATAGAAAGGTGCTTTGAAAGCAAAAAGATAAATAAAGCTAATATTGGTAGAATAAAAAAGCTAGTTTTAATTGAGGTAAATTCAGCAATTAAACCAACAATCAAGGGTCCTAATAGCATTCCCCCATAACCCAGAGTGGCAATACTCGCTATAGCTACTCCCTGAGATATATTTTTGTCATTTCCTGCTCGAGAAAAAGCTAGAGGTATGATGACTGCTATACCTAGTCCAATTAAACTAAAGCCAATAAGTAAAGGAAAGAGGGACTCAAAGGTTAGTAGAATTATTGAACCTATTAAAGCAACTAAACCAGAATAACGTGCAGTCTTTGATGGGCCAAACTTAAATGAAATCCGATCACCCATTAGTCTCATAGCAAACATACAAATAGAAAAAACAGTATAGCCTAGTGCAGCACTTCCATCATTAATGCTTAAAACACTTATAAGAAAAATTGCACTCCAATCTGCTACAGCACCCTCTCCTAGGGAGGCAAAAAAAGTTATAAAAGCGACAGCTAGTAAAGAACCTTTTGGGATTGAAATAAATGGAGCTTTACTATCTTTTTCTTTCTTTTCAGATTGAAATGGAATAGTAACAACACTTAGTGTAACTAGAAAAATTACAATTGAGCTGATTGTAAAATGCATCGGCATTCCAATTTCATAGAAAGCTGATAATGCCCCCAAGCCAGCTCCAATACCAGCTCCAAGGCTCCACATTGCATGAAAAGATGACATTAATGGGCGTTCATTTTTACGCTCAACTTCTGCTGCCCAAGCATTCATTGCAACATCATCACCACCATGAATTGCTCCAAAGAAAATTACAGCTGCCGCAAGCATCCAAATTGAGTTTGCATAGGCTATGAAGATAAGTGTAAGTGGGATAAATAAGCAAGTAGTTCTTTTTGTTACAATTGATGCGCCATATCGATCTGCAGCTCTTCCAAAAACTGAGAATGCAATGACAGCAGAAACACCTGCTAAAAAAATTAAAAAACCTAATGAAGCAGGTGATAAATCGTGAATAGTCGAAATTGCTGGTATTCGTGATGCCCACGTTCCAAAAACTGCACCATTGATTGCAAATATTAATGAAACTGCAAATCTACTATTCCTTACTACGGGCATTATATTTTTTATAGATTGGTTTATTATAGTATTTCAAGTAAAGTTTGTCCCATCATTGCTGGGCTTGGTGCAACACTTACGCCGGCATTCTCTAAGGCATTAATTTTACTTTTAGCATCACCACTACCGCCACTTATAACGGCTCCAGCATGCCCCATTCTTTTTCCTTTAGGTGCTGTTAGTCCAGCAATATAAGAAATTACAGGTTTAGAGACATTAGCTGAAATATATTCTGCAGCTTCTTCTTCCGCATTACCACCAATCTCTCCAACCATTACGATTGAATGTGTATCCTTATCATTTTCAAACAATTTGAGACAATCAATAAAATTCATTCCATGAACAGGGTCACCGCCAATACCTATACATGTGCTTTGGCCAAGACCTGCAAGCGTAGTTTGGTGCACCGCTTCATACGTTAAAGTTCCAGAGCGAGAGACAATTCCAACTGTACCACTTTTATGAATATTGCCAGGCATAATGCCAAGTTTACATTCATCAGGAGTAATAACACCCGGGCAATTAGGTCCAATCAGTGTTGATTTAGTTCCTTTAATAATAGCCTTGATTTTAATCATATCTTGAACAGGAATGCCTTCAGTAATGCAGGCAATTACTGGCATTTCTGCCTCAATTGCTTCAACAATTGAAGCGAAAGCAAACCTAGGTGGAACATAAATCATTGATGCATTTGCAGCAGTTTCTTTAATGGCTTCCTCAACAGAATTAAACACCGGTCTATCCAGATGTATCTGTCCACCTTTACCAGGTGTTACACCCCCAACAAAATTTGTTCCATAGGCAATTGACTGTTCGGAGTGAAATGTGCCTTGCTTTCCAGTAAATCCTTGGCAGACAACCTTGGTTTTTTTATTAATTAATACACTCATTTGGCCATCTCCACAGCTTGTTTAGCGGCTTTCGTTAAGTCAGCCTCAGTGATAATATTAAAGTCACTTCCATTTAAAATTTTAAGTCCTTCTTTGGCATTTGTTCCCTCAAGTCTTACAATAATAGGAAGGGTTAAACCCACCTTTTCTATTGCCTGTAATATGCCACTAGCAATAAGATCGCAACGTACTATTCCACCAAAAATATTGACAAGAATCGAGTTTACATTTTTACCGCTCTGAATTATTTCAAAAGCTTTGGCAACTCTTTCAGCAGTTGTACCACCACCTACATCTAAAAAATTCGCTGGAGAGCCGCCATGATATTCTATTAAATCCATTGTCGCCATTGCCAAGCCTGCACCATTAACCATGCAGCCTACTGTTCCATCTAGAGAGATATAATTCAATTGATATTCGCTTGCACTTCTTTCTTTTTCGTCTTCCTGTTCGACATCCCTTAAATTAGCAATTGCCTCATTTCTATAGAGTGCATTGTCATCAAAATCAATTTTTCCATCGAGGGCTATAATTTCATTTTGTTTAGTAATGATCAGTGGATTAATTTCAATTAGGTTGGCATCATTGTCGGCAAAGATACTGTACAGTCCAATTAAAGTAGAAGCAAACTGATCATATAGTGATAGATTTAATCCAAGTTTAGCAGCAACATCATTACACTCATTTATGGATAATTCACCTAAAGGATCGACAGGCTGTTTAATAATTTTTTCAGGTGATTCAGAGGCAACCTCCTCAATATCCATGCCTCCCTCCGTTGAGGCAAGAATGGTTATGCTTTCGGTAGAACGGTCAACTAGCAAACCTAGATATAATTCTTTAGAGATTTCTTGACCCGCCTCAATAACAACTTGATTAATAGGTTGCCCATTAGAATCAGTTTGAGGAGTAATTAGGTTGCTACCTAGTAATTTTTCACTAGCTTTCACTGCATCTTCAATGTCATGGCAGACAATAACACCACCACCTTTACCTCTGCCACCTGCATGAACTTGAGCTTTAACAACCCAAACCGAACCGCCAAGTTTTTCACAGGATGATCGTGTCTCATTGCTATTTGAAATAACTATTAAATTTGGTACTTTAATATTATGTCTTTTGAATAATGCTTTTGCTTGGTATTCATGTATGTGCATATAATTTTGAAAAATAAAGGTTAAAATATGTGGGAAGGCATTTTATCATTCTTAGATTGTTGACTTTATTTTATTAACTCAATTATTTACATAATAAAATTAATTTTTTTGTTAGTACTTTCGAAGTTTAGATGTGAAAAAAGCCAATTTCCAAATCAAACCAATTTTTAGGACCGAATAATATGAATTACAACACTAGTCAATTTAAGAATGGCCTGAAATTGATACTTGATGGTAATCCTTGTTCAATTGTTAATAATGAAATTGTGAAACCAGGAAAAGGTCAAGCATTTAATCGCGTTAAGTTTAAAGATTTGATTACTGGAAAAACTCTTGAAAAAACATTCAAATCAGGCGAGTCTCTTGAGGGTGCTGATGTTATGGAACTAGAAATGCAGTACTTGTATAGTGATGGAGAAAAGTGGCACTTTATGGATCCTGAATCATTTGAGCAGTTTGATTTGAGTGAGACATCTATGGGGAGTGCAATTAATTATTTAGTTGAGCAGGATAGTTGCATTATAACTTTATGGAACAACAATCCAATTTCAGTAANNCCNCCNAATCATGTTGTTTTAGANGTGATTGACACTGATCCNGGNNTAAAGGGAGATACAGCAGGAACAGGCGGAAAGCCTGCNACACTTAATACAGGGGTCGTTGTTCAGGTACCTTTGTTTGTGAGTATTGGAGACAAGGTGAAGGTAGATACT
Organism: Thiotrichales bacterium; assembly: GCA_002698045.1. GTDB lineage: Bacteria > Pseudomonadota > Gammaproteobacteria > PS1 > Pseudothioglobaceae > Pseudothioglobus. The sequence continues at coordinate 3,405 of NZUR01000037.1, read as the reverse complement.
CGAACTAACGAGTACACAGGTCGCGCTTAATTCAATTTATTTAACTATGTCTGAAATTAAGNCAAACCTAGTAAAGNATCAAAANTTTATTNGNCTCATAAGAGAATTNTTTTATTCACGNAAAGTTGTTGANGTTAAAACTCCTTCACTATTATCAACACCAACAAGTGATGTCTATATTGATAGTATTGGTGTGGAAGTTAATGATGGAATTCAGAAAGCAAATAAGCGCTATTTACATACATCACCAGAAATAGAAATGAAACGACTTCTGCTTAAAGGTAGCGGTGATATTTTTCAAATTTCTCAAGTTTATAGAGATAATGAGCAAGGCAGTCTTAACTCTAATGAATTTTCTATGTTGGAGTTCTATCGACTTGGGTTCGGGATGCATCAATTAATTGATGAGGTAATAGAGTTATTAATTGTACTTGGACACTCAACAGATGTTGAGAAAGTTTCATATAGCGATGCATTTTTTCAAAATAGTGGAATAGACATTTTGAATGCAGATTTTGATGACTTAAAATCAATTGCTAAATCTCACGGATTGAACTCAGATTTTCATTGGATTGAAGACTTGCAAACACTACTTTTCGTTCACCTAATTGAACCGAAAATAGTTCAAATTCCTATTTGTATTATTTATGATTACCCCAAAGAGCAAGCAGCTTTAGCTCAAATTAACGGACCCGTTGCCCACCGTTTTGAGTTATATATTAACGGTGTGGAGATTGCTAATGGTTACCAAGAGTTGCAGAGCGAAGAGGACTATCGATTTCGATTTAATAATGAATTAATTAAGAGAAAAAAACTCTCAAAAACTACTCCTTTAATAGATAAGCAGTTTTTAAATGAACTTAAAGATGGAGGATTACCTTATTGCTCAGGTGTTGCTATTGGAATAGAAAGATTGTTTTCAGCAAAAAGCTTATAATTGTTCTTAAGTCAAAGGCAAATATTAATTCACATTAAAGATCTTGAAAAATGCGAGAAAAGCCATTTTGGAAATCTAAAACTTTGCATCAGATGGATTCTGATGAATGGGAGTCATTATGTGACGGTTGTGGGCGCTGCTGCCTTCATAAGCTAGAAGATGAGGATTCAGGAAAAATACATTTTACAGATGTTGNNTGTCATTATTTGGATGAAGAAGAATGCACTTGTCCTCACTACGAGGACCGACAAAGTTATGTTCCAGACTGCTTAAGCATTAAACCAAATTGGGGAGAAAAATTTAATTGGCTACCCAAGACTTGTGCATATCGGTTAATATATGAGGGTAAAGATTTGCCTCTTTGGCACCCTCTAATTAGTGGNGATAAAAACAGTGTTCATTTAGCAGGTATTTCAGTGAGAGGTCGAACTTATAGAGATAATGTAGTTGCAAATGATCAATTATTCGAACATGTTATAACTTGGGTAGATTGAATGAAGAAAATAACTATACTAATTTTTTGCTTTTTCTTATCAATTAACGTATTTGCAGATGAGTGGCCTCATGAAAATATTTCAAATGCAGAGTTTGCNCTTGANGTTGTTGANAGGNTTCCAATTNATATTATTGAAGAACNNGATAATTCTTTNGGTAAAATCTACTTTTTTACAAATATCCGTAATCTNCAAGGCCAAAGTATCACCCATCGCTGGATTTACAAAGACAAAGTTATGGCAGATATAGTATTTGATGTTAAAGGGCCCCGCTGGAGGGTTTGGTCATCAAAAAATCTTTGGCATACTTGGCTAGGAAAATGGACAGCTCAAGTACTCACTTCTGAAAGTGAGGTGATTTATGAAAAAGAATTTAACTATATAGATAAGCAATGAATAAAGTTGTATTGGCATACTCTGGTGGTTTAGATACTAGCATTATTGCTAAATGGTTACAAGAGACTTATGACTGTGAGGTAGTCACTTTTACTGCAGACATTGGTCAAGGTGAAGAGGTTGAGCCGGCTCGNCTTAAAGCTGTGGCAATGGGAATCAAGGAAATTTATATTGAGGATTTNCGTGAAGAATTTGCTCGTGATTTTGTGTTTCCAATGTTTCGTGCAAANGCTATTTATGAAGGAGAGTATCTTTTAGGTACTTCCATTGCCCGACCACTGATTTCAAAGCGACTGGTAGAAATTGCTAAAGAAGTCGGAGCAGATGCGATTTCACATGGTGCTACAGGTAAAGGAAATGATCAAGTCAGGTTTGAACTTAATGCCTATGCAATTAATGCTGATATTCAAATAATTGCACCTTGGCGTGAGTGGGATTTGTCATCNCGAGAAAGCTTGATGCAATATGCTAAAGAGCATGATATAGAAGTTGACTATCAAAAACAATCTAAGAAATCCCCATACTCAATGGATGCTAACCTTCTTCATATTTCTTATGAAGGAGATCTTTTAGAAGATCCATGGCAAGAGCCTGAAGAGGGTATGTGGCGCTGGACAGTTTCACCAGAAGCGGCCCCAGACNAACCTGAATATGTTGAGATAAGTTATGAAAAAGGCGACATTATAGCTATCAATGGTGAAGCTATGTCGCCAGCGCAAGTTATGGANNANCTAAATCAACGNGCTGGTGCTCATGGAATTGGNAGGCTTGATATCGTTGAAAANCGCTTTGTNGGAATGAAGTCTCGTGGCTGTTATGAGACACCAGCTGGAACGATTATGCTCAAAGCACATCGTGCAATTGAGTCACTTACCTTAGATCGTGAAGCTGCACATTTAAAGGATGAGCTAATGCCCAAATACGCCAAACTTATTTACAATGGTTTTTGGTTTGCACCAGAGCGTGAAATGATGCAGGCTGCGATCGATGCTTCTCAAGAAAATGTTTGCGGAGTAGTAAGGGTGAAGTTGTATAAAGGAAACACTTCAGTTGTTGGCCGTAAATCAGACAATAGTTTATTTAGTGAAAAAATCGCAACATTTGAAGATGATGGAGGAGCTTATAATCAGAAAGATGCAGAAGGTTTTATTAAGCTTAATGCTTTGCGTTTAAGACTAAAATCCCTTCAATAGTGATAAAAATTGGCATTCTTTCAGACACACATGGAGCCATTCATCCAGGAATAGTTGGACTTATGAATAAGTGTGATATCGTTATCCATGCTGGGGATATTATTAACGAAAACTCACTAAAACAAATTAACCCAAAACAAAAATTTATTGCTGTCAAAGGTAATAATGATATCCATATTGATACTCTTAACGAAGTAGAGGTATTAGAGTTACCTGGGGGCAATATAGTTATTGAACATGGCCATATGCATGGCCATTTTGAGCCAAGCCACGACTCCCTTAGAGAGGCATACCCAGAGGCAAAGGCTATTATTTATGGGCATACACATAAACAAGTAATTGATAACAAAGAACTACCATGGGTTGTCAATCCAGGTTCTGCAGG
>NZUR01000036.1 GCA_002698045.1 Thiotrichales bacterium | reverse complement strand
GGTTTGAAGTGGTAGTTTTTGGTTACTACTACACCGTTATCACCTCTCCATATTAGTGGCACAATCAGCTCATTATTGCCTTGAAGGAAATATTCTTGTCTTTCAGAGGTATATTCAGATTGATGAGTAGGCATTTGTTCTACTGGAATTAATCCACTTTGAGCATGGAAAATCCTATCAGGGGAATTACTAAGTAATTGAAATTTCTCTTCTGACTTTAGTTCTTTTGGGTATTCATTTAAGTAGGCATTAATTATTGTCCCGCCCTTGTGAGAAATTTCAACCGTTAAAAGATCAGTAACAACAGTAGTAAAAGCACCTTGAGTGAAAGAGTTATCAATTATTGGTGTTGTATCTTCAGTGACAGTTGAGGAAACAATGGGAACATCGCTGGCTGTTGGAACATCAATAGCTGTATCTTGAGAATCAACAGGAACTACAGCTGTTTGAGTTATAGTATTTCCATTTTCATCTGTTGATTGCGTAAGCTCCCACTTATCCCAGAGAATAAATATAGTTAAGAATATTGCAATAAAGAGGAAAATTTTTTGTGTATTCATGGATGTTTTTAGCTATTAATTGGTTAAATTATCTTTTTTGGTACTGGATCAAAGCTAGCTTCAGACCANGGGTGACATTTGCTGATTCTTTTTGCACCAAGAGCAGAGCCTTTAATTACTCCATGGTNCTTAATCGCATCAAAGGTGTACTCTGAACAGGTCGGAATATGGCGACAGTTATTACCTAATAATGGACTAATTAGCCATTGGTATAGTTTAATTAAGGGTAGAAGTATGTATTTCATTAGGTTTTAGCGTTGCTGTTGACGTTTTTCATTAGCGAAAGAAGGTCTTGGATGATTGCTTCATTTGTAGCACGAGCCGTTTTTTTTATCATTACTACAAAGTCAAGTGACTCTAAATCTTCTTGATTTTGTCTAAAGGTTTCTCTTGCTAAGCGCTTAAATAGGTTTCTGTCAACCGCTCTTTTGTATANCTTTTTTGAGATTGCAAGTCCTAATCTCGAATTAGAATTCCCAGAATCGTTAGCTATTAGTTTCCAAAACTTGCCATGGGTATGTGAGCCGTTTTGGAAGGTGTGAGCGTAATCTCTAGCTTTATTAATGCGCACACATTTAGCGAGTGAGCTCGGCATGATATTAGGCAGCTAAGCGTTTACGCCCTTTTTTTCTACGAGCACTTAGAATAGCACGACCAGCACGGGTCTTCATTCTAGCTCTGAAGCCATGGTTACGTTTACGTTTTAGTACGCTTGGTTGAAATGTTCTTTTCATAATGAATATCTGCTAACAAAAAATTTTGCAATTTTACCATACTTGGNCTTAGTCGGTATATTTGTTAAACTAGAGTTTATAAGCTATTACTNAGTTATTAAACCCCAATCTTAATAAAGATGTGCATAATGANAGTTAAATAATTAAAATACTTNTCATGAGNTTCAATATAAACCATGCAGATGGTTGAAAAAGTGATTCTTGCCCACAAGTAGTAATCAAAGTGTTTCCTCCTTGTCTCTGCAGGAGTTATGTAAGAATGATTTTGAGACAAATGTATTAATTTGCCGAGGCTTTATGACTAATAATATTCTAGATGTACTTACTTTCATGTTTGATTTTCTTTTTGAGTCTGCNGAGCAGGACTCATCTCAAGAGGTANATGATGANCTTTTAAAGCTCCATCTTTCAGAGGCTGGTTTTGATTCTGATCGTATTGAAAAAGCATTGATTTGGTTAGAAAATATTGCTGCGCTTCAGGAAGGAAAGATCGCAAGTNTTGACACATTGCACAATTCCATGCGAATTTATAGTGAACATGAAAAAACTAAACTTGATTCTAGAGCAAGGGGCTTTATTATGTTTATGGAAAATATGGGCCAACTTAATGCGAGTCAGAGAGAGATAGTTATCGAGCAAGTTATGTCACTAGAAGACTCCAAATTGAATATAGATGACTTGAAATGGGTTGTTATGATGGTCATTGGAAATAGTAGTGTTGAATCAAGTGTTTCATCACAATGGATAGAATCCATTGTGTTTCATGACGATAACCCTACGCTACAGTAGNAATTTTATGTCACAGAATCTTGTTATTGTCGAGTCCCCGGCGAAAGCAAAAACGATTGAAAAGTTTCTAGGGCCTGGCTATATTGTCAAATCAAGTATAGGCCATATTAGAGATATGCCNAAGAAAGACATGGGCATTGATATAGAAAACAACTTCCAGCCAACATACACAATCAGTACTGACAAAAAGAAAGTAGTTGCAGATCTAAAGAAGTCAGCTAAGGCGGCCACAAAAATTTACCTAGCAACTGATGAAGACCGTGAAGGTGAAGCGATAGCTTGGCATTTGCAGCAAGCNCTTTCATTNGCAGAAGACACCCCAAGAATTGTCTTTCATGAAATTACGAAAGGTGCTATCACAGAAGCAATTAGCAAACCCAGGACAATTAATACTGACCTTGTGAATGCGCAACAAGCCAGACGNATTATTGATAGACTGGTTGGCTTTGAAATCTCACCAGTGTTATGGCGAAAGATTTCAGGTGCACGCTCTGCAGGAAGGGTTCAATCACCCGTAGTTCGATTGGTTGTCGAAAGGGAGCGTGAAATTTCTGCGCATAAACCTACCAGNTCACATAAAGTCAAGGCTACATTGACTAATAGTATCGGAGAATCTCTAGANGCTAGACTTAGCGAAGACTTTAAATCTAAAGAAANTGCGATGGATTTTGTACAGAGCATTTTANATTCAACTATGAAGGTAGAGTCGGTTGAAACTAANCCCTCTAAGAGATCTCCTAAGGCTCCTTTTATCACCTCTACNTTGCAGCAAGAGGCNTCTCAAAAGTTAGGTTTCTCTGTCAAACAAACTATGTCGATTGCACAGAATTTGTATCGAGAAGGCGTGATTACTTATATGAGAACTGACTCTTTAACCCTTTCAGAGCTTGCAATTACTGCAGCTCAGGAGGTTATAGTTTCAAAATTTGGTAGTGACCATCATCATGCTAGAAAATATAAAACAAATTCAACTAGCGCCCAAGAGGCTCATGAGGCAATTCGGCCAACAGATCTAACTAAACCAACTATTTTAGGTTTGGATGAGCAATCAGCAAAGCTCTACTCTTTAATCTATAAAAGAACTCTTGCTTCTCAAATGAGTGATGCACAATTACAAAAGACAAAAATNAATATCAATATCTCGAATCGANGTGAGCGATTTATAGCTGANGGTGAGATGCTGACTTTTGGGGGCTTTCTNGAGGTNTATGATTATATGGCCGCTGAAGACAAGTTGCTACCAAAAATTGACAAAGGNGANGCTTTATCGTTGATGGATTTAACTTCAAAGGAGTCTTTTTCTAGGGCCAAACCAAGATATACAGAGGCATCACTGGTTAAAGAGATTGAACAGATGGGTATTGGTAGGCCGTCGACTTTTGCGACAATGATTACTACAGTTCAGGATAGAAATTATGTTCTCAAGGATACTCGTGAAGGCATTCAGCGCGATTATCAGCTCATTGAAATTGTTGACGGAGTCATCTCAGAGTCAATCCAAACCGAAATGACTGGTGCTGAAAAAAACAAATTATTCCCAACTAATGTTGCCTATTTATTAGTTGACTTTTTAGTTAAAAACTTTAGAAATATTATTGGCTATGAGTTCACCGCAAATCTTGAAACTGATTTTGATTTAATAGCAGAAGAATCTAAGTCATGGGCTGACGTTATACGTAACTTTTATGATCCATTCCATAAGCAAATTGAGCTCGCAAAGGATATTTCACGAGATGAAACTCATGGCAAGAGAGATTTAGGTGTAGACCCTATGTCTGGGAAAGATGTAAGTGTACGTTTTGGTCGATATGGTGCTTTTGCACAAATTGGCCATCAAGACGATGAGGAGAAACCAACATTTGCCTCACTTAGAACTGGTCAAGACATTGAAAATATTACGCTTGCTGAAGCTATAGAGTTATTTAAAATGCCAAGAACCATCGGCGAGACAGATGATGGCGAGATAATTAAAGCCAACTATGGGCGCTTTGGTCCGTATATTCAATACGGAAAAAAATATGTTTCTTTGAAAGAAGTTTCGCCAGAAGAGGTGACGCTTGAAACTGCTTTAGAATTAATCATTGCTAAAGAGAAGTTTGACGCTGAAAGAATTATTAAGGTTTTTGATGACTCTGACATTCAGGTCTTAAATGGTCGCTTCGGGCCTTATATTTGGAATGGTAAAAAGCGTGGAAAGGGACAAAAAAATGTCACCGTTAAGAAGGTCTTTGGGGATAAGGCACCTATAGATTTAACCCTTGAAGAGTGCAAAAAGGCTATTGAGGGCAAAATTAAAGCTAAAGCCAAGGCAAAAAAATCTAAACAGAAATCAGCTGTTAAGAAAAAAACCTCCAAATAAAACTTACTTGTTCTAAGCTAATTGTCTGGAAAACCCTTCTAGGCTATGAGAAAATCTATATTTTAAAGACTTGATTGCAATTCAAATGACCAAGATTAAGATTTGCGGGTTTACGAATGCCGATAATGCTAGAGAGGCAGCTCTTGCAGGTGTCGATGCTATTGGTTTGGTTTTCTATGAAAAGTCACCTCGCAATGTCGACATCAATAGTGCTCGAGAAATAGTCGCTGCTCTCCCTCCATTTGTTAACAGGGTTGGGTTATTTGTTAATGCAAACCCGAGCTTTATTGATGAGGTTCTTTGCGAAGTTCCCCTAGACACCTTACAGTTTCATGGCGATGAGGGGGTCATAGATTGTACTCAATACCAAATGCCCTTCATTAAGTCTGTCCGTGTTTCGTTGGATACTAATGTCACCCAAATAGCTGATGACTTCTCTCAGGCAAGTGCCCTACTACTAGATTCATATAACTCTCATACATACGGCGGAACGGGAGAGGTATTTGACTGGTCTTTAGCGTGCGTAGAAATAGAGCTCCCAATAATTCTTGCAGGTGGACTAAATTCTGACAACGTAGCAAAGGCTATAAAGCAGGTAAGACCATATGCAGTGGATGCCTCAAGTGGTGTGGAAAGTGAGCCAGGTGTTAAAGATGTTGATAAAATAAGAGCTTTTATTAAACAGATTCATTCATGAGTTATAACCTACCAGATGACAAGGGTCATTTCGATCAGTATGGCGGCATTTTTGTTGCAGAGACACTGATGACTGCTGTCACAGAACTAAAAATTGCTTATGAGAAATTTAAAGATGATCCTGACTTTATTAAGGAGTTTGAGGATGATTTAAAGCATTACGTGGGTCGTAAGACCCCTCTTTATCATGCAAAAAATTTAAGTGATCAGGTTGCCGGCGCTCAGATCTACTTAAAGCGTGAAGATTTAAATCATACAGGTGCTCACAAGATTAACAATACAATTGGTCAAGCGCTACTTGCAAAGCGTATGGGTAAAACACGAATTATTGCAGAAACAGGAGCTGGACAGCATGGCGTAGCCTCCGCAACCATTGCAGCTAGACTTGGTTTGGAGTGCGTTGTATATATGGGCGAAGTTGACGTTGCTAGGCAGGCACAAAATGTTTATCGTATGAAGCTACTTGGCGCAACAGTCGTTCCTGTATCTTCTGGCTCAAGAACGCTAAAAGACGCGCTCAACGAGGCAATGCGTGACTGGGTAACTAATATCGATGATACTTACTATATTATTGGAACTGTTGCAGGGCCTCACCCTTACCCGATGTTGGTTAGGGACTTCCAAAGTGTTATTGGTAAAGAGACAAAAGAGCAGTTTAATGAGCAGGTTGGCGGCCTACCAGATGCGTTAGTTGCTTGTGTTGGTGGTGGCTCAAATGCAATCGGACTTTTCCATCCATTCATTGAGGATACATCAGTCAAGATTATCGGCGTTGAGGCGGCAGGACACGGAATAGAAAAAGGTCCTGAAGCACATGCAGCACCGCTTTGTGCTGGCAGTGTAGGAGTTTTGCATGGAAACAGGACATACTTATTGGAAGATGAGAATGGACAAATTATCGAAGGCCACTCTATATCAGCTGGACTTGATTACCCTGGCGTTGGACCTGAACACGCATATCTCAAAGATATTGGAAGGGCAGAGTATGAATCAGTAACAGACAAGGAGGCTTTAGAGGCCTTCCATTTGCTTACAAGAGTTGAAGGCATCATTCCAGCACTTGAGTCATCACATGCGGTTGCTTATGCAGTTAAACTGGCAAAGCAATGGACAAGTGAGAAAAGCATTGTTATTAATCTGTCTGGTCGAGGCGACAAAGATATGCAGACTGTTGCTGAAATTGAAGGCCTAGAATTCTAATAAGCGGATAAGATATTAACTCATAATTCTGTCATAATTCTCTTATACTATTTATTATCTAAATTATAGTTTGGAGGGGTATGCAAGAAGATCAACAAATTGGTAGAGAACGCTCAATCATATTTGCCATATATCTAGTCGCAGTATTCCTTAATGCGTTTGTAGATTTAGGCCACAAGATCATTATTCAAAATACAATTTTTATGATCTATGGTGAACAAACGCAGCTTATTTTGACTGCCATTGTAAATGCGATGATTCTTGTTCCTTTTATATTGTTATTTACTGTGTCCGGCTATCTTTCAGATAAGTTTGCTAAGACTAATATTATGCGAGCTAGTGCCTTTGCTGCTGTCTTAATTACTTTAGCTATAACCTACTGCTACTATCATGGAGAGTACATATTTGCTTTCGGTTTTACTCTTCTTTTAGCAACCCAGAGTGCAATCTATTCTCCAGCAAAAATGGGCTACATTAAGGAGTGCCTCAGTAAGGCTGGNTTAAGTAAAGGAAACGCCTACCATTCNTCGGTNGTATTNATAGCAATTCTAATGGGTACCGTTTTTTTCTCTTATCTATTTGAGGTCTATCTAGGAACACTGCAACTTGAAACACCAGAAGAAATCTTAATGCAAATAGCTCCAGTTGGCTGGGTATTAGTAGGGCTTTCATTGGTAGAATTTTTAGCAACTCTTGGGGTCCGTTTTTATCCAANTAAATTAAGTNAAGTTGAGNTTTCTATAAAAAAACTAGCNTCCTTTCANTACNTAGCTAACAATCTTAAAGCTATGAGAAATAATGAGATTGTTTGGTATTCGATTTTAGGAACAGCTATTTTTTGGGGAATGTCTCAAAACTTAGTAGCAGTAATTCCTGCTCACGCTAAAGTTAATTTTGGAGTTGAAAGTCCATTAGTTGTGAATGCTATGTTAGCNTCNTCNGTTATAGGAATTATGATTGGCGCGTTCATTTCAGGAAGAAAAAGTCTCAACTTTATTCGAGTTAACAATATATANACCGGTTCAACAATGATCACTATTTGNGCAATATTGGTGCCCATTGTATCGAGNNTAAGTTTTATTCCAAACTCTTCTGCTTTAATAATAGTAACAGCAGTCATTCTTTTATTTGGAGTTGGCGCAGGAATGATGATTGTTCCTCTTAATGCCCTGATGCAAGCACACTCTCCTGAGGATGGTCTTGGAAGTATGTTGGCCGGTAAAAATTGGCTACAGAATATTGCTATGATAGGTCTTTTGGCNCTTACAATGCTCCTNGCTAAATTAAGTTTTGATAGCCAATTTATACTCTACTTAAATGCAGCAATCGCAGTGGTTGGCTTTACTATCGTTCTGAAAAAACTAAAAACAATTCTTTAGTTGTGCGNCAAATTGCTGGCTATTTNTTATTTGGNTGGCGTTATCGATTAAGAGTCAGNGGTATTGAGAATCTTCCAAAACATGGNCCTGTTTTACTCCTTGGTAATCACATTAGCTATATAGACTTTGCGCTAATTCAGTGGGCGACTCCAAGAACGATTCGTTTTGTTGTGCATGATGATTACTACAGTAAGCCAATTTTTAATTGGATTCTTAGAGCAGTAGGTGCTGTATCAATAAGGCCTGAGAATAGCCGAAATGCAATGCAAAGTATTGTAAGCTTATTAAATGATGACTGTGTTGTTGGCATATTTCCTGAGGGGCATGTCTCAACAAGTGGCGAGTTAAGTGACTTAAAGAGAGGCTTTGAAAAAGTTTTATCACAATCAAAAGANGGTGTCATAGTTGTTCCTTTCGCTGTCAATAATATGTGGGGTAGTTTTTTTTCAAAAGCACCTAGATCAGTTAAAAGNAGCATGAGGTTTAGTCTTCGTCGAGAGGTAAACGTCAGAATTGGGAANGGTTTAAATTCAAATGCAACCAAAGAGGAAGTAAAAAGGTGTATTGGTAGTTTGCTTGATTAGTGATATCATTATTCTTATTNTTTAAATTTAAAGAGGCGTTATGAAAAAAATTGTTGTTGTNGGTGCAACTGGCAGACTTGGAAGAGTAGTAGTGGGTGGACTAAATGATTATGAGGTAATTCGGGCGGGCCGCTCAGGTCCTGATTTAAAAATTGATGCTTTAAACTTTGAAAGTGTATCGGATGTATTTGCNTCAATCGGCACATTTGATGGCTTGATTTCTTGTATCGGCGGCACNCCCTTTAANACTTTTGAAGAACTAACAATGGAAGACTTTGCTTTGGGGCTATCAAAAAAGTGCTTTAGCCAATTAAATCTAGCAAAAGCAGCAATCCCTTATTTAACTGAAAATGGCTCAATTACTCTGACAAGCGGCATCATTGGTGATGAGCCAATTTTGGCTGGTTCTTGCGCAGCAGCAGCTAATGGCGCCCTTAATATGTGCGTCTCTACNTTGGCGGCAGAGTATGCGGGNAAACTTAGAATTAATATTGTTTCNCCATCCATTATTGAGAACTCTGTTGAAGACTATGGAATGCTTTTTGATGGTTTTGAGCCTACTTCAAAAAAACGTATTGTTGAAGCGTACAGGAGAACGATTTCTGCTCCAATAAGTGGAAGGGTNCTTCGCCAAACAAGGTCTCTTTAGGCCTCGTCTTCACCACGCTGACCAACAAAATAACCCAAGCCAAAGTCATCGGTTCTGAAAGTAATAACGCTGCCTTTTGGGAAATAAATTAAGTCTCCTTTTGTCGCTGTAATTTCTTCACCAGAACCATCGCTAATATGAAACTCGCCATCGATTATTAGCTTCATTTCTTCATAAGTGTAATCGTAAGTAATTGATTCGCCTTTTTCAAGTCGAAAAAGCCCAGCGGTAATAGGCGCACTTGCATCATTCGATATAGCAAAGTCTTTTAGATAGGCATTGTTGCCTTCAAAAAGAGGAAGTTCCTTTGAAGTGATGTTNCCTTTAAAGTCCATTTTTATCATTTGTTATCTCCTTAATTAAATTGTTAAGTATTTGATTATATTGTTTAATTTTTAGANTAATACAAAAAAATTCAATAAAAACCTNTTAATATTTTTAACTTGAGTTTAAATATTTTTTGAATTAACATTAATAAAATAAGTCCAGCATGTTGTTGGACTAATAACTAGTTTTTTTTTGAGGTGTTTATGTCGGATCATCGAAGAAGAAGAGGAGGCGGTCGTTCTGCAAAGATCGCAGATCGAAAAAAATCTGAACAAATAGAGCCACCAAGGTATTTAACACGCAAAATTAAATGTTACGACATGCTTAGCGAAGAGGAGTTAAGTCGTATAGATAATCATGTTGACTGGATTCTTAAGGAGATAGGCATAGAGTTTTGGGACGATGAAGAGTCTTTAAGTTTGTTTAAAGAGGCTGGCGCAACCGTTAAAGGAAATCTAGTTCGATTCGATAAAGGCCTTGTTCAAGATCTCTGTAAAACNGCCCCAAAAGAGTTTGAGATGCACGCTCGAAATCCAAAAAGATCAACAATATTTGGAGGAGATAAATTAGTTCTTGGGCCGGCATATGGCTCCCCTTTTGTTTATGACNTTAANGGNGGCAGAAGGCAAGGCAATATGGAAGATTTTATAAACTTAATAAAGTTGACCCATATGACTCCATGGCTNCACCATACCAGTGGCACTAATTGNGAGCCNGTCGATGTTCCNGTCAATAAGCGCCATCTAGATATGGTGTATGCGCATTTGAAATACTCCGATAAGCCATTTATGGGATCTGTTACTGCTCCCGAGAGGGTAGAAGATTCGATAGCAATGGCACGAATTGTTTTTGGCGAAGAGTTTGTTGATTCAAACTGTGTAATCCAAGGAAATATAAATGTTAATTCACCGCTGGTTTACGATAAAACTATGACAGAGGCATTGAAGGGTTATGCTAGGGCAAATCAGGGAACTGTTATTACGCCCTTCATTTTGGGTGGTGCAATGTCACCTGTAACGATGCCGGCAGCGATTGCTCAGGCACATGCTGAAACGCTTGTAGGTGTTGCCCTAACCCAACTTGTAAGGCCTGGCTCAAGTGCTGTGTATGGTAACTTTTTAACAACCATGGATCTTAAGTCAGGGGCGCCGACATTTGGAACGGCAGAGTCGAGCTTGGCCACATTTGCTGTTGGGCAGATGGCTAGACGTCTGGGACTTCCATTTCGAGCAGGCGGTCATTACACCGCATCCAAGGTAGCGGATGCCCAGGCCATGCAAGAGTCTGTNGATTCAATGTATCCAGCAATTCTGGCAGGTGCAAATTTTATGCATCAGGCCGCTGGCTGGCTAGAAGGAGGACTNGTTGTTGGCTATGAAAAGTTTATCCTTGACTGTGATCGACTTGGCATGCTTCATCGCATGTTTGAGGGNCTTACAATCGATGAAAATTCGTTNGCGAGTAGTGCCTTTAAAGAGAACTCTCCNGGAGAGAACTTCTTAGGTACTCAGCACACAGCAGAAAACTTTGAGACTGCCAATTATCGAGCAGAACTGCCTGATAATAACTCCTATGANCAATGGGTGGAAGATGGCTCAAAAGACGCTGAGCANAGAGCTTATGAGCGTTGGAATCAGATGCTAGAGGAGTACATTGAGCCCCCTCTAGATGAGTCAATAGATGAAGCATTGATTGACTATATGGCTAAGAAAAAAGAAAGTATGGAGGACGAATGGTACTAGACCTTGTCTCCTACTGCACGACTTAATCCTTCAGGGGTGGGGAGTTTTTTGTGNGCACTATAAATACGCTCCGTCCTATCCATTACTAAATCACTAGGCATGCTGGCGCCACGCGTTTTTAAGTCGACATGAATTAACATATGTTCAGCAGTTGCCAGCAACCTTCCATCGTCATGATGGAGCCAGTGAAACAAATGAAGTTTTTTATTTTGAGCATAAATAACTTGTGTTTTGGAATAGACTCTTTCTCCGATTAAAACCTCATCTAAGTGCCTTATATGGGTTTCAACTGTAAAGTAAGATCCAACATTAACGATATACTTTTCATCAGCACCAATAATTTCCATTAATTCTGTAGTCGCCTCTGAGAAGCATTCAAGGTAACGAGATTCAGTCATATGACCATTGTAATCAGCCCACTCTTTAGGAATATGGGTTGTATATGTGTCTATAGGTTGAGATAAATCCAGTTCTGAAAACTCTAGCTTTTTTTGTGAGTTTGATATAGTTTGTTCGTATTCTTTTAAAAGATTTCCAGCACCCCATCGATTCTCTTTAAGNACCTTCAAAAAATCAACTAAATTGTCATCACGCTTTTGCATTAACTCATCAATACTATATTTCCCAGATTGGTCGTCTGATTGGTTCGATANCTTATCAATAAGCTCTTCGGTGAAATCAGGAACGTCCATTAGGTGAGTCCAAGGCCATTCCAAGCAAGGGCCAAATTGCGAGATAAAATGACGTATTCCAGCATCTCCACCAGCAAGCCTATAGGTTTCGAATAGACCCATCTGAGCCCATCTTAGACCAAAACCATAGCGAATGGCGTCATCGATTTCTTCGGTTGTAGCGACATTATCATTAACCAGCCATAAAGCCTCTCGCCAGACTGATTCAAGAAGTCTGTCTGCAATGAACGCAGGAATTTCTTTTTTAATATGGAGTGGAAACATGCCAATATGAGTAAAAATATTGCAAGCTTTTTTGATGACTTCTTGAGATGTTTCTTTTCCGCCAACTATCTCTACTAGCGGCAAAAGATAGACTGGATTAAATGGGTGAGCAACAATGAGTCTCTCTGGGTGGCNCATTTNTGNCTGNAANTCTGAAGGNAGNATNCCNGAAGTTGANGANGNAATAATCANATNNTCTGTCAGCNNTTGANTCAATTTCNTCATANNCNGATTGNTTTGCNGNNAGTCTTTCNGGNACAGCNTCNATNANTAATTNTGNAGATTTTGCAACTTCTGAAATTGAGTTTGAAAATAAAAGTGTTCCCTTTTTTGGTAGCTCTGAAGTGAGCAANTTGCTATAAGCCCTTTCAGCATTTTGAATAACTTTACTGACATTTTTTGGAGCTTCTTCAGAAGGGTCATAAACAAAAACATCGATACCATTTAGCAGTAACCTGGCTATCCATCCACTACCAATAACGCCTGCGCCAATAACGCCTGCTGACTTAATGCTTTTCATNTCTAGCCCCAGCGCTTCACTAGCTTCATATTACTGCGTACCTGATCTGGCCCTAGAATAGCGCATCCCATTCCCTCAGCTGTCTGTACAGCTTTTTTTACCAGGTCTTCGTTGGTAGCAAGAACACCACGTTTGAGGTAGATGTTNTCCTCAAGGCCGACACGAATATTACCGCCTGCCAAGATAGCTAAGGCTACATAAGGCAACTGATTTCTACTTATTGAGAAGGCAGAAAATGTCCAGTCCTTTGGAACATTTGATGTCATTGCGAGAAATGTGTGAAGGTCATCAGGTGCGCCCCATGGAATACCCATACATAGTTGAATCATCACAGGGTCATCAATTAGACCTTGCTCTTTAAGCCAGATTGCAAACTGTAAATGACCAGTATCAAAAGCCTCAATTTCAGGTTTCACTCCAAGCGCTTGAACTTGTTTTGTCATTTCTTGTAACACTG
>NZUR01000035.1 GCA_002698045.1 Thiotrichales bacterium | reverse complement strand
CACCGATGTTAATGTGGGGTATTACTTCAGCTATATTTATGAGTGGCGGTTTTTATTTTTTCTTTCACTCTATTGCAAAAATTGGTCCTGTTCGCACGGCTAATGTAATGTACATGGAGCCAGTCTTTACAATTATTTTGGGAGTAATATTGCTTCAAAATCAACTAGGTAGTTCACAGTGGTTAGGTATGTTCATTATTTTTATTGCTACAATTTCTCTAGAGCGCTGGGGTAAAAAATACAATTAAATTTAAGGTGTAGAATGTATAAGAGACAAGTGTTTATTATTAAATTATTTGCCAATATATAACAATATATGAAGATAGTAATTGCACCAGACTCCTTCAAGGANACCCTCTCTGCGAGTGAAGNTGCAAATGCTATNGAAGCAGGTTTTTTAGAATTTTTNCCNAGTGCAGANATNCNTAAATNGCCTATTGCTGATGGCGGTGAAGGTACNGTTGATGTATTGGTCTCTGCTACAGAGGGTAGTTATTTTTCTACAAATGTTTTAGGTCCTATGGGGGAGGTTGTTANTGCAAGATGGGGCATGCTTGGTGATACGAAAACGGCAGTTATTGAGGTTGCAGAAGCTTGTGGCTTACACTTAGTTTCCGTTGAAAAACGAAATCCAATGNTTNCCTCTAGTCANGGGGTNGGAGAACTTATTTTNGCTGCAGTAGATGANGGCGCTNAGCATATTATTATTGGCTTAGGNGGTAGTTCGAGTAATGATGGTGGTATGGGTTTTTTACAGGCAATTGGGGTTCGATTTCTAGATATTTCAGGGNATCAACTTCGTGGAGATGTTAGCAGTTTAAGTTCGCTTTCTGACATTGATTTAAGTTATATAGACCCTCGTCTTAAGGGTGTTAGTTTTGAGGTGGCATGTGATGTTGATAATCCTTTGGTTGGACCTCAAGGAGCCTCTGCTATTTTTGCCTCTCAAAAAGGNGCNNATAGTNAAATGATTGATCAGCTAGANATTATTTTGAATCATTACTCTNGTGTTATATCTAGGAAATTCAATAATGATGTGTCTTTGTATCNTGGTGCTGGNGCTGCTGGTGGAATAGGTTATGGCTTTAAAGCTTTTTTGGATGCAGAGCTGAAGAGTGGCATTAAGATTATTCTTGATAAAGTAGATTTTAATCATCATCTATTAAACGCAGATTTAGTTATAACTGGGGAAGGCAAGATTGATAGTCAAAGTGATAGNGGTAAAGCTCCTATAGGGGTTATTGAGTATGCAAAGAGACATAAATGTCGTATCTTTATAATTGCTGGAACTNTAGAGAATAGTGACACTCTAATAAGTAATTATGGCATTGATAAGGCNTTTAGTGTTGTCTCTAGTGAATTATCAATAGAAGANGCAATGGCNANTCCATTTGAAAGTCTANTGGCCATTTCTCGAGAGGCTGCTCAGCACTATAAAAAATATTACTCAGACCTTTAATAGCCAAGATCAGGATTCACTAAATTATTTAATTTGTGGTTTGAGAGATAGCGACGCATATTCATCATAACAAGTTCAAGGGTTAGAGGAATATAGGTATCACCATCATCTGCAGAAATATGAGGCATAACCATTAAATTAGGTGTATTCCATAATAGAGAATTTGAGGGGAGTGGTTCAGGGTCAAATACATCAATAATAGCAGCTTTGATGTGACCAGAACTTAAGTTTTCTACTAAAGCATCATAGTCCATAGTAGCCGCTCTACCTACATTAATAATACCAACCCCTGGCTTCATCAGTGACTGGCGTCTCTTATCTAATAGGTTGAGGGTTTCTGTGGTATTTGGGGTGGACATAAAAATGTAATCAGGTAGAGGAAGTACTTCATCTAATTTCTCTACTTTAACCATTTGNTCGACACNATCTAAAGCTTTTCCATGACGACTAACTCCAATAATATTCATACCTAATAATTTACACTTCTTTGCAACAGCATGACCTATATTCCCCACCCCAATAACTAGTAAGGTTTTCCCCATTATGGGAGTAGAGTAGAGGGATTCCCAGTGCTTATTTTGTTGGTTTTGAACTATTTCAGGTATGTGGGTATGAAGCATTAAGACACNCATTAAACCAAATTCNCCTGCTTTTTCNGAATGCACTCCACGATTATTAACTACCGAGACATTTTTTGGAACCCAGTCCATTGGGCATAAATGTTCTAATCCAGCACCAATAATATGAATCCATCGTAAATTGGGAGCAATTTTAGAAAGATCTTCGGTTGGAAAATCCCAGCATACAAGCACTTCAGCTGTTTTCATTGACTCGTAGAAGTTATCTAAATCCCAATCAAAAACGGGTTCAATCTTGCCTTTTAGATCTGGATAATTCTCAATAGCACGATTGAACCTATCCTCAGTAATTGCGAAGACGCTTTCTCCTTCAATCGTTGGAGGGAAAGATTTTGGATCTGCATGATTACTTTTAAAATGTACTCNTATTTTTTTATCACTTGACATAGTGTATTTACCTATTCAGTTACCACTGGATTTTCTCTTAACTGAATTTGTTTTAACTTTTCTGTTACCACTTTAATCCTCTCTTTCTCAGGCTTGCCATCAACCTGAAACTGAATTTCAACAAATTCATGAGCAAGTTTACTTAACAAAGCATCATCATCACTTATATTTTTTGGAATTGTCAGGACAGAGTCACCACCATAGGTTGGTATTGGCATCCCAACAAGCTTCGATGNAAGATATGGATGTTTGCCAGAAGACACTGTTCTAATTTGCTCTCTTATTCTTTGGCGCATCATTGCAACGCCTTGATCACTGGTCACTAAATTTTCATTTTTATGTATATTGATTGGTCCTATACCTTCACATGCCTCCCTATCAGCAGGAAATCTTTGGCGCTGTTCATAAGGCCGATCAAATAGCTCACCTTGCTCGATTAGTTCAGGACCTTCTGGGGTATTGTATTCCTGTGGATCTCCACGCTCTCCAAAATTAGCCCAAGCATAGCAAATAGTGGATTCATCATCAATTGGTACGACCCATCTTGTAAATGAACTTCGTCCATAATAAATTTGTTTTGTGCCATCAGCTGTAAATGCTGCACCTGCCTGAGTAAAGTTTGGCAAAACAACTTCATTAATTCTAAACCAAACATTGTCACCTACTCTTCTGGTATTACATCCTAAAATCCAGCTATCACGTTCAAAGAAGTCAATCTGCCCGACCTCACCAAAGCCCTCAGAAAATTGTTCTCGACTCATATTGGAGTGAAGGAAGGAGGTATGAATAGGGTCGACTATAGCATCTAGAACCTGAAGCCAGTTACACTTAAAAGGGGCTTTATAAGGCACCATATCCATGTCTTCAAAATCAAGGGAATCATAAATTGGAAATTCAGGTTTTTCATCAATTGGGCCTAGATAAGCAAAAATTAAACCTTTAAATTCGTGAGTTGGATAAGCACCAAGTCGAACTCTTTGTTTGATAATATCTGCAATATGTTCAGGCTGCCCTGGTACATCTATTAGTGTACCATCAACATCAAAATGCCATCCATGATAGCAACATTGAATTCCTGTTTCATGACAAATACCAAATTCAAGAGAAGCCTGTCTATGAGGGCAATGTTTATGAACTAAACCTAATTGATTACTTTTATCTCGAAACAAGACAAGCTCTTCTCCTAGGATTTTTATTGCGACAGGAAGATTTTCGAGCTCAGAAGAAATAAAAACTGGCTGCCAATACCTTCTAAGATATTCACCTGCTGGAGTTCCAGAACCAACTAGTGTAATTTCATCATCAGAAACATTGGAGTGGACTAATCCATGACCTGCAAACCCTTTAAGATTAACTTTAATGTCATCTTGCTCAATGCTCATATACTTTAATCCTCATTATTACAACCTTAATATAGGTATAAATAATACCCAAAATAGACTTAATGTTAGCATCAATTAACATCCATAATAATTACATATTAATGATTTTTAATCTAATTAATGTGTTTATTAACAAATTATTACTAATTAAATTACTTTATATGTAATATTAAGGTATATAATTTTAGAAAAAAATACTATTCTTCATTTATTAGGGGGTCAACAATTAATAATAATACAATTGACATGTCTACATTCTTTCAGAAGGATAAGCTTAAACATGGTCTTCCAGCTTCTGCCTATACTGATGTCGATTTTTTTCGTACTGAGTGTGATACTTTATTTACTAATAATTGGGTTTTTGTTGGCTTTGCTCATGAATTACCTGAGACAGGTGACACCTATCCAATTACAGTTGCTGGTACGCCTGTTGTACTAATTAAGAATAATCAAGGTCAAATTGCTGCCTTTCATAATGCCTGTTCACACCGCTGCCTTAAACTAGTTGATGAACCAAAGAATGTAGGCCCTATGTTAACTTGCCCCTACCACTCTTGGACTTACAGTCTAGATGGTGATTTATGTGCCACCCCATTTTTTGGAGGTAAAGAGCATCACCCAGAAGGCTTTAATATGTCAGACCACGGCCTTAAATCTATAAAAATAGCCATTTGGCATGACTGGATATTCATTAATTTAAGTGGTAACGCGCCATCTTTTGAAGATTATGCAGCACCACTAATAAAGAATTTTGATGATATTAATTTTCAGCAAGTAAGACCTGTTGCAACATTGGATTTTGGAGAAATTTCAACAAATTGGAAATTTCTTATGGAAAACTATATTGAACCCTACCATGTTCAATTTGTTCATCGTACAACAACAAATCAGCCTCTGGAAGATCACTACACAATCATCGATGGTGTATGTGTAGGAAGTGCTATCGATTTGGATGATGAAGATAAAGTAAAAGAGAGTCTCTCGGTGAGCTCTAGGTACCTCACACTATTTCCTAACTTTATTATTGGTCGATATGCACCCGATCAAATTGGCGTTTATTTAAATGTTCCTGTTAATCCAGAGCGCACTCAACAAAAAAGAGTTATTTACACTACAGAAGGCCAAACTGTTTCAAATGAAGAGGTTGAAGCAATGAAAAAGCTATGGTGGGATGTACATAAAGAGGATCATGCAATCTGCGAAAGATTACAGCTTGGCAGGGCTTCACCAGTTTCTAAAGATGGAGGATTGCTCTCTCCTCATTGGGAAAATAGTGTTCGTGCGTTTCAAGAGATGATTGCAAAAGCAGTTACTGATTAATCAATAAATAATTAATAAAGGAGAATATTATGACCAATACTAATTTTAATAGTGACTACAGATTGGCTCACACTATGATGAGGGTGCTTGACCTAGAAAAATCAATCCATTTTTATTGTGATATTTTGGGTATGCAAGTATTAAGACGTACCGATTACCCTGGTGGTCGATACACCAATGCATTTGTAGGTTATGGTCCTGAGACAGAATTTCCTGCATTGGAGTTGACTCATAACTGGGATCAAGTAGAGCACTATGATAAAGGAAATGGCTGGGGGCATATCTGCATAGAAACTCTAGATGTATATAAAGCTGTTGAAGATCTTGAGGCGAATGGGGCAAAAATAATTAGTCCAGCTAAACCAATGAATGCAGGAACTCGCATCCTTGCATTTATTGAAGATCCAGATGGATACGTAGTAGAACTAAATGAAAAACTTGACTTAACTGAATAAGGAAAATGATGAAAGATAATAAACCAAAACTATATAAATTTAGTGAAATTGAACACCGCTTACATACTCTAGAGCCAGGGAAAAGCTATATCAAGCCATTTGTAACGAGTGCTGTAAGTGACACGATGTGTGGTGGCTTAAATTTTTTAAACCAAGTGTCAGTTCCATGGGAACTAACCTGTGATGAAATTATTTATTGTATGGAAGGTACATTCAGATTAACGTGCGACGGTGAATCCTATATCTGTAATCCAGGCGATGTTCTATACATCCCAAAAGATAACTTAATTGCTTACGAGTGTGATGAAAAATGCGTGATATTTTATTCTGCCTACCCTCATGATTGGAAGCAGCAAGCAGGTATTACTTTTGTACCTGGAATAGATCCAGAAGATATGCCTCAAAACTAGGATTTCGAAATGAGTAGTTCAAGCAATCGTATGGTGAATTTAAATCAATTTAATGACGCGAATGATAGCAATCAAACTCCTCGCGTGCCTACAAGAGATACACTGAAAGATAAATTAAATCAGCAAATCATCGATATGCTTGAGAGTGATGGACGACTACCTTTTAAAGAAATAGCTAAGACCCTTGAGATATCTGAAGGTACTGTTAGGAATCGAGTTAATCGCATGAAGGACGCAGGTGTTTTACAAATTAAAGCTTTGGTGGATCGTTCTGCTATTAATTATGCGACAGACTCAATGTTGGGTATTAAGGTAGCATCAACCTCAAGTCCGAGTGAGGTCGCTAAGCGGCTTCAAGATTGTAATGAAATCGTATTTATTTTATGGGTAACAGGGCGTTATGATCTTTTGGTAGAGATTGCCTCAGAAGGTGATGAAACTTTAACTAGGTTTTTAGAGAAACATTGTTTTAATAATAATGATATAAAAGATGTTGAAGTAATGAAAGGTCTGGCGACATACAAGAATCAGTTCTTGTTAAAGTCGCACGAAAAACTTTAAAACTGTATTGAATAAAATAGAAGGAGCAAGATATGACTAAGATTTACCACACAAAGATGGCAGATGCACTGCCATCGAAGAAGCGCGTTGCTGAGGAAAAGGCAAGGCTTGAAAAAGCTGGCGTAAAGTATATCCTGTCGTGTTGGATTGATATGCTTGGTATTCCAAAAACAAAGCCAATCCCAATGAAAGAATTTGAGGCGTTGTGTGCAGGAAAAGGGCCTCAATTTGCTGTCCATTCAGTTTCTTTTGTTCCTGAATTAGGACCTAATGACTCTGATCAGATTCCTGTGCCTGATTTAGATAGCTTGATGATCTGCCCTTGGGATAAAACTTGTGTTTGGGTTTTTTCTGATTTATGGTGGGAGGATGAGCCTTATAACTTGTGCCCTCGTCAAACACTTAAAAGAGCTGTTCAAAATGCTGACGATGCAGGATACAAAGCTTTTTGTGGTATTGAACCTGAATTTATTGCGCTGCGCTGGGAAGATGGTCAGCCAGTAAAAGCTATCGATGATGACCCACTACCTGGCGAAGGATTGCGTCCACGTAGGCAGGCTTTCGGCTATGACGTTGAGTATTCTATTGATTCAATGGAGTTCCTAAAAGAATTGATTGACACTGTTAATGAATTAGGCTGGGATATGAAGGATGTAGTATGTGAGGGGGCTTATTCACAGTTTGAGCTTGACTTTACTTATACTGATGTCCTTCAAATGGCTGACCGATTAGTTTTCTTAAGAGTTCTACTTAAAGAAGTT
Organism: Thiotrichales bacterium; assembly: GCA_002698045.1. Classification (GTDB taxonomy): domain Bacteria; phylum Pseudomonadota; class Gammaproteobacteria; order PS1; family Pseudothioglobaceae; genus Pseudothioglobus. The sequence continues at coordinate 4,370 of NZUR01000035.1, read as the reverse complement.
GCTAAAAAGTATGGAATGTTTATTACCTTTATGCCGAAACCAACAATTGGAGATTGGAGATCTGGAGCGCATATTAATTTTAGTATGACGAGTACCTCTGATAATAAAAATGTATTTGAAGGAAAAAATGGTAAGTTTTCCAATTTAGCATATCATGCAGTTGGTGGTCTGCTTAAGCATGGAACAGAAATTACTGCAATAGCTTGTTCAACAGTTAATTCTTACAATGGATTAGTTCCTATAGTGGGTGGATTTGAAGGTGGAGTTCACACATGGGCTCCTACACAAATGGCTTATGGAGACAATAACCGTTCATGTATGCTTAGACTCCCTCAAAATCGATTTTGTATAGAAAATCGTGCTGCAGATATGTGCATGAATCCATACTTATCATTAGCTTTAACTACTGCTTCAGTTTTAGATGGAATTAAAAATAAAATTGACCCAGGTAAACCATTGAATCTAAATTTGTATATGTTGAGTCCTGAGGAGATAAAGGAAGCAAACATTAAATCACTACCTCGTAATCTTTTAGAGGCTATTGAGGCATTAAATAAAGATGAATTTGCAAGAGAAGTATTGGGTGAGTCAATGCTCCATCAATTTTTCTCNTACAAGATGGATGAATGGGACCGTTATCATCAGTCCGTAACTGATTGGGAAGTGCAAGAGTTCTTGAGATTGTATTAGGTTATTGCTTCCTTTATCAAAAAANCTATAGATAAAAACGCTTATCGTTTTTTATTTAAACTAACTCCTTTGAACTTATTTGATATATGAGTTCAAAGGCTATGACTTTTATTTGGAGTTGCTATGTGCGGAATTGTTGGACTTTTTATTAAAAACCCTGCTCCTGAATCACAATTAGGTGTATTAGTGGCGCCGATGCTGAGTGAAATGACAGAGAGATGACATGATAGTGCTGGGATAGCGGTCTATCGTGATCGAGTTGCAAAGATTAGCTAGAGCTTACGGTAAGAGTCATGTACATAATTTAGAGCCAGAAGATATGGTAGCATTGACTATGGAAGCTGCTGCGATGGCTGGTGTGCCATTGGCTGGTACTGAATNNATTNCAGGAAAAGGTGGAATGTAATTACTGATTTAATTTAAATAATAACGAATAAATAGGAGAAATTATGGCCACTAAACTTAGTAAAGTAGCAGCAGAGCGAGGAATTGAATACTTTCTTATTAGCTTTGTAGATTTGTTTGGTNGTCTGCGTTCCAAGTTAGTTCCNGCAAGAGCTATTGATGGTATGCAAAAAGAAGGTGCTGGCTTTGCAGGTTTTGCTGCTTGGCTAGATATGACACCTGCACATCCAGATATGTTTGCTATTCCTGATCCTGATAGCCTGATTCAGTTACCTTGGAAGCCAGAAGTGGCATGGTTAGCATCCGATTTATGGATGGATGGAAAGCCAGTTGAGGCATCACCACGAGTTGCTCTTAAAAGTCAGTTATCTGAGGCTGAAAAGCTTGGATATCGAATGAAAACAGGGGTTGAGTGTGAATACCATCTAATTAACGAAGATGGAACTGATATTGCTGATGACAAGGATCAGCAAAGTAAACCTTGTTACGATCAACAAGCTTTAATGCGTCAATATCCAGTCATTAAGCAGATTTGCGATAGCATGATTGAACTAGGTTGGGGGCCATATCAAAATGACCATGAGGATGCTAATGGCCAATTTGAAATGAATTGGGATTTTGATGATGCTTTAAAGACAGCTGATCGCCAAGTATTTTTTAAATTTATGGTGAAATCAATTGCTGAACTTCACGGTATGCGTGCGACATTTATGCCAAAGCCTTTCAGTCATCTTACAGGTAATGGCTGTCATTCCCATCTATCTATATGGAGCCTAGATGGCTCTAAAAACTTATTTAATGGCAAAGATGATAGTCGAGGTTTAGGTTTATCGCCATTAGCATATCAGTTTCTAGGCGGCATTATGCATAGTGCCAATCGCTTGACTGCTATCTTTAATCCAACGGTAAATAGTTATAAACGTATTAACGCTCCGAGGACGCTATCTGGCGCAACNTGGTCTCCAAGCTCAATTACCTATGGTGGAAATAACCGTACTCATATGATTCGTGTGCCAGACTCAGGACGTTTTGAATTACGTTTGATGGATGGCGCAGCGAATGCTTATTTAATGCAAGCTGCAATTCTTGCTTGTGGGCTTGATGGTATAGCAGCTAATCGTGACCCGGGTGATCCGCTTGATATAAACATGTATGAACTTGGAAAGGATATTGAGGGCTATAAGCAGTTGCCTCGAAATTTGCTTGACGCTCTTAGATTACTTGAAGAGTCCGATGTGCTTAGAGAAAGACTCGGTGATAACCTAATTGATGCGTATATAAAACTAAAAAACAGCCAATGGAATGAATATTCTTCTCATTTAAGCCAATGGGAGAGGGACAATACTTTGGATTGCTAGACCATAGATAATCAATGAATTGCTTTAAGATGAAAATAAGATTTTGTAATGGATTATGAAAAGTTTGAATTAGGTGATATTTCTCTTTTGTCTGGAGAAGAGTTAAATTCAGCTTACTTGATTTATAAAACTTACGGCGANNTAAATAAAAGTAAAGATAACGTCGTTGTATTGCCAACTTTTTATACTGGCTCTCATCAAAGAAATGAGGGTTTTTTTGGTAAAGNGAGAGCGATAGATCCAGATAAACATTTNATTGTTTCAATTAACATGTTTGGTAATGGGTTTTCCTCTTCGCCGAGCAACACGAAAGCCCCACAAGATGGCCCTAGATTTCCACGTATTTCACTTTGGGATAATATTGCTTGTCAGTATCGACTACTGACAGAGTATCTAGGTGTCGAGAGGATTGCTCTAGTTACAGGCTGGTCTATGGCTGGATGTCAGGCTTATCAGTGGGCTGCTCAATATCCTGATTTTGTTGATGCCATTTTGCCTTTCTGTGCTTCAGCTAAAATATCACCACATAACTTTGTATTTCTTGAGGGAGTTAGGGCTGCACTTTGCGCAGATCAAAATTGGAATCAGGGTGACTATACCTCTCCACCAATAGATGGACTTAAGGCATTTGCAAGGGTCTATGCTGGATGGGCATTTTCACAAACTTTTTATCGGGATTCGATATTTAAAAAGATCGGCTATGAGTCCTTGGAGGATTTATTAGTGGACTGGGAAAAAGATCACGCTGAAAATTGGGATGCTAATAACCTTCTTTGTAAACTTGAAACTTGGCAGACNAGTGATATCAGTATTGGGCCANTATATAATGGNAATATNGAGATGGCATTAAAAGCTATTAAAGCTAAAACTATATTAATNCCGTGTACCCAAGATCTTTACTTTCCACCTGAAGATAATGCCATTGAGGCAAACTATATAGGCGATGCTGATTTCAGACCATTNAATTCTCCATGGGGGCATTGCGCTGCAAATCCNGGAAATGACCCTGACTTCACAGCTGCGCTTGAGCAGGCNATTAAAGAACTTCTTGAATAATAATTGAAAAAGATATGACAATTACATGGCAGGATTTTGAAAAAGTAGATATAAGGGTTGGCACAATAGTCAACGTTGAAGATTTTCCTGAAGCTAGAAATCCCGCTTACATCTTGCACGTTGATTTTGGTTTAGAAGTTGGTATCAAGAAGTCTAGCGCTCAAATCACAAATCTTTATACAAAAGAACAACTAGAGAATAAACAGGTAATGGGGGTAGTGAACTTTCATCCCAAGCAAGTTGGTCCAATTATGAGTGAATGCTTAGTTTTAGGTTTCTATAACCAAGATAAATCTGTAGTCTTAGCAGTGCCCGATATAACTGTTGAAAATGGCGCTCGTCTTCTATAGGTAATTTTATTATGATAATCTGCGCCGGTGAATCTTTAATTGATATGGTCTCTTTTCGANGNGANCCNGAATACACTCCCCATGTNGGTGGCAGTAATTTTAATTCTTCAATTGCACTTGGNCGNNTNGGNGCNNATAGCTATTATTTTGGNGCCGTATCTAATGATAGTTATGGAGAGCTTATTGAGAATACTTTAAGACATTCGAAAGTTAAAGAAGACTTTGTAATTAAGACAAATCGACCTACTACTCTTGCCTATGCTGATGTAGTCGATGGCATAGCAGAATATACTTTTGTTGATGAGCATTCAGCGGGTAGGCTGTTAGATCAAACGAGTCTCAAACCTTTTGTAAATAGAGTGATGAAGGCAAAGGCATTATTGGTTGGAGGGATTAGTCTTCAAGCAGAGCCTTGTGGGTCGAGTTGGCAGTGGCTTGTTGAAGAAGTTTCAGGTCACTTGCCTATTTATTTTGATGCCAATATCCGTCCAGATTTTATAGAGAATAAAAG
>NZUR01000034.1 GCA_002698045.1 Thiotrichales bacterium | reverse complement strand
CACCTTCTTCGAATCCAATCCCGGCTTTCGTTCACGTATCGCCCATCACATCGACTTCCCCGACTATTCGCCGGACGAGCTCGGCGCAATCAGCCAAGCGCTTTTAACTATTGAGGCTGCAAATAAAAACAAGCTAAGCGTTTCCTGCGTTGTTTTAAATGCGATTCAAGCCAACAATCTTTGTAACAAAGAGGCGCTTACGGCATACACTAAAATCCCAGTTGTTTCTTTTTCTAAAAAAAACCTAGAGCTTTTTTACTCTGAGATTGAGGGCTTAATCTAAGATAGTTAGGTTCGGTTTTTTGGCCTCTTTTGAGGGTTTTTCTGGCTTATCAAAGAACATGCCCTCTCCATTCTCTTGCGCATAGATAGTAAGAACCGCGTCACAAGGAACAATAACCTGCTGTGACTTTCCGTTAAATCTTGCTTTAAAGCTAATAGAGTCGTTGGTTATTGCGCGCCCTACCGTTGCAGATGAGCTGATATTTAAAACAATCTTTCCTTCTTTTGCAAGCCCTTCTGGAACTAGAGTGCCGTTTTTTTCACAATTTACCAATACATGAGGAGTTAGGCCAGAGTCCTCAATCCAATCACAGTATGCTCGGATTAGGTAGGGGACAACGCCAGACATAAGGGCTTTTAATTAAAATCCTTTTCAGCAAAAGTGAGGCTTTCATGAAAGCCCTCTTTTTCAAACAACCTGTTTGCATAGGCAGTAATTGGCACTGCTTTTTCACCTAAAGATATCCCCAGAAGATCAAGGCGCCAGAGTATTGGAGCGATACATACATCAACCAATGTCATTGTTTCGCTTTTAAAGTATGGTTTGTGAGAAAACAAGGGCAATAGCTCTATAAGATTTCCATTAAGAGTTTTTCTTGCTGCATTGGCGTCTTTATTGCCTCCATTAAGAATGGTATCAACAAGCCCATACCAGCAACCCTCTGCTCGAGTAAAGCGATATATTAGGAGTCTTTTTTCAGCCTTTTCAATGGGATCAACAGGCAATAGAGGTGGGAATGGAAAGCGCTCATCTAGATACTCCATAATAACAGAGAGGTCGTATAAAACCATGCCTCTGTCAAATAGCGTAGGAAGTGTCTGACAAGGGTTAAGTTCCAAGACCTCCTCAGGCATTTCATCAAGTTTAGCCTCTATAACTTCTCTCTCAATAGATTTATGAGCCATGATAAAACGAACCGCATGTGACTCCAACTCTTGAGAGTGAGAGTAAAGTGTCGTTGAGGCTGGATTAGGTTTAGTTAACATAGTTTTTCACCAAATAAAATAATAAAATAAGCCTTTCATCTCAGAGAGTCTATAGAAAAAGGATTGTATCAGAAATTAATCACGGGGACGCCAGATACCATATTTGACGTCTTTCCAGTACTCTTTTTTAAGTAAATAAGCCAAGATAAATAAAATCCCTAGGAATAGTAGCACCCATTTTCCCAGCTTCAATCGAATTAGTTTTGCTGGCTCGCCTACATAGTCGAGGAAGTTTGTTATGTCTCTAACATTTTGATCAAAGTCCGCTTCAGATTGACCCTGCTTTAACGACCACAATACATCCGGCATAGACGCATTAACAAGAACAGAGTTGTTAACCCCAAAGATTCTTGACTCGTCTTCATAAAAGCTTCTTAAGTAGGTGTAAATCCAGTCAGTTCCTTTTGATCTTGCGACCAGAGACAAATCCGGTGGCGTACCTCCAAACCATTTTGCTGCAGCATCTTCTGGCATTGCAGTTGTAATTGTTTCGCCAGGTTTGTTGCCAGCAAACATTAAATTTTCAGCAACTAATTCGTCACTGAGCCCTAGATCTTCTCCTATGCGATTGTATCGCATAAAGCTAATAGCATGACATCCAGAGCAATAGTTCATAAAGAGTTTTGCGCCATTTTGAAGTGAGGCCGTATTCGATATGTCGGTATCTGCATGATCTAGGTGAACCTTGCTAGAAGCATGAACATTAAACGAAATAACGATTAGTGATAGAGTTAGATTTAGTATAGTATTATTTTTCATAATCTACCCCGTAACCCTTTCTGGCACCTCTTTGGTTTTCCCTATTGAGGTGTACCAAGGCATTAAAATAAAAAATGCAAAATATAGAGCTGTGAAAACACGAGCTAACAGCGCGTTTAAAGGGGTTACCGGCTGTACACCAAGCCACCCCAACATAATAAAACTAATAACAAAGACACCAAGCACCCACTTATATATAGGGCTGCGGTAGCGAATAGATTTAACAGGGCTTCTATCTAGCCAGGGCAAAGCAAACAAGATTAATATCGCTGCTCCCATTGCTAAAACACCCGGAAACTGTGATCCGAACATCGGTGGAATAGCCCTTAGAACTGAGTAGAACGGCGTTAAGTACCATAGGGGCGCAATATGCTCTGGGGTTTTAAGCGGGTTCGCTTCAATGAAGTTTGCGTGCTCAAGGAAGTATCCATTAAGGGCAGGCGCGTAGAACACTACGGCACAAAGCAACCATAAAAATGCGACAACACCTAGGGTGTCCTTAACGGTGAAATATGGGTGGAACGGTATGCCGTCCTTAGGTATTCCATCCTTGTCTTTGTTTTTCTTTATTTCAATGCCATCCGGGTTGTTAGAGCCAACAGCATGGAGTGCGACGATATGTAGGAAGACAAGCACAACTAAAATAAGAGGCAGTGCAATTACATGTAAAGAAAAGAATCGATTTAAGGCGGCATCCCCCACTGCATAATCTCCCAAAAGCCAAACCAAAAGGTCAGGGCCAATAACTGGAACCGAGCCAAACAAAGAGATAATTACCTGCGCGCCCCAAAACGACATTTGCCCCCATGGCAAGACATAGCCAAAAAAAGCCTCCGCCATTAGAGCAACATAAAGCACCATTCCCAGTATCCATATTAATTCCCTCGGGCCTTTATAAGAGCCATAAAGAAGGGCGCGATACATGTGAAGATAAATAACGATAAAAAACGCCGAAGCGCCTGCCGAGTGAAGATAGCGTATTAGCCAGCCCCATTCAACATCTCTCATAATATATTCAACAGAGGCAAAAGCATAAGCCGAGTCAGGCTTATAGTGCATGGTTAGAAAAATCCCTGTAACTAATTGCATTCCAAGCATTAGCATTGCAAGGCTACCAAAAAAGTACCAAAAATTAAAATTTCTTGGCGTGTAGTATTCCGCTAAATGCTCATTCCAAACCTTGGTAAGGGGAAACCTTTGGTCTATCCAGTTTTGTTTGTTTTTCATAATGCGCTTTTATGTAATTTCTGGGTCTACACCAATACGAATAAGTGAGTCAGACACGTATCGGTAAGGAGGAATAACTAGATTAGTAGGAGCAGGAACGCCCGCATAAACTCTTCCAGCTAGGTCAAATTTTGAGCCATGACATGGGCAATAAAAGCCACCCTTCCAGCTATCACCTCCAAGGTCAGCGGCACCTGGTTCTGGACGATAAGTAGGCGAACATCCTAGGTGTGTACAAACACCTACAATGACCGCAACACTTTCTTTGTTTTTGATAGATCTAAAATTAGACGTTACGTAGCTGGGCTGTTGGTTTTTAGAGTTGCCTGTTCCATCAGGATCGTCCAGACTCTTAATGAGCCCATCTGAGTTAAGAGCGTCAAGAGCTTTTTCGTCACGCATAAAAATCCAAACGGGTTTTTTGCGCCATAAAACACGAACAAGTTGGCCCGCTTCAAGCTTTGAAATATCAATATCAATAGGGGCGCCAGCAGCCTTTGTTTTTGCTGAAGGCTTCCATGTTGACAAAAAAGGCCAAGCCACAAAGCCAACACCTACAGCACCAACCACGCTAGTTGCCTTGGTTAAAAAGCGCCTTTTCTTTAAGTCTATTGTTTGTTCGGACATAAAAATTTTGAAAGATAATTAGGTAAAAAACCGCACTATTATAATGTAAATGATTGATATTTAAAAGCAAAAAACGACACACATCGACTATTATTTGATTTTTTCAATTTTTATTAAAACTGACGTGGTGTGTGACAGCCCGTCTACTTGTTGAACAATTGAAAGCAGGGTCTTTCGTTGTTTCTCAGCGCGAAATGCTACAGAGGCATTTGTCGCTAATAATGTCACTTTTTGTTCCTCAACTAAACACAACGTGAGGCCATTAAGTTTTGAAGGAAGCGCCTTTTGAAAGAGGGAATTTAAGTGATTATGCATTTTTGCTTTTTCAAACAATGAGCCCAAACCCCCTGCCGGCTTAAAATTTGTAAGGTTTGTTGTTGTTTTATCTTGCATATATGAGAAAATAGCCCAGTTTTATTAACTATTGTTTTTGTTACATGAGTATTATAAATAATGTTTTATCAAAAGTCCTTGGGTCTAACAACGAACGACTTATAAAAAAGTATACTGGACTTGTGGCAAAGACGAGCTCTTTTGAGTCTCAGATGCAGTCTCTTAGTGACCAGAATCTTGCTGATAAGACCAATCAGTTTAGAGAAAGACTTAATAGCAAAGAGACGCTAGATGATATTTTGCCCGAAGCTTTTGCTGTTGTTAGGGAGGCAAGCCAAAGATCACTTGGCTTAAGGCACTACGACGTGCAGCTCATTGGAGGAATGGTTCTGAATGAAGGCAGTATTTCTGAAATGGGCACAGGAGAAGGAAAAACGCTAGTAGCAACCCTGCCTGCATACCTTAATGCACTAGACGGGAAGGGTGTTCACATTGTGACTGTTAATGATTATCTTGCAACACGAGACGCTGAATGGATGGGCAAGGTGTTTTCATTTTTGGGTCTTCAGGTTGGAACAGCGATTTCGGGAATGTCTAGCGAAGAAAAAAAAGCGGCCTACGCTTGCGACATTACCTACGCAACTAATAATGAGCTTGGCTTTGATTATCTTAGAGACAACATGGCTTTTTCCCAAGAGCAAAAAACACAAAAAGCCTTAAACTATGCAATTATCGATGAGGTTGATTCGATCCTAATTGACGAAGCCAGAACTCCACTAGTTATATCTGGCCCAACAGATGACCACGCAGAGGTGTATAGGGCGATAAACAAGATGATTCCTAAATTTACACTTCAAACAGAGACAGGCGATGGAAAAGAAGTTGTGGTTATAGAGCCAGGCGACTACACTGTTGATGAAAAACATAAGCAGGTTTATCTTTCAGACGACGGGCATGTTAAGGCTGAAGACATGTTAATTGAGGCAGGCGCCTTAGCCGAAGGCTCAAGTCTTTATGACGCTAGCAATATAATTTTAATGCAACACTTAATATCAGGCTTACGCGCCCATATTTTATTTCAAAAAAATGTTGACTATATAGTTAAAGATGACGAGGTTGTCATTGTAGATGAGTTTACAGGCAGAACCATGGAGGGCAGAAGATGGTCAGAAGGCCTCCATCAAGCAATTGAAGCTAAGGAAAATGTAAGCATTAAGAAAGAAAACCAAACATTAGCTGCTATAACCTATCAGAACTATTTTAGGCTCTATGAAAAACTAGCAGGTATGACGGGCACTGCTGAAACAGAGGCGGCAGAGCTTCATGACATCTATGGGCTAGATGTTGTTGTGGTTCCACCCAATACAAAATCTTACCGGATTGACAACTCAGACCTAATATACGGCACAATGGGCGAAAAGCTTGATGCTGTAGTCACCGATATTCAGGAATGTCAAAAAAAACAGCAGCCAGTTTTAGTTGGTACAAGCAGTATTGAAAGTTCAGAGGGAGTTTCAGCGCTACTCAAGAAACACAACATTAAGCACGAGGTTCTTAATGCCAAGCAGCATCAACGCGAAGCAGAAATTATTGCAAATGCTGGGGCGCCAGGAGCCGTTACGATTTCAACGAACATGGCAGGAAGAGGAACAGATATTGTTTTGGGCGGAAGGCCACCAGAAGAAGCCACTGAGCCTGAAAAGAACACGTGGAAAGAAAAACATGAAAGGGTCATTAGTTCAGGGGGCCTTCATATTATTGGTACTGAGCGCAATGAGTCTAGGCGTGTAGATAACCAGCTACGGGGACGCTCTGGTAGGCAAGGAGATATAGGGTCGACGCGATTTTATTTGTCCTTAGAAGACAGCCTGATGAAAATTTTTGCCTCTGAAAAAACCGCCAGTATGATGAAAAAATTAGGCATGAAAGAGGGGGAGGCGCTAGAACATAGCTGGCTAAACAAGACAATTGCAAATGCCCAGAAAAAGGTTGAAGGGATGCACTACGATGCCCGTAAGCATCTTCTTGAGTATGACGATGTGGCTAATGACCAGCGTAAGGTAATTTATCAGTTAAGAGACGAATTAATGGGAACTGATGACGTTAAAGATCGCTATGAAATTATTAGAGAAAGCGTTATTGGCGACCTATTTTCTGAGTATATTTCTCCGCAGGTGCTCGAAGAAGACTGGGACGTAGAGGGACTCCATAGCGCTTTAATTCTAGACTATGGAGCCGATATACCAATACAGCAACGTATAGACGATGGCCTCGATGTCGATGAATTATTAAGGATTGTCTTGGAGGGTCTGGCATTAGCTCATGAGGCAAAGGAAAACACAATTGGAAGTGAGACAATGAGGGTCTTTGAAAAAGCGGTTATGCTAAGAGCACTGGATCACCATTGGAAAGAGCATCTTTCAGTTATGGATCATTTGAGGCAAAGCGTTAATTTGCGTGGATACGGCCAAAAAAACCCAGTACAAGAATTTAAACGAGAGTCTTTTTCAATGTTCACTCTTTTGCTTGAGGTTATTAACATCGAAATGGTGAAAGCTTTGTGCAGTGTAGATACAGGACAAAAAGACAGCAATCCTGAAGAAACACCAAGAGCCGAAAATCCGCAGAGCAAGAATGTTTCTATTCAGAATAAAAGCTCTGTAGTTCAGCCCTCTGCAGCAACAAGACGACCACTAAAACCTAAAAAAGTTGGAAGGAACGATCCATGTCCTTGCGGCTCTGGAAAAAAATACAAGCACTGTCATGGTTAAATACTTTGCTTTTAAAAAGGCGCCAATAAGAACATGACTGCAGTAACGCTAACTAAACCCGATGATTGGCACCTACATCTCAGAGATGGCGATGCAATGAAGTCAATTGTTGGGATGAGCGCTGCACAAATGGGGAGGGCGATTATTATGCCCAACCTCTCTCCGCCAGTAAAAAATTCTGTTCAGGCGAAAGCCTATCGTGAAGAGATAATGAGGGCGTTGCCAAAAGCGACTAGCTTCAATCCTCTCATGGTTCTTTATCTTACAGACAGAACAACCAAGGCTGAAATTGTTGAGGCAAGCAACACTCAAGAAGTGTATGCGGCAAAATTATATCCAGCGGGCGCAACAACTAATTCAGAAAATGGGGTTACAAATCTAAATAGCATCTATCCAGCGCTAGAGTCTATGGAGAAGGAAGGCATGCCTCTTCTTGTTCATGGCGAGGCGACCGATTCCAATATAGATATTTTTGACCGAGAGGCTGTGTTTATTGATACAACCCTTAGCAAGGTTATAAAAGACTTTCCTGAGTTAAAGATTGTCCTTGAGCACATTACAACAAAAGACGCTGTTGACTTCATTGTCGAAAGTGAAAAAAATATAGCCGCTACAATTACCCCTCACCACCTACTGGCCAACAGAAATCACATGCTTGTTGGGGGAGTTAAGCCACATTACTACTGTTTACCTATCTTAAAAAGACAATACCCTCATCAGGATTCTTTGATAACAGCAGCTACCTCAGGAAACCCAAAGTTTTTCTTAGGCACAGACTCAGCGCCCCATGACCAGCACCAGAAAGAATCTGCATGTGGATGTGCGGGCATCTTTAGTGCTCATGCTGCAATCGAGCTTTATGCAGAGGCCTTTGATAGGAATAACTCAATAGAAAAACTCGAAGGATTTTCGTCTATTTTTGGACCAGATTTTTATGACTTACCTCATAATACAGAAAAAATTACTTTAGAAAAGACCACATGGAAAGTTCAAGATAGCTATGAATTTGCAAACACTACAGTGGTGCCTTTTTTTGCGGGCCTTAATCTTTCTTGGAGGCTCTTAACTTAAGGAAGGCTAGATATATTCTATCCATAAATACAGAAAATATTGTAAAAATAACCCCAGATGAGATAGACTTTCATTCATGAGTTTTGCTTCACAAACAAAGTGTGCAAATAACAAAAAGTCAAGGAGCTAATGTGTCATCAGGCAGTAAAAAAATTGTCGTCGTCGGGATAGTCAGTAATGCTGTAGTCACTTTATTAAAGTTTATTTCTGCCTTTGTGTCAACTTCAGCTTCAATGATGAATGAAGCTATTCACTCATTAATGGATACGTTGAACCAGTTGTTTTTATTATTTGGTTTAATTGCCAGTGAAAAAGCACCCGATCAAGATTACGCTTTCGGCCATCACCAAAAAAAGTTTATTTGGAATTTATGGTCAGCCATTGGGCTCTTTTCAATAGGCTCAGGCCTTGGCTTGTACCATGCATATCATTCCTACTCAATTATGGGCGAGGCAGAGGTTGAAGCTGTCAGTATCAACATCCTTAATTTCAATATTAGCGGCATACTNCTAGCGTTTATTGTTCTGAGNGTATCTTTTGTGATTGAGGGNAACGCTTGGCGAGTGGCGATTAATGANTTTCGTCAAAGAACCAAAGACGTTGATATNTCTATTGTGCAATATATATCTGAGGCCAAAGATCCAACGCTGGTGGCGATGATCCTCGAAGACAGTATCGCGATGGTTGGTATCTTGCTGGCAATCATCGGTATCTCTCTTTCTTATATCACTGGTAATCCGCTTTGGGATATTCTGTTTTCTTCTCTAATTGCCATTTTACTAGGCATTGCAGCAGCTTTTTTGGGCAGGGTAAATATGATTTATCTGTCCGATATTCGACATTTGGAAATTGAAGAGTCCTTTACAAGAATTTGTAAAGAGCACAGTGAGGTTGAGCTTTGCCACGATGTCAAATCTATTGTGATGGATGAAAACAACATTGTTCTTGTTGCCGAGGTCGAAGTGAGAGAGGAGGCTTTAATAGACAACATCCAAGCTGACATTGAGCAAGAGAGGGCGCAAATATCAGAACATATCGAACTGAGGGACGAGCGTTCTGCAGTATTTGCCACGGTAAGGCGTATTGATTATATTATTGAGGATTTAACCAATCAGCTTCAACAAAAGCACCCGCAAGTTCAATCGGTTACTATTGAGGTAGGAATCTATAAGAGTTGAAGCGTGAATTCTAGATTAGGAAAAAAATGGGAGACTCATTCAGCACGGTTTTGCCTAAATTGACTAATCGACCCTAGCATCTTGAAAGTATTGCTTGCTTTTTTTAACGTCTTTTTTAATTTGATTTTTTAGCTCTTCGAAGGAATTGAATTTTATTTCTTCTCTGCATTTTTGTTTAAAAAAAACGTTAACGCGACTACCATATATTTCTTGATTAAAGTCAAAAATAAAGACCTCTAAAAGAACTTTAAGTCCTCCAAGTGTAGGCCTTTTGCCAACATTACAGACGCCCTTATAGCTAATGTTGTTTATCTTAATTAGAACGCTAAACACTCCTAGAACCGGACTAAGCTTTCTCCTAATGCTTATATTGGCTGTTGGAAAGCCAATCATTCTGCCTTGTTTGTCACCATGAGCAACACGACCGCTAATTGCAAAAGGCCTTCCTAGAAGTTTTTCTGCGGTTTGAAAATCCCCTGAGGAAAGTAGCTTTCGAATTGCAGAGCTACTAACACGTTTATTATCAATACTCACACCAGCAACTCTTTCAACAGTAAATCCATGGCCAATCGAGTGCTCTTGAAGCATATTACAATCCCCTAGGCGATCTTTGCCAAAACGAAAGTCATCACCAACATAGCAATACTTGACATTAATTTTTTTAACTAGAACGTCTTCAATAAAGGAGTGAGCACTTATTTGGGAAAAAGACTTGTTAAATCTTATTAACAGGTGTTTGTCTACGCCCAATGATTTAAGATATAAGTGTTTATCCCTAAAGCTACTCAGTCTTGCCTTAGGGCGGCCAAAAAAAGACTCAGGAGTGACAGAAAATGAAACCACGAGCGACGGCACGTTTAGATTTTTTGCAGTTGAGACTAGCTTTTTAATAATTTCTTGATGGCCTGTGTGGACGCCATCAAAGTTGCCAATGGTTAGAGCGCATCCAGACTGGTTTTTAAGATTGTGAAGACCGCGAATTAGTTCCATGGTGCTATTTTACTCATAGCTTTAAGGCTTATTAACTGAATCAAGCGCCAATAGTATTTTTTTAGTGGGGACTGGCAAGCCTAGAGATAGCCCTTTAACTTGATAATACCCATTAACGCCTCCTGGGGAGCTAACAACAACTGGCCTAACCCACAAATTGTAATGACTAAAGCTATGCCTAAAGCTAGAAAGCGAGCGTGTTATAGTAGCACCTATGTTGTGTTTTTTAATCATTGCACCTATTTCAATATCATTGTCATTACACTCAACAAGACTCCATAGCCCTCCCCAGATTCCTTTATTGGGTCTTTTTTCTAGATAGACATCACCCCTTTCGTTAAGGAAGACTAGGAATGCAGCTGATTTTTCAGGTTTAATCATTTTTATTTTTTTAGTTGGGTAGCGCTCTTGTTCGTTGCAAAGCTTAGCTTCACAATGCCTCGATATTGGGCACTTTGTGCAGCTAGGCTTTCTCACAGTGCAAACAGTCGCACCTAAGTCCATAATTGCTTGAGTGTAGCTTGAATTTTGAACCTTAGGAGTGTGTTGCTTGGCAAAACCCCACAATTCTTTTATCACCCTACTAGAGCTGTAATGGCCAGAAACCTTGTGATATCTGGCCAAGACTCTCTTAACATTGCCATCAAGAATTGGAAGAGACTGGTTACAAGCTAATGACAAGACGGCTCCAGCAGTTGACTTTCCAATTCCTGGAAGAGCCAGCAAGTCTGAGTAGTTAGTTGGAAAAACCCCATTATGCGTAGTTAAAATTATCTTAGAGCTTTTGTGGAGATTTCTTGCTCGGCTGTAGTATCCTAACCCAGCCCATGACGCTAAAACGGCATCTTCATCTGCATTAGCAAGTGCGACTATATCTGGAAAATTTGCTATAAAATTATTAAAGTAATCTATCACAGTAGAAACCTGTGTCTGCTGAAGCATAATTTCTGACAACCAAACATGATAGATATTAGGGGGCTCAGATTGCCAAGGGAGGTTTTTTCTTCCGTTTTCTTGAAACCAACCTAAAAGCTCTTCGGCCAGTTCCGTCACTTCTTTAGCTTAAGGGGGTTATTTGGATCAACTCCATCCATAAAGGGGTTGGTAATATCTTCATTGGTTGTTTGGTATACGCAGCCAATCCAGTTATTAATAATCGCATTAGCACTGTCGTGCCATGTGTTGTCAAGCCTGTTTGCAATCAGAGCTTCAGGGAAGTCCACAATCGATGCTTTTTTGGAGTCAAGCTTTGTTCGGTATTCATCTAGAATAGCTTGACTTTGTAACGACAGGTAATTGCTTGGAATTGGAGGATATTCAGCGCCATTATTTTCAAGATATAGAGCAACTTCTCTCTTGTATTCCTTCAGAAGACTAATGGCGTCATACTCAGGATGGCCCTGAAAAAAAACAATCCTAAAAAGGTCAGGACTTACCGCCAAGTGAACCCCAATAGGGCTTTTAGCCAAAACTTTCACTCCTGCTTTGGCAAACTGTAATTCAGAAATTTCATTAAACCGAGAGTGTGGAATGTCAAAGCGAGTATTGACGCCCTTAATAAGAGGGTGGCTCCTATTAACAACTTTATGCGGAAAAACCCCCCAGTGCTTTGCTCCAACTGGCTGGCGTTTTTGCCCGTATTTAAATTCTAAAACTGCATGCGTTGCCAAGCAAGAGCATAATGTTGAGGTTACATTCTCATAAGACCAATCCACAACTTCTTTAAGTTGCTCATAAAATGGGGCGCGCTGAAGATCAGGATGAGAAACATTGGCGCCACTAATAATTAGCGCATCAAGGCCTTGAGATTTAATTTCTTCAAAAGTTTTATAGTATGTTTTTAAGTGCTCTGACGCTTTTGGGCCTCTCTTAATACTAGAAAGAGAAAAAGGGTGCATATAAAACTGAGCAATCTGATTAGAATGGCCAACCAAACGAAAAAACTGTCGTTCAGTGGCCTCTAGAGCCGCATCTGGCATCATGTTTAATAGGCCAATATGAAGTTCTCTAATGACCTGATGTTCAGCCCTATCCTTGGAAAGAATTGTTTCGCCTTGATTTTTTAGGCGTTCAAATGAGGGTAGTTTTGAGTGGGCTATTAATGGCATGTTATTTCAAGGCGTTAGAGATTAGGTTGATAACATCTTTTGCTGAACCACAATCATGAAGCTCGTCGCTTTTTATTGTACAGCCGTATTTACTTGCAAGCGACTCATACTTTTTAAGTCTGTCTGCAACCAGTTTAGGAAAAACCCAGCCCACAAAGGCGTCTGGATTAATTTGAGCAGCGTAACTTAGATTGTTTTCTTTTAAGTAGGACTGAAGAGCTTTTTCAAAAAAGTTGGGATTGTAGTACAGTGGCTTAGGACGTCTTTTAGCTCGATCAATAAGTTTACGCTCAGTTTCCTTGCTCGTTTTAATATAGACAATTAGAGTTTTTTCTGACAGAAGCTTATAAAGCTTGTCATCGTCAAGCTCACAAAGGCTTCCCCCTGCATCATTTATAAAGTGAGCATAACCTTCTTCTTGAGACTGGTTTATAAACCGAGGAACCTCATACATGGCCTTTACTTCTGCTTCTAGAAAGAGACTTTGGCGGCGAATGAATTCATCGATTGGAAGGCCGCCTTCCTCAGGGTTTCCAACCTTACCAAGAAACGTAGAGATTGGTTCTAGGTTGTCAAAAGAAACCTGGCTATTCACACTTATAGAGTTGTTTTCAAGTAAAGGTTTAAGCCAAGAGTCTTTCTTCATTTTTAGAGCTATATTGTCAATGATCGCATCTTTTAAGTGGGTTGCACCAATTCTATAGTCGCCCGAAAAATGGAACCAACCCCCTCCTTCTCCAATAAGTTTTGCAAGACGCGTCTTGCCTACCCCCGACATCCCAAGCAAGGTTAGGCGCTTATTTTTTTCATTTTTAAATTGGTCAGCAGAGGTAATCATATAACACCATCTTCCTTAAACATCGCACGAATACTTCGAATAGCTTGCAAAATTCTCATTCATTCTTTTTAGCTTGGTTATTAAGTGTATTCAAGTAGAGAGTGTTAGATGATACGAGCTAAACTTTCTTATATTGAGTACACCAATGTCTAGTAATAAATATTGGCCTTTAATGCCCTCCAAAACGCCTGAAATAGAGGGCGTTTTGTCAAAGTTTAAAGAGACAACCTTGGTGGGGTATTTTAGCACAGGGTAGTTGATATTTACGACATCGTCGTGGAGCCTTATGGCGCCAGTCTCGTCAATCTCATCTGAAATTTCACTTAATAATGATGCCTTTAAGAAAGGAAGATCTGATAACTCAACTTCATTTTTTAACATGTTTCGCCAGTTTGTTCTATCCGCAATATAGCTCTTTAAAGCGACCTCAATCGTGCCAGAGTCTCGGCGTGATTTTACTTCAAGTATCGGTAGTGCAGAAACCGCACCCTGTTCAATCCAGCGATTATGAGTTCTTTCTTTATTAGTGATACCGACTTTTACTTTAGCAGTGTTTGCGAGATAAACAACAGTGGGTTGAAAACAGTAGCCTAGGCCCCATTCTGGCTCTCTGCAGGTTCCTAAGTGAAAGTGACATTCCTCAGGCTTCATTATGCACATATCACACCTTGCTAGCGAAATAAAACAGGGGTAGCAGTAGCCTCCTTGCCAGCTCTTTTTGGTTTTTCTGCCACAATTAGCACAATTTATTGCATCATTATATTTCAGCTCAATACGTTGCCCTAAAAGAGCATTCATATCTATTTTTTCTTCACCAATTGGGAGTTGATAGTAGGCATCCCCATCTACCAGAGAGGTATTCATTGCTTGTACGTGCCCACTTAATTGCATAGCATTGTTTGAACATTGCGGTATTTGTCAGCAGTTTTAAGCATAATTTCATCAGGAATAGTTGGCGCTGGCGGTGCCTTGTTCCANTCNAGNGNTTCNAGGTAATCTCTAATAATTTGTTTATCAAAGCTATTAGGGCTGATGCCAGGAGTATAGTCTGCCAGAGACCAAAATCTTGAAGAGTCAGGTGTCAAAACCTCATCCATTAGCGTTAATTGATTTTCTGAGTCTAGGCCAAATTCAAACTTTGTGTCAGCAATAATAATGCCACAATTAAGAGCGTGTTCGGCNGCAAAACTATATATGCTAAGACTTATTTTTTTTATTTGAGTTGCAATTTCACTGCCAACAATATTCTCAGTTTCNTTGAACGAAATGTTAGCATCATGTTCCCCAACCGCCGCTTTTGAAGAGGGTGTATAAAGAGGGTTCTCGAGTTTTTCGGCAAGACGCATTTCAGGCGGAAGTGAAATCCCACAAACAGACCCGGTTGATTTATATTCTTTCCAACCAGAGCCAATCAAATAACCTCTAACCACAGCCTCAATTGCTATAGGCTTAAGTTTCTTAACGACAATCGCACGACCNTGAAGCGCTTCAGCCTCTTTTTTCGATAAAACATCTTCAAGCCCTATGCTGGACAGATGGTTTTGAATAATGTGATCTGTCTTATTAAACCAGTAGTTCGCTATGGAAGTAAGAATTTTCCCTTTGTCTGGGATAGGCTGATCAAAAACAACGTCAAAAGCAGAAAGACGGTCGGTTGTTACAATCAACATGTAGTTTTTGTCGATATCGAAAATGTCCCTGACCTTGCCTCGATGAAGAAGCGGCAAGCTTAAATTGGCCTTTACAAGAGACTGCATCTACACCCTAAATAGTATAAAGTTTTTATTTTAATCGAATGTGTTGGTGATGTGACCTTGTTAAAAGGTATGGCCTTAAAAAGTCTTGCTATACCCCTAAGTCTATGAGCACTTGTTTTGCTCGAGCTTGAAATTCTGACATTTTGTTGCTTGGNACAAACGACTGTTTGGNCAGCCTAACTTTTTCTGCGTCTTGGTGAACGCCGTTAATTCGGATCTCGTAATGTAAATGTGGTCCAGTAGATTGGCCCGTGCTTCCAACATACCCAATCAATTGTCCTTTTGAGACCTTGTCTCCAGATTTTAGGCCCTTTGCAAACTTTGATAGATGCGCATAAACAGTTAAATATTCTGAGCCATGCTTTAAGTAAACCACATTTCCATAGCCTGTTAATGTAGCCGTATATTTGACAATGCCTTTTGCTGTAGAGTGAACTGGTGTGCCTGAAGGAGCGGCAAAGTCGGTTCCTCTATGAGAGCGATAAACCCTGAGGGTTGGGTGGTAGCGGCTTTTTTGAAATCCTGAGCTAATTCGATCATATTTGGCAGGAGCAAAGGCAAACGTATCGTTAAGGGTTGCTCCTTTTGAGGTGAAGTATTTTTTTTCACCAAGAGAATTTTTGTAAGCAAAAAGTGCAATGGTTCTTTTTCCACCAATATAAATCATAGCACAAGGCGTTTTCTCTCCGTCCCATGAAAGAATAAACTTGTCTCCCTTTCTTAGGTCTCTACTAAAGTCTATTTCCCATGAAAAATTATCCACCATCATCTTGGTAACTTCGGCTTCAATGCCAGCTTTTTTGGCATCATAGTTAAGAGACTTATTAATCGTTATTGATGTGTGTGTTAAGCCTCCAGCAGGCTGAGCATTAACCCTATCGAAGCGAAATTTTTTATTTTCATACGATATAAATAAAGGGTTTGAATTTATAGGGCTAAATATAATTTGTTCTAGATTGTGCCTGTTGTCGAGAGTTATTCTAAATTTGTCGCCAGGAAAAATATTATTCAGTCTCTGGGCTCTTTCGTCAGAAGTCATTAACTTTGTTAAGAGGGCTCCAGAAAGGCCTGTACTAAAGAAAAACTTATAAAAAGCATCGCCTCTTGATACTTCAAAACTAAAGTCATGCCTTCCATCTGCCATAGATGGAGAGGTTAAAGCTGAGAACAGCAAGAAAAAGGCAAGCAAAAAAGGCNTACACAAAAATAGTAGTTTATTATTAAGCACTTGATTCAATAACAGATCTTGCTATTTGACGAGAAAGTTGGTCATTTTCCACAACTCTTGCAAGTGTGTCAACATTTGATACAGGGACNTCTAAAAGCGTTTTTTCTATGGTTTTGCTAATATCAAGAAAGCCAATTTTATTCCCAAGAAAAGCTTCAACGGCAATCTCNTTGGNTGCATTGAGGGTGCCAGGAGCATTTTTACCTTGTTTTANGGCTTCATAGGCAAGACCTAGGCAGGGAAAGNNGGNCATATTAGGCGATATAAACTCGAGNGGCTTTTGCTTGGTTAGGTCNAGATCTTCTACTCCGGAATNNTGNCGTTCAGGGTAAGAAAGCGCATATGATATTGCGCTTCTCATGTCTGGCAAGCCTAGCTGAGACAAAACACTTCCATCATTAAAATAAACGAAGGAATGAATAATGCTTTGAGGGTGAATAACCACCTCAATTTGATTTGAGTTTAATCCAAAAAGAAAGTTAGCCTCAATAACCTCAAGCCCTTTATTCATCATTGTTGCAGAGTCAACAGAAATTTTTTCCCCCATTGTCCAGTTAGGGTGTTGGCATGCCTGNTCTGGGGTGACATGCTTAAGTTCATGAATAGGCGTTTTAAGAAATGGGCCGCCTGAGGCNGTTAGCTGTATTTTTTTGAGTCCATCAATTCCTCCTTGTAGACATTGGAAGATTGCACTATGTTCAGAGTCTACTGGAATTAACTCGGCACCAGATTTTTTGGCAGCATTTATTAGCAAATCACCTGCTAGGACTAATGACTCTTTGTTAGCCAACATAACTCTTTTACCAGCATNTACTGCTGCTAAAGTGGATGCCATTCCTGCGCTGCCAACAACCGCAGCCATGACGTAATCAACTTCTTTATGAGAGGCTATTTCTATGAGAGCATTCTCACCAGACAAAACGGTCACCCCTTCGGGNGCTGTTTTTCGTAAACTTTCAGCAGCATCAGGATCAANTAGNACAGCATAAGTCGGCATATGTGTTTTNCAAAGTAGCAGCATTTTTTGCCAACTTTTGTTTGCACTTAAGGCAAAGANNTTNTATTNATCTGNATGACGTGAAATGACCTCAANNGTATTGAGGCCGATCGAGCCAGTTGCGCCTAATATAGAAACTTTCTTCATATTAAAAAACTAAACAAAAGAAAAAAGACTGGCGCTGCACAGGTTAGACTGTCTATTCTGTCAAGAAGCCCACCGTGTCCAGGAAGAATTTTTCCGCTATCCTTTACGTCTGCTATTCGCTTAAGGATGCTTTCGAATAAATCACCAAGAATCGAGACCAAAGAAACAATTAGTGATAAAACTCCGAAGTTAAAGTAGTTTTCAAGAGTGGGCTTGTCGGTTGTTATCAAAACATATAAAGCGCCAACTACAAGAGAGAAAATAATTCCACCTAAGGCGCCTTCAATGGTTTTTCCAGGACTAACATTAGGACAAAGCTTATTTTTACCAAAAGCATTGCCAGCGAAATAAGCTCCAATATCTGCCGCCCATATCAGAGCAAGGAGCAGCAAAACTAGTGAGGTGCTGTTTTTATGAAGCGTGATTAGTGCTAAAGCCATTGGAACTAAAAAAAACAGTCCGCTAACTAGTTTTATAGATAAGGCGTTATCTAAATACCGGCCATGCTTTGGAAAAGTAAGGGTCCAATATAATGCAATAATCCACCAAAGTGACGAGGCAATTAAAACTGGCCTCAGGAGCGACGGCTCCTCTTTTAAAAAATAAGTTATAGCAATAGCTAGAATGATGAACGCAACTTTTCCAGCTATAGATTTTATTTTTATAAGGCTACAGAATTCCCACGACGCAATTATAAGGATCACTATAAGGACTCCTACAAATTGGTTTTGATTTGAAACTAAGACTCCCATAATAACTAGAGGACCTAGAAGTGCAGCAGTTATTAATCTCTTAAGCAGCATTATGTGTTTCCGTTTCTTTTGCCAAAGCGTCGATCGCGCGAATGGAAGCTTTCAATGGCAAGATTAAGACAATCTTCATCAAAGTCAGGCCACAATGTATCGCAGAAGTAGAGCTCACTATATGCAATATCCCAGAGTAAAAAATTACTTATTCTTACCTCGCCACTAGTGCGAATCAATAAATCAGCTTGAGGGTATTTTGCCAAAGAGGTGTATTTCTGAAATAAAGCAGGGTCGATGTCTTGAGGATTAAGTCCGCCAGTCGAGGCTTGTTCAGCAATTTTTTTTGCAGCTTCAGTGATGTCCCATTGTCCGCCATAGTTTGCAGCGATAACAAGGTTTAGTCCATTATTGCTTTGAAGTTGCTCTTGAGCATCTTCAGCCAAGGATTGAATTTCTGGTGTAAAAACAGAAAGGTCGCCAATAATTTTGAGTTTAATATTGTTGTCTTTGAGTTTTTTGGTTTCATTTTTAAGTACAGTTAAGAAAAGCTTAAAGAGTACGCTAATCTCTTCATCAGAGCGTTTCATATTTTCGCTGCTAAACGCAAAAAGAGTTAAGGTGTTAACGCCTATTTTTGCACAATGCTTGACAATTTTTCGAACACTTCGAACGCCCCTTTGGTGTCCACTAGAGCGAGGAAGGTGTTTTGACTTTGCCCACCGACCATTGCCATCCATAATAATAGCTATATGTTTTGGCGGTAGTTTTTCGCTCATAAGAAGTATTGTTTTTTTGAAGCCATAGGGCGCAATTATACCTATAGGGCCCTCTAAAACCTAATGTAAAGTCTGGCTACTGTATTTAGCTTATAGGGACAAACTAGCTTACTAAAAAACAGATATCTTTATGCGGTAAAATTGTTTCATATGAGCTTAGCAAAGAGAATCATTCCATGTCTTGATGTCCGAGATGGGCGCGTCGTAAAAGGCGTTCAATTTGTTGATATTAAAGACGCAGGCGACCCTGTTGAAGTTGCAAAGCGTTACGATATTGAGGGCGCTGATGAGATTACCTTTCTTGACATTACGGCGTCGCACGAGGGCCGAGATACCACTATACATATGGTTGAGAAAATTGCTGAACAGGTCTTTATTCCGCTGACTGTGGGGGGAGGCATTCGTAAAGCTGAGGATGTTCGAGCAATGCTGAAGGCTGGCGCTGATAAGGTGGCCGTTAATTCTGCCGCAATCTTTAATCCTGGACTAATCAATGAACTCTCTAGAACTTTTGGATCTCAATGCATTGTTATTGCGATTGATGCTAAACGAGTTTCTAATGACCCGGCTAGATGGGAAATATTTACTCATGGGGGGCGCAAACCAACTGGGATTGATGCTATTGAGTGGGCTATAAAAATGACTCAGGGAGATGCAGGTGCAGGTGAGATTTTATTAACCTCAATGGACAGAGATGGAACAAAGGATGGTTTTGATATTGCCCTTACTAGAGCAATATCGGATGCAGTTTCTGTCCCTGTTATTGCATCTGGAGGCGTTGGCAAGTTGTCGCATTTATCCGAAGGCGTGATAGATGGCGGTGCAGATGCAGTTCTAGCGGCAAGCATTTTTCACTTTGGGGAATATACTATAGGAGAGGCTAAACAATCAATGCACGATAGAGGCATTGAAGTTAGACTATAGAATATTGAGTTTTGAGACTCAACAGCGTATCATTACGCAGTTTTGATTCTAGGACTGTAATGACTGTAAAAAAAGAATTTTGGGCGTTATTGGGATTATTTATATTGCCTATTGCTCTTGGTACTCTATTTTTTTATTTAAACCCAAGCTATTTTACTAAAAGTACGATTAATTACGGGGAGTTGGTCCGCCCTGTAATCGCTACCGATGCCTCAGATATTGAAATTGAAGGTGACGCTTCTTTAGATGGCATATGGACCATCGTTTATGTTGCGAGCAGCTGCGACAGTGTTTGTGATAAAGCAGTTGCTGATATTAAGACTATTCGCACCCTTATAAATATGGATATGCGACGAATTCAAAGAATGCTTATCACTAAAGATGGATCATCACCAAAGATTATTGATGAGAACTTAATCAAAGCAAAAATTATTAGTGAAAGGCTTACTAATAGCCTTTCTAAATTTCCTGAGAATGCTATTTATTTAATTGATCCTATAGGCAACTTTATGCTCTATTACAAGCCTCAAGGAATTAATATTAAATTTGTTTTAAATGACCTTAAGCGCCTTCTAAAGTACTCCAGAATAGGATAGAAAATGACAAGCTCGCTTTCAATTAAAGATCTATTAGCCCTATGTAAATTAAAAGTTGTTTCGCTTATTTTACTAACCGCTGTTGTTGGAATGCTTTTAGCTGTTCCTTATGTACCTAACTTGTTGCTTGTAGTTGTTGCTTCAATTGGTATTTCATTGTCTGCGATGTCTGCAGCAGTTTTCAACCATATTATTGATGAAAAAATTGATCTACAAATGTCAAGAACAGATCGTCGACCATTACCCAAGGGAAAAGTAACTCGTAATCAAGCTCTTATTTGGGGCTTGTTTTTAGGGTTTGTTGGTATTGGTTTGCTGTTTTTCTTCGTTAATGCGTTAACCGCTGTTTTAACATTCTTGTCGCTTATTGGTTATGCGGTTTTTTATACGATGTATTTAAAACATGCAACGCCACAAAACATCGTTATTGGTGGCGCTGCTGGAGCTGCGCCGCCAGTTCTTGGGTGGACCTCGGTTGCCGGTTCTCAAGGCATCGAATATGCGCTTTTACTTTTTTTAATCGTATTTATTTGGACACCACCACATTTTTGGGCTTTGGCTATTCATAGGCGAGATGAATACAAAAAAGCGCAAGTGCCTATGTTGCCAGTTACCCATGGCCTTGAGTTTACTAGGGTACAAATTCTCTTGTATACTGTGCTATTGCTTCTCGTTACGCTCCTGCCTTATCTAACTGGAATGAGTGGAGTTATTTACCTAATTTCCGCAGCCACTTTGGGCGTTCTTTTCTTAGGCTACTCTATTAAGATTTTTCTAGAGCCGGATAATCCAAGGATTGCATTTAAAACCTTTAAGTACTCTGTAAATTACCTGATGGTTTTATTCGTGGCTCTTTTAATTGACCACTATCTGCTGATGACCTTTGGAGTTTCTATTTAGCTATGAGGGCAATGCTGCAAGTCTTTCGGGCGGTAGCATCAGCCATGATTGGTGTTGGCAAAAAGCAAAACCTTGAAAAAGATTTTGAGTCTACTGAGAAAAACGGCCCCTGGTCATACATAATTGTTGGACTAATTATGACAATCCTTTTTATTGGAACTATACTTTTTGCAGTAAAGTTTGCTTTATCTTAGCGCCTCAATAATTTCATCAATAGCCTTCGCCATAGGGGCAGGCTCATGAGGACTTGTTAACAAGGCAGTTAACTTAAGGTCGGGGTTAAAGAGTAGGTAGCTGCTAGTATGGTCAATTTCATAATGTGCAGTTTTGGTGCTTGTCTGGCTGTCACTATTATCCATATCGTGACCCTCATGATCGTGTTCACCACTTTCACCATGGGAGCTATGATCTTCTTGCGCTAATTTTTGTGACTCGACAACCTCATGATAAACTCCAAGAGATCTGCTAATAGACATCAGCTCATCTTGATATGCTGTTAAGCCGAGAAAAGATGGGTTAAAAGCACTTGCAAACTTATCAAGCCCTCCAATGTCTCGACTAGGGTCTACAGAAATAAAGACAACTTGAAGGCTATCTTTGTTGTCCATCATCTGATAAGTAAGATTAATTTTTGAGAGGTCAACTGGGCATATATCCGGACATGAGGTATATCCAAAATATAATAAAGCCCACTTGCCTTGAGTCAGATCAGATAAATGAACAGCATCGGATCTATCATTTATAAAGTTTAGTTTATCGGAAACAGATTTTGCTTGTGGGTATAGAGATGCAGCAGGAGCGACGGAATTTTTTAGCTCACCAATACTTGGTTTTCCACCAAAATAAAAAAAAGCAGCAACTCCAATAAGGACGATTAAAAACAGCGAAGAGAGCAGAGTTGATTTGTTCATATTAGGGTGTTTTGAATTATTAATAAAGTCATTGAGCAGTCATTGGATTTTTAAATATTTTGTGAGCCAAGCTTATGAGGCTTAGTAAGAGACCTAGCGCGACTGCGTTGTGCATCACAGCGGCAAACATTGGCAATGACATGACAACATTGATGACCCCTAGGGCAACCTGTGCTGCTAAAAGAATAAGTATCAGAAAAAGGTTATTTTTAAGAATCGTATAATTTTTAAAAGAAAAAGTCAAGGCAATTATAGCTGCCGTAACAACCAACGCGCCAATCCTGTGAACCATTTGAATAGCGCTTCTGGTTTGATTTTCCAAAACACCAAACTCGTAATCTATGCCAAGTGGTCCCCAAAAATATGCATTTTTAAAATCCATATCATCAGGCCACATCTGGTCTAAACAGGTTGGAAAATATTCACCACATGACAGGGCTGCATAGTTTGTACTTGTCCACCCACCTAGAAAAATTTGGAACACTAAAAGAGCGATAACGGAAACAAGCATTATTTTATGACGCTTTAAAACATGTTGATTCAATTGCATCGAAGTGCGCTGATTTAATAGCAACCAAAAAACTAAAACCGTTGTTGAAAAGCCACCTAATAGATGCGTCGTAACAATTCCAGGGTGGACTTGTTCGGTCACCGTCCACATTCCAAGTGCCCCCTGAAAGCCTACCAGTAAAAGCAGGAAGGCTGGGAGCTTTATTGACTGAGCTCTTTCAGTTTTGCGAAACGCTGCAAACAAAAATATCACTATTATTGAAAGACCAAGTGTAGATGCTGCATATCGATGAACCATCTCTTTCCAGGCCTTTGCTGTATCAAGAGGCCTTTCATACTCGCCTGATACAACATCAGGAACAAGCAGTTGGCCATAACACCCAGGCCAATCTGGACAACCTAGTCCGGCATCTGCAAGACGAGTATATGCACCAAGCACGACAACTATAAGCGCCAATATTAGCGAAAGGTTAAGTGTTTTTGTGTACATAGTCATCCATTGGTTTAGCAGCTAGGTATTTTAATGAAGCAAGTTAATTGATGGGAAAATATTGTGCTAAATATAGCAAACAACAAAGTTGTATATGGGACTTTGTTGTTAAATTTCAACGACTATTACTTTATTTTTTTTATTGATATCAAAGCGTTGATGAATAAAGTTCAATTAATATTGAGAATAAAGGCGAATTTTTGCTTGGTAAAAAAGCCATAAACAGGTATCATTTGATAGCATTTTTTGAACGAAGTAGAAATGTTATATTAGACATTTCTGTATATTTTAAAAATGTTGTATATAATACCCTTTTTTTAATTGTGGTTATTTTTTTAGTTAGTCCTTAAAGAAATATTAAATTCGGAGAATCTATGAAACTATTGTTGACTCTTGCTGGCGCAATCACAGCCTTACTAAGCTCTAAATCTGTATTGGCAGAATATGGGCTTAATATGACCCAAGGAATTACAGATATCAGTAAGGATATTTATGGCCTTCATATGATGGTGTTTTGGGTATGTGTTGCAATTGGTGTTGTTGTTTTTGGCGCAATGTTTTATTCAATTATTGCACACAGAAAATCCAAGGGCGCTAAAGCAGCTCATTTTCACGAAAACACAGCTGTTGAATTTCTTTGGACGGGTATACCGATCATTATCTTAATCGCAATGGCAATCCCAGCATCAAAGACACTTATAGATATTGAGGTTTTGGACAAGGCTGACATGACTGTTAAAGTAACTGGAATGCAGTGGAAATGGCAATACGACTACCCTAAGGAGGAAATAAGTTTTGTTTCCAATCTAGCTCAGTCTTCTAGAGATGTTATTAATTCAACACCAGAGGAGCGTGTAGCTGTTAATAAGGAAGACACCTATCTTCTTTCTGTTGACAAGCGTCTAGTTGTTCCAGTTGACACTACAA
>NZUR01000033.1 GCA_002698045.1 Thiotrichales bacterium | reverse complement strand
TGTTGTTAGAGATAATGGGATTCATACTTATTTTGCCTCAGATATTGCTTACCACCTTGAAAAATTTGAGCGCGGATATGACAAAGTAATAAACGTTTGGGGCGCTGATCATCATGGCTACATTGCTAGGGTTAAAGCCTCTATAGCTGCATTTAATCATGACCCTGAAAAATTAGAAATCATCCTTGTTCAATTTGCTAATCTATATAGGGGTGGTAAAAAAGTGCAAATGTCGACCCGAAGTGGCTCATTTGTTACGTTAGAGGCTTTACGGAATGAGGTAGGAAATGATGCCGCACGTTTTTTTTATATCCTTAGAAAATCAGAGCAACACATGGATTTTGATTTGGATCTAGCAAAGTCAAAGACCAATGAGAATCCAGTTTTCTATATCCAATATGCATATGCTCGTATTAGTTCTGTATTCAGACAAGCAGAAGATAAAGGAATAAACTTGAATCATAAGGGTGCTGACTTATCATTACTTTTAGAGGAAAGTGAAAAGACTATCCTAAGAGAACTCAATCGATACAAAGGTATTATAGAATCTTCCGCTTTGCAATATGAGCCTCACCAATTAGCTTATTATTTGCGTGATTTAGCTGCCCATTTTCATAGTTATTACAATTCCTGTCCTTTTATCTTAGAGGATCAAAACCTTACTCAAGCGAGACTATCATTAATCTATGCGACTAAACAAGTGCTTGAAAATGGATTGCATATTCTTGGGGTTAGTGCACCAGATTCGATGTGAATGATCAACAGCAAAGAGATAAAGCATTAAGTATAAGTGACTCTTTCATTGTTCAAGCTCCAGCAGGCTCAGGCAAAACAGAGCTAATTACACAGCGTTATTTAAAATTACTGAGTTGTGCTGAAGAGCCTGAAAATATTTTGGTAATGACCTTTACCAATAAGGCAGTGGATGAGCTTAAACACAGGATCATTAATTCATTAGCGAAAGCAAGCCTAGCTCCACCTAAAGAGTCACATAAGCTGACAACGTTTAATCTTGCATGTCAAGTCTTAAGGCAATCCAGTGAGCATGAATGGGACTTACTGAACAACCCATCTCGAATAAAAATAATTACTATTGACTCACTTTCCAGCTTAATTGTGTCGAAGTACCCTTCTATAGAAGAACTTATTCCACCTAGAACTATGGTTGATAGTTATGAGTATGATCAGATTTACCAAAAAGCAGCAGAAAAAACACTAATGCTGATAGAGGAAGAGGAATACCAGACTAGTGTTGCTTCAGTTTTGTTATATCTAGACAACCATGTCGATAGATTCTATCGACTAATAGTTCATATGCTGTCTAAGCGAGAACAGTGGTTGCCAAAACTTTACATCAAAGGAGCACTTGATATTAACTCTTTAGAGCGAACCGCCCAAGAGATTATTATTGAGCACCTTGGAGCTCTAAAGCAGGTAGCCTCTGAATTATTAGGTGCTGAATTTTTCAGTTTACTTGGAATGAATAAGAGAGATGATGTCACTAAAATTACTAAACTTCCTAGCACTAATCTATCTGACTTAAGCGAATGGCAAGTCATTGCAGAGCTTCTCCTAACTAAAAATGGAGATTGGCGAAAGCAAGTAGATACAAAAATAGGGTTTCCAACAGAACTCAAAGAACAAAAATCTGCATTTAGAGAGATTTTAGAAGCATTAAATTCTGCGGAGTCTTTTAGAGCAATGCTAAATGAGTTATACAAGTTGCCGAGTGAGCATTTCCCTGAATCAACTAGTCGAAATATCAATGATATCGCTCAAGTACTAAAACTAGCTGTTGCGCAGTTGAAAATAATCTTTACAGAGGAGGAGCTACAAGATTTTTCAGAGGTAGCTATGCAGGCTATAAGAGCCCTCGATAGTCGAGAAGTGGTAAGCGATATTGCTCTACTATTGGATTATCAAATTAAACACCTTTTAATAGATGAATTTCAAGANACCTCATACTCACAATTAAATTTAATNGAAAGACTGGTCGANGGNTGGCAAGAGGGNGACGATAAGTCGATATTTCTTGTTGGCGATCCAATGCAATCAATTTATAGNTTTAGGGAGTCTCAAGTAGGCATCTTTATTCAAGTAATGAGAAATGGTATTGCAAATCTTAATATAAATTCATTGATATTAACTACCAACTTTAGATCCAATAAAAGTATTGTTGAAATCAATAATAGTATTTTCTCTCAAATTTTTCCTAACGAAGATAATCTATTGCAGGGCGCTATTACTTATTCTAAATCCACCTCTGCTTCTAAAAAAGAGCCAAAGGATGTTGTCAATTTTTTTCCTTACAGTTATGACCAAGATTTAAAGGAGTCCGAGCAGGTTGTAGCTATTATTAAAGACTCATTGAAAGATAATCCAAATCAAGAAATTGCAGTACTAGTTAAGTCAAGAATACATTTAAAGGANATTATTTCTTCTCTTCAATCTCACAAAATTAATTTTGAGGCTATAAAAACAGAGCCTTTAAAANTGAATCTTTTTACGCGNGACCTAATAAGNTTGGCAAGGTCATTACTCAGTCTAGGCGATAGGTTGGCATGGTTGTCAATTCTTCGTGCGCCNTGGTGCGGCCTAACATTAGAGGATTTATTAATTGTCAGNAATTCAAATGAAATGACAATTTTTCACCAATTAAATAGTAAGAAATTAATAGAANAGCTAAGNGAGGATGGCATTCAAAGATCNCANCATCTATATCAAGCGATTGAAGGGGCTATTATGAATGAAGGTCGATTTTCTTTTGTTGAGCGTTTTAGTTATNCACTTAGTCAGTTATNTAATGATCTTAAATTNACCAAAGAGGANNGGATTATAAGGTCACAGTTTCTCAGCCTTNTAAGTGAATGCGAATTAAATCAAACTTTGAATNTTGAAACNCTTCAGTCGATGCTTAAGGACTTATATGCACCATCTCAGTCAGCATCTGTGAAGCTTATGACAATACACCAAGCTAANGGTCTTGAGTTTGAAACCGTAATCATTCCGGGGCTCGGTAAAACTGGAAAAAGTGATTCATTAGCCTTGATCCAAGTTCAAGAGATTTCAGATAACAGTATCTTGCTTGCACCAATAAAATCATCTAATGAAAAAGAAGAGAGTAAGACGTATCTATATTTGAAGCACCTACAAAAACAACAAACATACTTCGAAATGATGCGTTTATTGTATGTTGCTATGAGTCGTGCCAAAGAAAAACTTTATTTACTGGGGAGTATTACAAAATCCGGCAACGTTGCTAGTAATTCATTTCTTTCATTATTAAGTCAATATTATCAACAACCAATTGCAAATATTAACAGTGAGACTTCACTTCCTTCCAAAGAATCTATTCCACCAAAAATGGTTCGTTATAAAGAGCTCAGTGTTCTTTCTAAGAGGGAGANTAATAATAAAAATCAGTCAAAAAATATAGTTAAAAATATTGATTTAATTTATCAGAGCGCACTAGGTTCAATAGTGCATTATTATCTTGANCATAGTTTGTTTGAGCCACCAATCAAAAGCATTGAAACCAAGTTTTTAGAGCTTGGACTTCCTCAAAGATTAATTCAATCTTATTCAAGCAAAGTATNTCGATTNCTAGTGAATACTAAACGAGATAAAGATTTTGATTGGCTATTTATGAAAAGAGAGTCTACTGAAGTNGAGTCTGAATATAGCAATCATACAAAAACTGTAATCATCGACAGATTGTTTATTGATAACGGTATTTTATGGATTATTGATTTTAAAACTGCCACACTCAATGAAGATGAGTCTATCAATTCGTTTATTGAACGTCAAAAGCACTCTCATCATAAGCAACTCCTTGAATATCAAGAGATTCTTGAAGAGGTCTTTAGGCTACCCTCTAGATCAGCACTATACTGCCCATCAGTTAGTCAGTTAATACTTNTTTAATTTTGCTTGTAAGCAGAAAAATTACTGGACAAAGCTTACAATTCAACCTATGATAAATGTCAACTCAATGAACGCTTAATATATGGGAAAAAATAATAATATAGTTGGATGGGATGAATATACCCGCANCTATGGTGGTCGAGAAATTAGAACTATTAATCCCACCATACAAAGTGGCTCAACGGTTCTATTTGAACATTTTGAAGATATGCAGTTGGCACTTGAGGGCGAATATCCTGGTGTTGATTATGGTACTCATGGATTATCAACNCAGAAGGCATTTGAAGAGGCCATGTGTGGGATTGAAAATGGCCATGCTTCATATGCATTTCCTTCAGGCATTAGTGCAATTACAAATACCTTGATGGCTTTTACTAAGAGTGGAGATGAGATTTTACTTTGTGATAACGTTTACGGCCCTACTGCAAGATTTTGCCACAAAATTCTTACNAAATATAACGTTAAAATTACGCACATAGAGTCAAATATTGGTGCTGAAATTAGTCATTATATAAATGAAAATACGAGGCTGATTTTTTTAGAATCACCCGGTTCTAATACATTTGAAATTCAGGATATTTCTGCCATTGTAAAAATTGCTAAAAAAGAAGGCATAATTTCAATTATTGATAATTCCTGGGCTACTCCTCTGTTTTTAAAGCCTTTGGATCTCGGAATTGATATCTCAATTCAATCAGTGACTAAGTATATTTGTGGCCATTCTGATGTATTAATGGGGTGCTCAACAGTTAACGAGAAATATGCAGCAGAGTTTGCTGAGTATTTTCATACCGTAGAAAACTATGCCAACCCACAGGATTGTTACCAAGCATTAAGAGGCTTAAGGACACTCAAGGTACGTCTNGAGGCTCATCAAAAATCTGCTTATGAAGTTGCAAGATGGNTGGAGTCTCAAGAAATCGTTGATTCAGTTATTCATCCTGGTCTAGAGTCACACCCTCAGCATAATCTATGGAAAAGAGATTTTACTGGTGCTTCTGGTCTNTTTGCTTTTACGTTTAAAGACTCATACTCGACAGAANCAATCGCTTTGTTTGCAAATTCTCTGAAGATGTTTGGNTTTGGTTTTAGTTGGGGTGGTTTCAAGAGTCTTCTAACAGCACGACCTTATAAGCGCGATGGGAAATGGGTTCACGATGGAAAACACCTTGTTCGTTTAAGTATTGGACTTGAAGATACTGATGACTTAATTGCAGACCTTAAAAATAGCTTTACTAAACTTCAATAGATAAACACCTATTTATCTCGTTTGTCATTAACAACTGTAATTCTCTGCATGTGGCGAAAACTTGGTAAATAGTCACAAACGGCATAATGCTGAGTTATACGATTATCCCAAATAGCAATTGAGTTATTTTTCCAGTGAAATCTAACCTGGAATTCAGGCTTAGTAATATGTTGAAATAAGAATTGAAGTATATGATCACTTGGCCCTTGACTTTCATTGANTATATTGCGAGTAAANGATTGGTTAACGTTTAAGTATTTCAATCCTGAAATAGGATGCGTCTCAATGACTTTATGAACTGCAGAGCCAACTTTTTTTAGCGCACTATTAACCGAATCAATACCACCTTCATTATAAAAGTCATTCCTAAATGTGCCCATATCATGGATTGCTTTTAATCCCTCTAAGTGTTTTTTCCACCCATCTGGAAGACTATCATAAGCAGCACTCATGCTTGCCCAGAGAGTATCACCACCAANCTTNGGGACATTGACGCCATGAAGGATACTTGCAAAAGGAGGGTTTGATTTAAAAGTAAGATCTTTATGCCAATCATTTGTATCAGGCTTATTATCTACATCATTTCGCAATAAAACAATGCTTTGGTAACCTTCAACATGCGGATAGACCGGATGTCCTGGATCAATATCTCCAAGACTNTCTGCTAACTTTAGATGNGTCTCNGGTGAAATATCTTGGTCTCTAAAAAAAATAACTTGATGTTTAATNAGCGCACTATATATTTTTTNCACAGTNGCACTATTTAAATCNTTGTTAAGAGAGACNCCAGAGATNTCTGCTCCAATTGAAGGAGTAATTGCCTCAACTTTAAACATTGCAATATCCNTTAGTAATTTGAAAGAATTATATTATAAAAAAAATTAATTATTTCTTTTTAACCACCATAAAAGAATAAATAATTGAAATGATAATAATGGCAAAACTGATAATAGAGTAACTTCCCAACTNAANGTAAATACAACCCAGCCTGCTGAGAGTGCTGCAAAAGCTTGAAAACCAAACACTAAAAAATCATTTATAGATTGAACTTTAAACTTTTCATTTTCATTATAAGAGAGTGGCAGTAGATTTGTNCCTCCTATGAATAGAAAATTCCAGCCTAATCCAAGAAGNACTAAAGAGACCCAATAATTGCTCAATGNATGACTAAGATAGGCAGTAAAAATAGATACAAATAATAAGAGAATGCCGAGAATCATCATTCTAGTGAGTCCTAAATATTTAACTATGTATGCAGTAAAAAGNGACGGTAGAAACATNGCAATAACGTGNCTNTGGAGGACAAACTTTGTATGATCAAGNGAGAAGCCATCCATCACATGCATACTGACAGGTGTTGCAGTCATTACAAAACTCATAACAACATAGCCAGTTGTTGCAGCACAAACAGCAACTATAAAAGAGCCTTGTTTGATAATATTTNTTAAAGGNCTTGTGGACTTATTAATCTGTTCCTTAAACTTTTCAGCAGGNTNAAAAAAGCACATTAATATAAATGCAATAACAAATAGCAAAGCAAGAATCAAGAAGGATCCTGCAAAGTCAGTTTCAAANTAATCTNTACCAAGAGTNGCAATTTCTGTACCAAGGTATGCTGAGATTAGTCCACCAAGAAGGACAATAGCGGTTGCTAAGGGTCTTTGTTCGAGTTCGACACTTTCAATTGCTGCAAATCTAAATTGCTGCATAACCGCAACGGTGCCTCCTAAGCAGAAAGATGCAAAACTAAATAGAAAAAACGATTCATTGATAATTGAAAAGATACAAAGACCAATTAATAATATTGTGTATAAACATGNNCCTAAAAAAACCTTNTTACGTCCGAAAATTGACATCANNCGAATGGCTGGAATGATACTCACTGCNGTTCCTACTACNATTGTTGCAANNGGTAATGTAGANAAACTTNTTGAGGGTGCAAGTACACTTCCAATAATGCCTCCTACAAATAGCATAAAAACACTAAGCGACATAAATAGTGCAAGACAGGCTGTCAATATCCAGACATTTTTAGGAAGATTTAACATTGAGCTGTAATCCTATGAGGTAGAAGACTTATTTCTTCTGAGGTCGNTTCCATTTACTAATTGTTGCTTGCTTATTTCGACTCAACGTAAGTTTTTCACTAGGAACATCCTGNGTAATAGTTGATCCAGCACCTATTGTTGCATTTTTACCAATAGTTACGGGTGCAATTAATTGAGAATTAGAGCCAACAAAAACACCATCATCAATCACTGTTTGGTGTTTATTTACACCATCATAATTGCAAGTTATTACTCCAGCTCCAATATTTACATCTTTTCCTACTAAACTATCACCAATATAACTNAGGTGTGAAACTTTAGAGTTGTTACCTATTGAGGATTTTTTTACTTCAACAAAATTACCAATTTTGGCATNATCACCTACCCTAGTTTCTGGACGAATACGAGCAAAAGGNCCNATACTGGTATGGCTTCCAATAGTTGAATNCTCAATAGTTGAATTTTGCTTGATATCAGCATGATCACCGATTTTAGNGTTTTTTATAATACAGTTAGAAGCAATTACAACATTATTGCCAAGTTGATTATCACCTTCAAANATAACGTTAACATCAATTATGCAGTCACTACCAAAGATTAAATTTCCACGGCAATCAAAACGGCTTGGATCTTTAAGAGTGAGACCATTAGNCATAAAACTTTGCGCTAACTTTTGTTGGTATACCCTTTCAGCTTCTGCCAAATTATTTTTAGTATTGATTCCCATGACTTCTGACGAATTCTNACAAGTAAATGATGTAATANTAACATCATCTTTGACTGCTTTTTCAACAATATCAGTAAGGTAGANTTCGCCTTGTGAATTGTTGGGCTTAAGTTCGTTTAANTATTTTTTTAACAGAAGACCTNTTACCGCCATGATGCCTGAATTAATTTCATCTATTTCAAGTTCTTCAGGTGTTGCATCNTNGTGCTCNANAATAGATTGTATAGCTTGACTTGAGTTTCTTATTATTCGCCCATAACCAGAAGGNTTTTTTTGAATCACAGTGAGAATNGAAAATCCTGTNGNTTCTGCTTTTTTAATTAAAGTANTTAATGTGTTAGTCTGAATGAGNGGCACATCGCCATAAAGAATAAGNCAAATAGAGTTATCTGCAATGCTTGGTATCGCTTCTTTAACAGCATGCCCNGTTCCAAGTTGGTTTTTTTGAAATACCCAATTAATATTATTATTAGTATTTATAATATTTTTAACTGACTCAGAATTATGACCTACAACTACACTGATAGATTCAGTNAGTGGTAAGGCAGCATCAATAACGTGCTGTAATAGGAATTTACCACCCAATTGATGAAGCACCTTAGTCACATTAGATTTCATTCTAGTGCCTTGCCCTGCAGCTAAGATAATCGTAGAAATACTATTGTTTGGGAGGTGGTTTTTCATGATGCCTAATGTAAAAAATTTCTTTGTATAATGTTACACTTTATAATTTGCATTTTTTATTGCAACTAATTTTTTATTGTTATTTAGATTAAAATGTTTATTCATTCTTGGAGTTAAAAAAAGTTATGACTAATAAAGGTAATATCAGTAGTTTATTCGGCAAGTCACCAATAAGTCCCTTGCAACAACACATGAAAAAGGTGCACTCCTGCATTAAGGAGTTTGGAGTTTTTGCTAAGGCTGCTAATGCAGAGGATTGGGAGAAAGCCCAAGCAGCTCAAATTTCAATTGCACAAAAAGAGCACAAAGCAGACAAGCTAAAGAAAAAGTTAAGAATGAATTTGCCTAGTACATTTATGATGCCCTTTTCTCGTAGAGACTTGTTAGATGTACTCTTAATCCAAGACTCTATTGCTAATATTACTAAAGATCTTGCGGGCTTAATGATGACTCGTCGTATGGTATTTCCTAAAGAGTTTTCAGAAGATTTCATAAATCTGACTGGACTTTGTATTAAAACCTCAGCTGCTGCATTAGTAGCTATCAATGAGCTAGATGAGTTATTAGAAACCGCATTCAGTAGTCGTGAACGTAAAATTGTTGATCAGATGATTAAAAAAATCAATGAACTTGAGCATGACACTGATATAGCTCAAAGCAAGATTCGTGAAAAGTTGTTTGCATTAGAATCCAGCCTAGCTCCAGTAGACGTAATGTTTTATTATAGAGCTATTGAATGGCTCGGTGAGACCGCAGATGCAGCACAAAAAGTAGGCTCTCGTTTTGAAGTCATGTTAACTAAATAGATGTTGGAGTTTTAATATGGAAATTATTGCTAATTATGGCAATGTATTAATAATACTGGCAATTATTTTT
>NZUR01000032.1 GCA_002698045.1 Thiotrichales bacterium | reverse complement strand
TGCAGTCTTTTTACCAATACCAGGGGTTTTTGCTAAAAGATCTGAGTCTTCAGTGGCAATACACTCAATAAGAGAGGTTACAGAAAGGTGCGACAATATTGCAAGTGCAACTTTAGGCCCCACACCGTTAACTCTTATTAATTCTCTAAAGATATTTTTTTCATCTTTAGATATAAATCCAAATAGCGTATGAGCATCCTCTTTAATGCTGAGGTGTGTAAAAAGTAAAATCTCATCATTCGGATTACCCAGCTCATAGAATGTTGACATTGGACAGAGTAATTCATAGCCAATACCACCAACCTCCATAAGAATTTCGGGTGGATTCTTACTAATTATTTGACCTTTAAGATGACCAATCATAGCCAAGGGAACTTGTTAAAGTGTTCTGTCTCAAAAGAACGTATTTGATTTTCATATTGCAATGTTAAACCAATATCATCAAGACCATTAAGAAGTCTACGTTTTCTCTCAGCGTCAACATCAAAATTAAATACCTGGTTCTGTGTTTTAACAGTTTGATCCTCAAGATTGATAACTATATTACCGCTATATTTAAATAAATTATCAACAATTTCATGACTTAAAACAATCGGAAGAATGCCATTTTTAAAACAATTGTTATAGAATATATCTGCAAAGCTAGGTGCAATAATAGCACGAAATCCAAAATCCTCTAGAGCCCAAGGGGCATGCTCTCTAGAAGAGCCACAACCAAAGTTTCTTCTTGTTAAAAGAATTTGAGCACCTGAATATTGTGGATTGTTTAAAACAAAGTCAGTATTAATTGGGCGTATTGAATTATCCATTCCAACTTCACCGTGATCTAGATAACGCCATTCATCAAATAAGTTAGGTCCGAAACCACTTCTTTTTATTGATTTTAAGAATTGTTTTGGAATGATAGCATCAGTGTCAATATTTGCTCGATCTAGAGGCATAGCAATAGAGCTTAATGAGGTAAATTTTTTCATGAATCTACTCCTGAAAAATGACCTGCAATCGCGCTCGCTGCAGCAATAGCTGGGCTAACTAGATGGGTAAATGAGCCTTGG
The DNA here is from genome assembly GCA_002698045.1 of Thiotrichales bacterium. Classification (GTDB taxonomy): domain Bacteria; phylum Pseudomonadota; class Gammaproteobacteria; order PS1; family Pseudothioglobaceae; genus Pseudothioglobus. Next base: position 24,534 of record NZUR01000032.1, on the reverse strand, counting down.
CCTTGCCTGCCTTCAAAGTTTCTATTTGAGGTACTTGCACATCTCTCTCCAGGCTCTAATTTATCAGCATTCATAGCTAGACACATTGAACATCCGGGCTCTCGCCACTCAAAACCTGCATCTTTAAAAATTTGATCGAGCCCTTCAGCTTCAGCCTGCTGTTTGACGAGCCCAGAACCTGGTACGACAAGTGCAAGTTTTATATTGTCAGCAATTTTTTTACCTTTGGCAACTGAAGCGGCTATGCGTAAGTCTTCAATCCTTGAGTTTGTACAGGAACCTATAAAAACTTTATCTATTGCAACTGAACTTAATGAAGTGTTGGGTTTTAGATGAATATATTTTAGTGCGTTACGAATACTTTCCGCTTTTACTTGGTCTTTTTCTTTTTCTGGGTCAGGTGTTGAGCCATTTATATCAACCACCATCTCAGGTGATGTACCCCAAGTTACTTGAGGTTTAATCATGCTAGCGTCTATTACAATTGATTCATCAAAATGTGCATCATCATCGCTATGCAAAGTCTTCCAATATTCTAAAGCTAAGTCCCAATTCTCATCTATAGGTGTAAAAGGCCTCCCTTTAACGTAATCAACAGTCTTATCATCTACTGCAACTATTCCAACCTTTGCTCCTGCTTCAATTGACATATTACATAGGGTCATCCTACCTTCTATACTCATAGATTGAATAGCAGTACCACAAAACTCAATTGCAAATCCAGTTCCACCCGCAGTACCAATTTTTCCAATTACATATAGTGCAAGATCTTTAGCACTAATATTGTCACCCAAATCGCCGTTAACTTCAATTTTCATATTTTTAGCTTTGTTCTGCCATAGGCAACCTGTTGCAAGAACATGCTCGACTTCAGAGGTGCCAATACCAAAAGCTAAGGCACCTAAGGCGCCATGTGTTGTTGTATGGGAATCGCCACATACAATACTCATTCCTGGAAGAGTTGCACCTTGCTCAGGACCAATAACATGAACAATACCTTGACGAATGTCATTCATTTGGATTTCATTAATATCGAAGGTTTTACAATTCTTATCTAGGGTTTCAACTTGAAGCCTAGAGACGGGATCGGTAATACTATTTACACCACTTGATCTCTCAGTTGTTGGAACATTATGATCAGGCACTGCTAGGTTTGACTTGTTACGCCATAGTTTTCTTCCTGAAAGTGTAAGTCCTTCAAATGCCTGGGGCGAAGTGACTTCATGAATGAGCTGGCGATCAATATATATAAGAGTTGCACCATCCTGCTCACGAACTATATGAGCACTCATTAGTTTGTCGTAAAGTGTTTCGGCCATTATTACTAAGTAATACTTGATAAAATGACTATTTTACATTTCTAACTCAACCTCAATTATAGAAATATATTAACAAGTATCTATATTGCTAGGAGGTTGTTTGGTATTTAAATTTAATGGTTAAGGCTTTATAGTTTATGTGTGGTATTTGTGGTCAGCTTAGATTTGATGGAGGCACTCCTTCTTCAGAATCTTTAGACAATATGATGAACAAGCTTGCCAGAAGAGGGCCAGATTCAAATGGAAAGTGGCTTGAGGGTAAGATTGGTTTTGGACATCAACGATTAAGTATTATTGATTTGTCAAGCTCTGGCTCCCAGCCAATGATAGATAGTCTTCTAAAATTGACTTTAGTATTTAACGGCACAATTTATAACTATAAACAACTCCGTTCAAGATTAATTGGCAAGGGTTATTCATTTTTTTCGAGTTCTGATACCGAAGTCATCATTAAGGCATATCATTACTGGGGAGAGGATTGTGTTCACCACTTAGATGGTATGTTTGCTTTTGCAATTTGGGATAAACCTTCCAAGAAACTTTTTATCGCTAGAGATAGAATGGGCATTAAGCCTCTTTACTATAATTTGACTAATAAAGCTTTTACTTTTGCTTCAAACTCACAAGCATTATTAACTCAAGATCTTGATAAAAGTGTAAACCCCATTGCTTTACAACAACAACTATCTCTTCATGGCGCTGTTCCAGCTCCAAATACTATTATTAATGGAATTAAGAAATTAAAACCTGGCACATATATTGTATTAAGTGAAAAAGGAGATATAAAGGAACAAACCTATTGGCATCCTAGCGCAACTAGGCCTGAAGGTAATGTTTCAGAGCAAGATTATATTGCTAGAACCCATGAACTGCTTACTGCAGCAGTAACTAAAAGGATGGCTGCTTCAGATGTTCCTATAGGTGTGTTGCTCTCTGGAGGTCTTGATTCTTCACTTATTGTTGCATTACTTAAAGAGGCAGAGCATAGAGATATTCGTACTTTTTCTATTGGATTTGAAGATATTGATGATGAATCTGGGAGTGAGTTTGAGTATTCAGATCAAGTAGTATCTAAATTTAAAACTGATCATAAAAAATATTTATTAAGTAATCAAGAGGTATTACCTAGATTGTCAGAAGCAGTAATGAATATGTCTGAGCCAATGGTTGGACAAGATGCAATAGCCTTTTACTTGCTCTCTGAGCAGGTCTCAAAACATACTAAAGTTGTTTTATCTGGGCAAGGCGCAGATGAAGCTTTTGCTGGTTATTTTTGGTATCCTAGAATGGCTAAAGAGCATGGCGATGAAATTGAAAGCTTTTCCAAGCACTATGTTGATAGACCTCACGATGAGTATTTACAAACTGTCATGCCAATTTATCAAGGAGAAAACCATACTCATAAATGGCTAAGTAAGGAATTTTTAAAGCCAGGCGCAGACTCTTTTATAGACAAAGTATTTCGTACTGATATGACAAGATTGATTGTTGATGATCCTGTAAAACGAGTAGACAATATGACTATGGCGTGGGGTCTTGAGGCAAGGGTACCCTTTATGGATACTGAGCTTGTGGAGTGGGCTTTGAAAATACCACCCTCTTTGAAAATGAGAGAAGAGGGGAAGTATCCTCTCAAGAAAATTGCACGTGAACTTTTACCTAGCTCGGTAATTGATCGAAAGAAGGGGTATTTTCCAATGCCAGCATTGAAGTATATTCAGGGTGATTTCTTGGAATTTATGTCTGATATACTTTTGTCTAGCTCTTGTCGTCATAGGGGAATTTTTGACCAGAAATATATTAATAAGGTGATTAATTCCCCGAGAGATTATATGACCTCATTAAATGGCTCAAGGTTGTGGCATTTAGCATTGCTTGAGTTTTGGATGCAAATTAATGTAGATAGTTAAATTATGGAAAAAATTGTAATATATACAGATGGTGGATGTCGAGGCAACCCAGGAATTGGGGGGTGGGGAGTGTGGCTTCGCTATAAAGATCATGACAAAAAACTAAAAGGGTCTGAGTTAAATACTACTAACAATAAAATGGAGCTTACTGCTTCAATTAGAGCTTTAGAGGTTCTTAAGTCAAGTGACATTATCGTCGATTTATATACTGATTCAAAGTATGTTATTCAAGGTATTAATGAATGGATTGATGGCTGGAAAGCAAAGGGTTGGAAAACTGCTAATAAAAAACCAGTAAAAAATGTTGATCTTTGGAAACGTTTAGATGCTCTTAATCAAGAGTTTTCGGTAAATTGGCATTGGGTTAAAGGGCATAGTGATGACCCAGGAAATGACATGGCTGACCTTCTAGCAAACCAGGCGATGGATGAAATTAGTTAGTATTTACTAACTCGGGGTGTTCAAGATAGTCTAGCTCTGTTTGGCTGAAGTTTGATAAAAGTCTTGCTTCAGTGTTAAAAGGTCCTCGCAAATTTGAGCCGATATGTTTTTTAATCAATGAATCAAATGTTTTGATTGGATCTATATCTCTCTCACTGCATAGATTTTGATACCAGTAGTTCCCAATCTTTACATGTCCAATTTCATCACGAAAAATAATATCCAAAATTCCAACCATTTCATTAAACTTTGAGTGTTTAAACTTGTTTTTAATGCTAGGGGTGACATCTAATCCACGAGCTTCCAAGACTCTCGGAACTAGAGCCATTCTGGATAAAACATCATAGTCAGTGTCGACAGTCATTTGCCATAAACCATTATGGGAATCAAAGTCACCATAATCATAACCAAGCGTTTGAAGATACTTTCTTAAAAGAGAAAAATGTATTGTCTCTTCAGTAGCAACCTTTATCCAGTCAATATAAAACTGAATAGGCATCTCCTGAAATCTGTATATCGCATCTAAAGCCAAATTAATTGCATTAAACTCAATATGACAGATAGCATGAATATTTTTTATCATCCCAAGTTCTGACGGGTCACGCTTCGGTGAACCTTTAAAGTCAATTAAATTCGGTTTTATAGGCCTACCAGGAACTAGTATTTTTTTAACAGTGAATTTAGAATTAACATTATTATTTGAAATATGATAATTCAACAACTCGTTTGTTAAACGAATTTTTTCATTAATCTCGTTGCACATAAGAGCTTCATAGGCTAGTTTAAAGAGTGACATAAGATCCTGAGGGTAAATTACCTAAATTCCATTGATCAATACTTGTTCGTATTAGTCTTAAGGTGGGGAAGCCAACGCTCGCAGTCATTCTTCTAACTTGACGGTTTTTGCCTTCAATAATTGAGATTTCAATCCATGATGTGGGAATATTTTTTCTAACTCTAATCGGAGGCGATCTCGTCCAAAGCCAACTTGGCTCTTCAATTTTCTTAACAGTTGCAGGCTTAGTAATTCCATCTTTAAGCTCAACACCTTTCTCAAGAGCCATGGTTGCAGTATCATTAATTTCACCTTCGACCTGAACAATATAGGTTTTGATCTTGTTATATTTTGGGTGAGATATCTTATTTTGGAGCTTTCCGTCATCAGTCAATATAACCAAACCTTCAGAGTCTTTGTCAAGCCTTCCCACTGGATAGATATTAGGTATATCAATATACTCTGCAAGTGTTTTTTCATCTCCACTGAATTGACAAATAACACCAAAAGGTTTGTTTAGAGCAATAATTTTAGCCATAAATATATTTTGCTCTTGCAACAAAGGCATCCAATTGTGAATTGGCTATACTTTTAAAGATAGGAGAAAGTGCCATATCAATGAGCATTGATTTAAATTTAAATTGAAGAGTTAAGTGGACTTTTGAAGCATTTTCACCAAGAGTTTCAAAGCGCCATTCTCCTGAGAGTTCATCAAAAGGACCATCAAGTAACTGCATTTCTATGGATTTATAAGGAGTTAAAGTATTTAGTGTTGAAAATGACTGTTTAAGGCCTCCTTGATTAATATGAACTGAGGCAGTGATTTGATTGTCAGATTGATTTAAAATAGAGGAGGAGTCACACCAGTTTAAGAATTGAGAGTAGTCATCGATATTATTAACTAGCTCAAACATCTGCTGAGGTGTGTATGGAACAATCGCACTTTTTGAAATATGATGCATGGCAAAAAATAAAAAAGATAATTCAAATACTATTGCTCTAAATAAAAAAGCAAGGCATGACTATTTTATCGAACAAAGCCTAGAAGCTGGCCTAAGTTTACAGGGATGGGAGGTCAAAAGTCTTAGGGATAATAAAGTGCAAATAAAAGAAAGCTATGTCATCTATAAAAACAATGAGCTCTTTCTTTTTGGTGCACATATATCGCCGCTTAATTCGGCCTCAAGTCATGTGGAATGTGATCCAACAAGAACTAGAAAATTATTACTAAACAGAATCGAGATTAATCGCTTGCGAGAAAAGATAACTCAGAAAGGTGCTACAGTTATTCCTTTAAAAATGTATTGGGCAAGAGGGAGAGTGAAATTAGAGATTGGAGTAGCCAAAGGAAAAAAAGCTCATGACAAGCGTCAAGATATCAAAGAAAGGGATTGGAAATTGGAAAAAGCTAGGGCATTGAAGGACAGTAATCGTTAAATTACAAAATAATTTTGTAATTATTTTCAAATAACTTTATTTTGATAGTACAATGAATCTCAGATACAGCGTTGGAGGCAGATGGTTTCTTTTGATTCTTTCCTCCTGAAAAAGGTGTAAAAGTAGACCTCTTCCGTTTTATCTGTTTTTGTTTAACAAACTTTTATTGGAGAGAATTAAAATGAATAAATCAGAATTAATTGATGCAATTGCTTCAGGTGCTAACTTGTCGAAAGCTGATGCTGCAAGAGCATTGAATGCAACTACTGGTGCCATTACTTCAGAAATGGCTAGTGGTGGCGGTGTTCAACTTACTGGCTTTGGCAGCTTTGTTGTTAGGAGTCGCGCAGCTCGTACTGGCCGTAATCCACAAACAGGGGCAACTATTCAAATTAAGGCTTCTAATGTGGCAGCATTTAAAGCTGGTAAAGCATTGAAAGAAGCTTGTAATTAATACAGTTTTACAGAAAGTTAAATGAAGGCGCTTAGGCGCCTTTTTTTATAATTCATAGAAAATTAAATGACTAAATTTACTCCATACTGGTGGGATGATCAGCCACAATTCGAAAATAATAATAAATTACCTTCTAGCGCAGATGTTGTAATTGTTGGGGCGGGTTACACGGGTTTAAGTGCTGCACTTACTTTATCTAAAGCAGGTAAAAAAGTAATAGTTCTTGATTCTGAAGTTATTGGTTATGGTGCTAGTACAAGAAATGGAGGGATGTTAGGATCTGGTCATAAGGTTTCATCTGAAAAAGCGGTTCAAAAATATGGCATAGAAATTGCAGCTCAATTACATAAGGAAGCTAATGCCTCTCTTGCTTTTACAACTAACTTGATTAAAGAAAATAATATTGATTGTGAATTACAAATATGCGGAAGATTAAGAACCTCATGGTTGCCTCAGGATCAAATTAATATGTCAAGAAACTTAAAAAAATTAAAAGCTATCGAGCACTTCAATTCAAATATGATAGAGCCTGAATTGATGTCTGAATCCATAGAAACTGATTTATATTTTGGAGGGCAATTTTATCAAGACCATGGAGCTGTCCAGCCCCGTAAATTTCATTATGGGTTATTGAATCTTGCCATAAATGCAGGAGCAAAGGTTTTTGGAAGTAGGCCAGTAATCCAAGTTAATAATATATCTAAATCACGCGAACCTACATTTAATGTTTTAACTTCAACCTCATCGATTCAGTGTCAACAGGTTCTCATGGCAACTAATGGCTATACTCGATCAAAACTTTCAAGATATTTATCTCGTCGTGTATTGCCTGTGCCTAGCTTTATTATAACAACGGGAGATATTGGTAAAGACAAGGTACAGTCTCTTTTACCAGGGGGTCACTGTATGGTTGAAACTCGAAAACGCTATTGTTATTATCGGGCAACTCCATGTGGCAGAAGAATAATGCTAGGAACTCGAGCAGCTATGCATGCAATGAAGGCTGAAGAAGCATTGCCTACTCTCAGAAAGATGTTGACTGAAATTTTCCCTTCCCTAGTTGATGTTGAAATTAGTCATTGTTGGACAGGCTTTACAGGGTTTAGTTTTAGTCAACTGCCAAATCTTAGTAGTAATAAAGGGATCTATTCTGCACTCGGCTATTGCGGAAATGGAGTTGCGATGGCTCCTTACTTGGGACACAAAGCCGCACTTAAAATATTAAATCCCAATCAAAGGGCTACTGTTTTTGAGCAAACACCTTTAGAAACGAGGCTATACTATTTTGGTAAGCCATGGTTTTTGCCAATAGCTAGTGCTTATTTCAGAGGATTTGATTTATTTGATTATTGTCGTCGAAAAAGATCTTTAAAGAAAGTTTAGCACATTGAATTTTTTAACTTGGTAATTGAGTATTGTATTTTTTATCTCTAAAGTTAAGAAATATTCAACTGCATGGTAAAATACTCGCTTTTTTAAATAATTGGAGATTATCCATGGAGCGAACTTTATCAATAATTAAACCAGATGCAGTAGCTAAAAATGTAATTGGTGAAATTTACTCTCGTTTTGAGAATGCGGGCTTTAAAATTGTTGCGTCAAAAATGATACATTTGGATAATACAATGGCTGGTGGATTCTATGCTGTTCACCAAGAAAGACCTTTTTTTAATGATCTAGTGGCTTTTATGACGTCTGGTCCTGTAATGGTTCAGGTGCTTGAGGGTGATAATGCAGTTGCGAAGCATCGTGAAATTATGGGTGCTACAAATCCAAAAGAGGCAGATGCTGGAACTATTAGGGCTGACTTTGCTGAATCTTTGGATGAAAATGCAGTGCATGGTTCTGATTCACGAGAAAATGCAGAAATTGAAATTGCCTACTTCTTTGGCGATGATGGTGTTTGTCCGAGAACTAGATAAGCATACTAAAGAGAAACTTTTCTTATGTTAGAAAAACAAAACTTATTAGGATTTACCCAAAGTAAGCTTAAGAAGTTTTTTTCTGACTTAAACGAAAAGCCGTTTCGTACAAAACAAATTATGCAATGGATTTATCACCAAGGTGCCTCTGACTTTGGTGACATGCATAATTTTTCTAAGGACTTAAGGCAAAAGCTCCAAGCAATAGCTTCTATTGACTTACCTGAAGTGACTTCTATGAGTCACTCAAAGGATGGCGTTATTAAGTGGGTTATTAAGCTTGGTGAAGAAAATCATATTGAAACAGTTTATATACCTCAAAAAGATAGGGGTACCTTATGTATATCTTCACAAGTTGGCTGCGCTCTAGCATGTACTTTTTGCTCTACTGGTTATCAAGGCTTTAATCGTAATCTCAAAAATCATGAGATTATTGCTCAGGTATTAATTGCTCAAAACCATTTAAAAGAAAAAGATAAACGTGTTTCTAATGTAGTATTTATGGGGATGGGNGANCCTTTGCTTAATGAATCNCCNGTTTATGATGCGTGCGAGATATTATTAGATGATTGGGCTTTTGGGCTNTCTAGAAGNAGGGTTACTGTTTCTTCTTCNGGNATTGTTCCTGCATTAATCAGAATGTCAGATAAAGTTCCAGTCAGCTTAGCTATCTCTTTGCACGCACCTAACGATGAATTAAGGGATATACTTGTTCCAATTAATCAAAAATACCCTATAAAAGAGTTGATGAAGGCTTGTCATTATTACTTAAATGCAGGAACTCAGGAAAGACATGTAATGTTTGAGTATGTGATGCTTGAAGGNGTTAATGATTCTATCGAACATGCTCNTTCACTCTCGAAGTTACTAAATTTTTGGTTTCAAGGTGAGTCTGCTAAAGTCAACTTAATTCCTTTCAATCCATTTCCAGAAACTAAATATAAAACCTCAAAAGACACTACTATTGATAAGTTTCAAGACATTTTATATCGATCAGGAATTCGAACAACCACGAGAAGAACTAGAGGTGATGATGTTGATGCTGCCTGTGGTCAACTAGCTGGAAAAGTATTAGATAAGAGTAGAAGAAATGTTGGAAGGAATCAATTACTATCCTAAAAAGAAAAAACGGATAAAAAGTAAGCTGTTATGGTTTCTTTTGTTTTTTTTAATTTTTAGNGGTATCTGGTATTATTTTCAGGATATAGAAATCGGTGAAAATAAATCNAGCTCAATCATAATTAGTCAGCCAAATAATTTTGAAGAAAAAATAGAGACTGTTGTTGATAATATTGAGCAGCCAAATTCATCTCCAATACTTGAAAAAGAAACTGAAAGATTGGATGAAATAATAACTACTTATGAAGCAAATACACAAAATTAAAAGACGGCTCTCTAGGCAAATATTCGTCGGCGATGTTGCTATTGGTGGCGATGCGCCTATTAGCGTCCAAAGCATGACAAATACAGATACTTGTGATGTTAATTCTACGGTTTCACAAATCCTTTCTCTTGAGAAGGCAGGTGCTGATCTAGTCAGGGTTTCAATACCCACAATGGAAGCTGCAGAGGCTTTTAAAAAAATCAAAAAAAGCGTTAATATTCCTTTAATTACTGATATCCATTTTGATTATAAAATTGCCTTAAAGGTTGCTAAATATGGCGCAGACTGCCTTCGAATCAATCCAGGAAATATTGGTAAAGAAGACCGTATAAGAGAAGTTGTTGCTTCAGCGAAAGATAATGGAATACCTATTCGTATTGGAGTTAATGCTGGCTCTTTGGAGAAGGATTTACAGAAAAAATATACCGAACCCACTCCAGAGGCAATGGTAGAGTCCGCATTTAGGCATATTGATATTCTAGATANGCTTAGCTTTGATAACTATAAGGTCTCCCTTAAGGCTTCNGAAGTTTTTATGACTGTATTTGCATATCGTCAATTNGCTTCTCAGATAGATAATCCACTTCATTTAGGTATTACCGAGGCTGGTTCATTTCGATCTGGTACTGTCAAATCATCAATTGGAATGGGCCTACTTTTAAGTGAAGGTATTGGTGATACGATAAGAGTCTCACTTGCATCTGACCCTGTTGATGAGGTAAAGGTTGGTTTCGATATTTTAAAATCACTACACTTAAGAAAGAAAGGGGTTAATTTGATTGCTTGTCCTTCGTGCTCAAGACAGAAGTTTGATGTTATTTCAGTTGTAAACGAACTAGAGGCGCGCTTAGAAGATGTTACTGAGTCGATCGATGTTGCTGTTATTGGGTGTGTAGTTAATGGACCAGGCGAGGCTAAAGGGGTTAGTGTAGGTGTTACAGGTGGCTCTCCAAATTTACTTTATATAGATGGTAAAACTCACAGTAAAGTTGAGAATAAATCACTGGTTGATACTCTTGAGGCTAATATTAGGAAGCGTATTCCTATTTCCAACGTTTAACTCTCTTGANTGCTTTGTATTTGTATATTGTAATAATTGAAAAATACCCTAATATTGCAGACACAATAGAGACAATTATTCCTCCAATCCACAAGGCTATTGTGGCGGCACCGAAATTATNCATTAAATAGCCAAATGAAAATTCNAAATCTNGATCNATCTCAATACCCATAATTGACGCACCTAATTTGTAGNTGAAGTAATAAATTGGAACCATCGTAATTGGGTTGTTTACCCAGACCATAAACATTGATAGAAGAATGTTAGCAGAAAATACAACCGCTAAAATTGCCGCTAAAAGGGTATGTGCTGGCATTGGTAGGAANGCGCAAAAGAATCCAATAGCAAAAGCTTTAGCAATGGTTTTCTTATTCCATTTCCAAAGTTCTGGATCAGTTAGATGTTTATTTAACCACCCTAAATTAACATTTTCACGCTTAGGACTGTATTTTNTTAAAATTTCTTTCACCTTAACTACTTCCAACTTTGACNATATGCATAGCATCTAGGCCATAAAGCTCATAAAGCTCATTTTGTGATCCATGCTCTGTAATACGATCCGGTACACCTAGAATGTTTAGTGGNGTTCTAATTTTGTTTCTCTGTAATAATTCATTTATTGCACTCCCAGCNCCACCAGTAATAGTGTTGTCCTCTATTGATATTAATTTTTTATTNGTGTTTGCAATNTTGATTATTAAATCTTCATCTAGTGGCTTAATAAATCTCATATCGATAACGGTTGCGTCAAGCTCATTACCCGCCTTGATAGAAGGTTCTATCATATTGCCAAATGCAAAAATTGCAATATCTTTTCCATTTCTAATAATGTTGGCTTTTCCAATTTCNATTACTTCATCAGTTTTGAATTNTTCAATATGAGACTTTCCTCTAGGAAATCTTACACAGACTGGCCCATTTAGATTATGAGCTGCATTTAGAGCTTTATACATTTCAAGAGATGAACTTGGCGCCATAATAACAATATTAGGTATGCACCTTAAAAAGCTTAAATCAAAAATTCCTGCATGAGTTGCTCCATCNGCGCCAACAAGTCCGGCACGATCAATTGCAAAAAGGACATTTAAGTTTTGTAAAGCAATGTCATGTATAAATTGATCATAACCACGCTGTAGGAAAGTGGAGTATATTGCTACAACAGGCTTCAAACCTTTAGTAGCCATTCCGCCAGCTAGTGTGACTGCATGTTGTTCAGCAATTGCTACATCGAAAAAGCGCTCTGGAAACATTGTCGAAAACTCAACCATTCCTGACCCTTCTGACATTGCTGGGGTAATCCCTATTAATCTCTCATCGTTAGTGGCAGTATTACAAAGCCAATCACCAAAGACTTTGCTGTAACTTGGAAAATTATTATTAGAGNTNGATGGAGGTGAAACGCCATGATACTTCAATGGATTTTGTTCGGCTGCTTCTACTCCATGACCTTTTTTAGTCATGATATGAAGGATTCGAGGTTTGTCGATATTTTTTAGGTTTTGGAGAGTCTTGATGAGTATCGAAATATCATGACCATCTATAGGTCCAAAATAATCAACACCTANCTCCTCAAAAAGTGTACCAGGAAGAATCATTCCTTTGAGATGCTCTTCAGAGCGTTTCGCAAATTTTTGAATTCGAGGAAGTCTTTCTAGGAACTCCAAAGATTTTGACTTCATTGTTGAATAAATCTTTCCAGAGATAAGTCTTGTTAGGTATTTACTTAAAGCGCCAACATTTTTTGAAATAGACATGTCATTATCATTAAGAACGATGAGTAGATTTNCATCGGTGTCTCCTGCATGATTTAGGGCTTCAAACGACATGCCNCCTGTCAATGCTCCATCTCCAATCACAGCAATGGAAGTATTAGAGTTTTGCTGTAATTTATTTGCAATTGCAATTCCTAGAGCNGCACTTATTGAAGTTGATGAATGGCCTGCGCCAAANGCATCATGTTCACTTTCNCTTCTTTTTGTAAAGCCTGATATGCCACCTTTTTGACGTAAAGATGACATTAATTCTTTTCTACCAGTGAGGATTTTATGAGTATATGCTTGGTGACCTACATCCCAAACAAAGGTGTCNTTGGGTGTATCAAATACATAATGCAATGCCAAGGTTAATTCAATTGTGCCAAGGTTGGAACTAAGATGACCACCAGTTTTATCAAGACTATCAACTAAAAATAATTTAATTTCTTCTGCAAGAGAATTTAATTCGTCAATATTAAGATTTTTTAAATCACTAGGGTATTGAATATCGTTTAGCATTTTGAGATAAATTATTGGGCTAACTGTTTTAAATCGAAGCACAACATTATACACTGCTCATTATTAAAATTAACTAAGCACTCATGAAGTTATAGAAGTCGTTTTGCTAGTCTAAAAAAATTATAAAATTTATGTAAGTGAATAGTAAAATTGATTCATTAACTATCACTTCAGAATTATGATTACTATTTGCGCTCTCTATAAGTTTACAAGGCTAGATGACTTTGAAAAAATAAAGAAACCTTTAAAGAAATTTATGGAATTATTGAATGTTAGAGGTACATTATTGCTTGCTAGAGAAGGCATTAATGGCACTATTGCTGGTGAAAAAACCAATATTGAGGAAGTTCTTGCTTATCTCCAATCCGATAAAAGGCTAGCTGACATAAGTTATAAATACTCATATAGTGTAAAGCCTCCATTTAATAGACTCAAAGTTAAGTTAAAAAAAGAGATAGTAACTTTAGGTATTTCTGATATTGATCCGACGCATTCTTCTGGAACATATGTTAAACCAAGCGATTGGAATGAGTTCATTAATGATCCTGAGGTTGTTTTAATTGATACTCGAAACAATTATGAATATGAAATCGGTAGTTTTAAGGGTGCGATTAATCCTAATACTGAAACATTTCGAGAGTTTCCAAATTACACAAAGAATAACTTGGAAAAATATCGAAATAAAAAGATTGCAATGTTTTGTACAGGTGGCATTCGCTGTGAAAAGTCTACTGCTTACTTAAAATCAGAGGGCTTTGAAAATGTTTACCATTTACAAGGTGGAATTCTAAAATACCTTGAAGAGGTTGAAGAAGCCGAAAGTCTATGGGAGGGAGAATGCTTTGTTTTTGACGATAGAGTTGCGGTCAAGCACAAACTTGAACTAGGGAAATATGATCAGTGCCATGCTTGCAGATTCCCCATAACAGAGGAAGATAAAAAGCATCCACATTATGAAAAAGGAGCCTCATGTCCTCGCTGTTATGGCACTAAGAACTCCTCTCAGGTAAGCCGATATCGTGAAAGAGAAAAACAAGTCCAACTTTCAAAGGCTCGAGGAGAAAGCCATATAGGGGATGAAGCTCATAAAATAATTTCAACAAAAATAAAACAAAAACAAACTGATGTTTGAACGTAAAGATATTTCTAATTTAAAAAAAGACATCGTGCTCGATGTCAATCTATTTGACTGCAGCCTTAAATTGCATTCTAGGTGGGGAGTATTTAGTCCTCGATCAATAGACGACGGAACCATTCTATTGATGAAATATATTAGTGTTAGTATTGATGATGATTGTTTAGATTTGGGTTGTGGCTATGGTCCAATTGGTCTTGCATTAGCAAAGCATTGTACAAAAGGCCAAGTCCATATGGTTGACAAGGACTTCGTTGCTGTTGAGCTTGCAAATTTCAATGCAAAACTTAACAACATTAGCAATGCAAAGGCTTATCTTTCAGATGCTTTTTTGCAGGTTCCAGATGATATTAAATTTGACAAGATTATTTCAAATATTCCTGCTAAGGTTGGACGTGAACAGTTATCGATTATCCTTTATGATGCCTTGGAAGCTTTAAAACCTGGTGGCAGTATTACGGTGGTCTCAATTAATGGCTTAAAAGATTTTATTAAAAGTAATTTTAAATCAGTATTTGGTAACTACAAAAAATTAAAGCAGGGCCAAAAGTATGTCGTTTCGCAAGCAATCAAGCAATAATTGTTTAACGAATCTTTACAGTCAGCCTAATACTATACTAAAATAGTTGGAAAAATATCTGGAGTATTATATTGGACGTATTAGAAAAAATTCAAAAACAAGTTGATAGCGCTGCAATCGTAATTTATATGAAAGGAACGCCTCAGTTTCCTCAATGTGGTTTCTCTGCTCGAGCCTCTCAAACATTAGCTTCAACCGGTGTTGAGTTTGCTTATGTCAACATTTTTGAAGACCAGGAAGTTTTTCAAAGCCTTCCTGATTTTGCTGACTGGCCAACCTTTCCACAAATCTACTTCAATTCTGAATTAGTAGGTGGTGGCGATATTATTTTAGAAATGGCAGAGCAAGATACATTAAAAGCCGCTATGGAAGGGGCCGTTGAGAAGTATAACGGTTAGAGTTATATATTAACTATAAGTTTCTTAACTTATATCCGTTTTCCTTTAGCCAATGCCTAGCATCATCATAGTTGGGCATTATTGATTCAACAGACTTCCAAAAATTTGCAGAGTGATTTTTATGAATAGTGTGAACTAACTCATGAATAATTACATAGTCAATCACCTTTAATGGCGCCATAATTAATAGGTAGTTCAAATTGATATTATTTTTAGAAGAGCACGACCCCCAGAGTGTTTTTTGCTCCTTGACTCTAACTTGATTAATTTTTAAATTGTGTTTATTAGCAAAATAAAATAAACGCGGTATCGCAACTTCTTTGAATTTTTTTTTATACCAGGACTTTAAAGATAAATTTAATGCATCCTTATTTTGAGTAGTAGTTATAAATTCTTTGCCATTAAATATAATTTCTCTGTCTTCGGTTTGGGCTATTTTTATTGGAAAGAGGTCTCCTAAATAGAGGTGCATTTTTTGTTCTTTCTTGACATCATTAAGACGAGCCCTTATTAAAGTCTGCTTATTGCTAATCCAGTTCGCTTTTTCAGTAATAAACTCTTTAATTTGGTCATTTGATACTCTTTTTGGAGCGCGAACTATAAGCTCAGCATTGTCATTAACTGAAATACTGAGTGTTCTTCTATTGCTTTTGATGATTTTGTGTGGCGTCATTTCTGTATATTTATTTAATTTTTTTTAAAAAATATTATCCAATCCACTTTCTTGCATTTTCAAACATTCTCATCCATGGCGACCTCTCTTTCCAATCATCTGGATGCCATGAATTTTGTATAGCCCTAAAGACGCGTTCAGGGTGAGGCATCATAATGGTAACCCTTCCAGACTCATTGCAAAGACTTGCAACTGCACTTTCAGATCCATTTGGGTTATGAGGGTAAGTTTGTGTAGGTTTGCCATGATAATTAACATATTGCATCGCGATATTGTCTTTACTTTCAGTTGCAGAGTTGAAGCAAGCCTTTCCTTCTCCATGTGCAATCGCAATTGGCATTATAGAGCCTGCCATTTCATCAAAAAATAGGGAGTTTGATTTTTGAATTTGAACGCTTGTAAATCGAGCTTCAAACTGCTCGGAGGTATTACGTTCAAAGGAAGGCCAGTTTTCAGACCCAGGAATAATCTCTTTAAGATTTGAAATCATTTGACAGCCATTACAAACACCTAATGTGAAGCTATCAGTTCTAGAAAAGAATTCACTGAACTCATCTTTGGCTTGACTATTAAATAGAATAGAGTTAGCCCAACCTCTTCCTGCACCCAAGACATCTCCATAAGAAAAACCCCCACAGGCTGCCATTCCTTGAAATATTGAAAGTGAAGTTTTACCTGATAGAATTTCACTCATATGAACATCACTTGCATCAAAGCCAGCCTTAGTAAAGGCGGCAGCCATCTCAATATGACCATTAACTCCTTGCTCCCTTAAAATTGCAATTTTTGGTTTTTTACCAACATTTATATAAGGAGCGCTAATAGATTTATTGATATCAAAACTTGGTGTAACTTGTAAACCATTTGAGCTAACTAGTAGCTGCTTATTTTCTGAATCGGCACATATTGGGTTATCTCTCAATTTAGAAATCTCAAAGGAGGTTGAAGACCATTTATATTGAAGATTTTCACGTTTATCACTAAATAACAACTGACCTTTTTGATAAATTAGTATTTCGTCTGAATCGTTAATCTTAGCAATAGAGATTGTGCATTCATTAAGCCCTATTTTTTCAATCCTTTCAAGGACTTGAGATTTATTAATAATAGGAACTTGGATAACGCATCCTAACTCTTCATTAAATAGCTCAAAAATAGGATCAGTGGTTTGAATATCTAACCCGCAGTGCGATGCAAAAGCCATTTCCAGTAATGTAGTTATTGCACCTCCATCGGATCGGTCATGATAAGCACTTATTAATCCTTCTTTATTGAACTGATTAATCAATGAAAAGAAATTAGCAAACAGTTTTGAATCATCAAGATCCGGGGGAGACTTTCCTATTTGGTTGTATACCTGAGCCAAGCAAGAACCTCCCATTCTATTTTTTCCAAATCCTAGATCAATCAATAAAAGTTCAGACTCAATTTCAGTATCGAGTAGGGGGGTAATTTGAATTCTAGCATCAGGAGTTTTAGAGAATGCACTGACAATAAGAGAGAGTGGTGCAGTTACTGATTTTTCTTGCCCATTCTCACTCCAACTGCTTCTCATAGACATTGAATCTTTTCCGACTGGTATTGTTAATCCTAGAGCAGGGCAAAGCTCTAATCCAATTGCTTTTACAGCTTCATAAAGCTTAGCATCTTCGCCTGGAAAGCCGCTTGCACACATCCAGTTTGCTGATAGGTTAATGTGGCTTATGTCTTCAATATAGGCGCTCATTAAATTGGTCAGTGCTTCACCAACACTCATTCTAGCTGCAGCTGAAGCATCAATAAGAGCAAGAGGTGTTTTTTCACCAATCGACATTGCTTCACCTTGATATCCAGTATAGTCAGATAATGAAATTGCACAGTCGGAAACTGGAACTTGCCATGGACCAACCATTTGGTCTCTGGCAATTAATCCAGTAACAGTTCTATCACCAATAGTGACTAAGAAGTTTTTACTTGCAATTGTCGGTAATTTTAATAGTCGATCAATAGCTTCATCAAGCCTAATCTCTGAATTACTAAATTCTGTTTCAGTGTTAAAGATAGACTGAGCATTTATCAGTGTTTTCGGGGTTGATCCAAAAAGCAATGACATCTCAAGATCAATTGGCTTATTGTTAAAGTGAGAATCTTCCACCGTCAAATGTTGATTTTCAGTAGCCTCTCCTAAAATCGAAAATAGTGCTCTTTCTCTTGAACATATCTCACTAAATAATGGAACACTTTCTGCTTTAATGGCAAGTACATATCTTTCCTGAGATTCGTTGCACCATATCTCCAATGGAGACATTTTTTTTTCATCATTTGGGATATTTCTTAATTGAAGATAAGCGCCCCTCATGGAGTCATTAACAAGCTCTGGGATCCCATTAGAAAGTCCTCCAGCTCCAATATCGTGTATAGAAACAATGGGGTTATTTTCATCTAAATTTATACAGCAGTTAATAACTTCTTGGGCGCGTCTTTGCATTTCAGGGTTAGCGCGTTGTACTGAAGCAAAGTCAAGGTCTTCACTTTGCTCGCCGCTCCCTATACTTGAGGCGGCACCTCCTCCAAGTCCTATTAGCATTGCAGGGCCACCAAGAACTACCAGTTTATCTCCAGCAGAAATCAATCCCTTTTCCACGTGATCTTCTTTAATATTGCCAATACCTCCAGCAAGCATGATAGGTTTGTGATAACCCCTGATTTCATTATTGCTAGTTTTTTGTTCATAGGTTCTAAAATAACCACAAGTGTTTGGCCTACCAAATTCATTATTAAACGCTGCCGCTCCTAATGGCCCTTCAATCATGATATCTAGAGCTGAGGCGATCTGTTTTGGCTTCCCATAATCCTTTTCCCAAGGGTTCAAGGCATGAGGTATTTTTAGATTGGATACTGAAAAGCCGCAGAGACCTGCCTTTGGTTTTGAGCCTCTTCCAGTTGCACCTTCATCTCTGATTTCACCTCCTGAGCCAGTTGCAGCTCCAGGGTCCGGTGCAATAGCGGTTGGGTGATTGTGTGTTTCAACTTTCATTAAGACCGCTTTATGGGCTATTTTTGACTTGTAAATACCTTCTTTATTCGGCTCAAAGAATGTTGATTGATAGCCAGTCATAACTGCTGAATTGTCACTATAAACAGATAGCAAGCCTTTAGGGTTTTTATGATAAGTATGTTTAATCATCCCAAAAAGTGAAATCGCTTGCTTTTCTGAATCTATTGTCCAGTCTGCATTAAAAATTTTGTGTCTACAGTGCTCTGAGTTGGCTTGAGCAAACATCATCAGTTCAATATCCCTAGGATTTCGCTGCAATTCACTAAAACGACCATATAGGTAATCTATTTCACCAGCACTCAATGCAAGTCCTAGTTCAATATTAGCATTATTAATTGCTAATTTACCTTGGGTAAGAATGTCAATGCTATTGAAGGATTTTGGTTTAAGTTCATCAAAAAGAAAATTTGCATCATTAAGATCTTTGAGATGAGATTCAGTCATCTTGTCCATGATGACCTTTAGAATGTTAACTAGCTCGCTCTTTGTAATTTGTCGATTGAAGTGATAAATAACACCTCGTTCTATTCTTTTGATTTCAGTCATTCCGCATAGATGTACTATATCAGTTGCCTTTGATGACCATGGTGATATGGTTCCAAGTCTTGGTATAACTATAATATTTTCAGACTTCTTTAGGAGGGTTAATTGAGGAGTGTAATTTAAGAGTTTGTCTAGATTTTTTTTATTTTTAGAATTAAGTTCTTTTTCTGTTTCAATAAAGTGAATATATTCGGTAGATAGTAGGTTTAAGTCAGAAAATTTTGAGCTAATTTTCTCATTTACTGCTTTTACTTTAAATTTTCGAAGTGCTTGAATCCCCGAATGAAATGAAATCATAACTGCGACATTAATTCATCCGAAATATCTGCGTTATGATAGACCTCCTGAGTATCATCAAGATCCTCAAGTCTATCAATAAGTTTCATAAATTTTTCAGCATCCTCGAGATTCAGATCAATACGATTAGCTGGCTCCATAGTTATCTGAGAATGTTCGGGTGTGAGACTGCTAGCGATAAGTGCATCTTTTACTGGGAAAAAATTCTCTGGACTCGTTACAACATCGATTGAGCCATCATCATTAACAATAATATCATCTGCACCTGAGTCTATTGCAACTTCCATAATTGCATCTTCATCGCCAGAAATAAAGCTTATAAAGCCTTGCTTTGTGAACATATATGATACTGAGCCATCTGTACCTAGGTTGCCTCCATGCTTTGAAAATGCATGCCTTACATCTGAAACAGTGCGGTTTTTGTTATCCGTTAGGCAGTCAACCATAATGGCAGTACCACCTAGGCCATAGCCCTCATATCGGATTTCTTCATAGTTTTCGCCTTCTAGATCTCCTGAGCCACGTTTGACGGCATTTTCTATTGTATCTCGCTTCATATTAGCAGCGAGAGCTTTGTCAATTACTGCACGCAGAGATGGATTATTTTCAAGGACACCGCCACCCATTTTCGCAGCAATAACTATCTCTTTTATGAGTTTAGTGAATATTTTTCCACGCTTAGCATCTTGGGCACCTTTTCTATGCTGGATGTTATGCCATTTACTATGTCCTGCCATATACCTTAATTTTCTCCAAAAGTTATTTAGTAAATTCTAGCAAACGATGAATAGAGTGCTTCGCTTTCTCGATAATTTGGCTGTTAATTTGAATTTCATTTTTTCCAGTATTTAATGTATCTAGGCACTTTTCAAGACTGTTCATTGCCATCCAGCCGCAATGAGCGCAAGATTCGCAATCCGCACCTTCTCCCATAGTTGGGGCTTCAATGAATTTTTTGTTAGGTGCGACTTCTCTCATTTTGTGAAAAATACCATTGTCGGTTGCAACTATGAATGTATTTTCAGGTCTCGAGGCAGCAGCTTCAATTAGTTGAGTTGTAGAACCAACAACGTCTGCAAGTGCAATAACCTCTTTAGGAGACTCCGGGTGGACTAGTACTCCAGCGTCTGGGTGGATTTGCATAAGTCTTTCAAGACCCTCGGCTTTAAATTCTTCATGGACAACACAAGCACCATCCCATATAAGCATCTCAACTCCAGTTTTGGATTGGACATAATGTCCTAAATGTTTGTCTGGGGCCCAGAGGACTTTTTTACCTTCACTGTGTAATTGCTTAACAACTTTAAGTGCGCTACCTGAAGTAACAACCCAGTCTGCTCGAGCTTTAACATCCGCCGAGGTATTTGCATAAACAACAACTACATGATCAGGATTTTGGTCGCAAAAGGCAGAAAAGTCTTTAATTGGACACGATAAATCTAGAGAGCAGGTCGCTTGATCATCTATAACAAGAACTCTTTTTTCAGGAGATAAAATTTTAGCGGTTTCACCCATAAATTTAACTCCAGCAACGACAATAGTATCTGCATCACTATTTTGTCCAAATCTTGCCATTTCTAGAGAGTCAGAGACAATACCCCCAGTCTCTTCTGCGAGAGTCTGAATATCTGCACTAACATAGTAGTGTGCTACTAGGGTTGCATTGTTGTCTTTAAGGGCTTGCTTAATCGAGCTTTCTATCTTCATTATTATGCTTTTAATGGAAGGTTAATTTTTATATTTAATTCCTTAAGCTGAGATTTAGAAACAGTTGATGGTGCATCTGTTAAAAGACATGCCGCTGTTTGAGTTTTTGGAAATGCTATAACATCACGAATTGATTCTGCATTACAAAGAATCATGACTAGTCTATCTAATCCAAAGGCAATACCGCCATGAGGTGGGCAACCATAATCTAATGCATCAAGAAGGAAGCCGAACTTTTCTNGTGCTTCTTCATCATCAATNCCAAGTAATTTTAAGACTGTCTTTTGCATATCACTTTGATGAATNCGAATTGAACCTCCGCCAACTTCAGATCCATTAATAACCAAATCATAAGCNCGCGAAAGAGAATTTTCAGGATCCTTTAACAACATTTTAGTGTCAACGCTTGGTGCTGTAAATGGGTGGTGAATAGCATTCAGGGAGCCATCATCTGCAACCTCAAACATTGGAAAGTCGAGTACCCAAATTGGCGCCCATTCTTTNTCANATAGATTTAAATCATGAGCCAATTTTTCTCTTAGGTTTCCAAGAGCTTCGTTGACGATTTTAGCTTTGTCTGCTCCAAAGAAGATAATGTCNCCCGTTTTTGCCTTAGTTAGACTAATTACTTTCTTAGTTACTTCGTCTCCAAGGAATTTAATGATTGGAGAGGACGGTCCATCATCATTAATTTTTATATAAGCGAGTCCTTTTGCTCCATAAATNCCTACGTATTTTGTGTAGTCATCTATTTGCTTGCGACTAATTGAGGCTCCTCCNGGGACTTTTAATGCTGCTACCCTCCCTTTTTCGCTGTTTGCTGGACCTGAAAAGACTTTAAAATCAACTCCTTTCATTGTCTCATTCATATCAACCAACTGAAGAGGTATTCTTAAGTCAGGTCGATCAACGCCATATAGCTTCATTGCATCATCATAAGTAATNGATGGAAACTTTTTAGTAAGGGTTATATTACTTACTTCTTTGAAGAGACCTCTAACCATTTCTTCCATTAATGATGTTATCTCACCTTCATTCATAAAAGAGGTTTCAACGTCTAATTGAGTAAATTCTGGTTGACGATCTGCCCTTAAGTCTTCATCTCTAAAGCACTTAACTATCTGGTAATAGCGCTCAAAGCCAGACATCATTAGAAGCTGCTTAAAGAGCTGAGGAGATTGAGGTAATGCAAAAAAACTACCTTCGTGTGTTCGTGANGGAACAAGGTAATCCCTTGCGCCTTCAGGAGTGGCTTTTGTTAAGAATGGCGTTTCAATATCTATGAAATCATTTTTATCCATAAAGTCACGCATAAAATGNGTTACTTTAGATCTNAGTCGTAATCTTTTTTGCATCTCGTCTCGACGTAAATCAAGATAGCGATATTTCAGTCTAACCTCTTCTGATGTTTCTAAAGAGTCCAGTTGAAATGGAATTGGTTTTGAAGTGTTTAAGATTTTGATTTCACTTGCAAGAACCTCAATCTCTCCAGTAGGGATTTTTTTATTAATCATTTCACTGGCTCTAGAAATTACATTACCAGTAATTTTAAGAACAAATTCATTTCTAACACTTTCAGCTAATTTGAAAGTATCGCTAGTTTCAGGATTAATTACGATTTGTGCAAGACCTTTTTTATCTCTTAAGTCCAAGAAAATAACACCACCATGGTCTCGTCTTCTATTAACCCAGCCACAGAGGGTAACCTCTTGATCAATATTTTTTTTGTTTAATTCGCCACAGAAATGTGTTCTCATTTGTCTTCCTTTATGTCTACAGTGTCAGGGGTTACAACGCCTGCAGAAATTACTAATTTAAATGCCTCTTCAACGCTCATATTAAGTTCTAATACGTCTTTTTTTGAGACCATAATAAAAAATCCTGAAGTTGGGTTAGGAGTTGTGGGAACAAAAAGATTTAAAATTTCTTCACCAATAAGAGACTCGGCTTCACCTTTGTAGTCGCCTGATTGAAATGCAATCACCCAAATTCCTTTGCTTGGATATTGTACTAAAAAAGCCTTTCTGAAACTGTCACTTGAGGCATTTAAGACCGTCGTTGAAACTTTTTTCAAGACGTTATAGATACTTCTAAAGCCTGGAATTTTATTGAGAGCTCTCTCCCATAGCGCTAATACCTTTCGACCCAATATATTGGTCACCAATGCTCCAGTAAGAAGAATAACTACTATGACGAGTAGTATTCCTGATCCAGGAATTGAAGTATCTAGATTCAATAAGGTTTCAGGAAGGAATCTTGCAGGAACAAAGTTATTAACAACTTCTAAAAAGAACTTGATAACTAGGACACTTAAAGCTANGGGTATCCAAAACAAAAGCCCGGATATGAANTAATTTCTTAAGCGCTTCACAGTACCAAAATNTTAGTCTAGAAAAAGTGTTATTTTAGCACAAGCTTATTAATCAATTTATACCTCGAAGGCTTAATCTATTGATGTTGAGANNTTTTTTCTTCNTCACGAAGTGTTAAAATTTCATAACCATTTTCAGTTACAAGGATTGTGTGTTCCCATTGTGCGGAAAGAGAACGGTCTTTGGTGGTTACTGTCCACCCATCAAGCTTAGAGGTAATNACNTCATAACCCCCTAAATTAATCATAGGTTCAATTGTAAATGTCATTCCTGGTTCTAAAATAGGACTTCGATTAACTTTTCCATCATCATAGTGGATTACTTGAGGTAATTCATGAAAACCTAATCCGATACCATGGCCACAATAATCCCGAACAACTGAACAGTTTTTATTTTGAGCATGAGCACCAATTACTTTACCAATTTCACCCAAGTGAATACCTGGCTTAACTTGTTGAATACCAAGCATGAGGCATTCATGAGTAACTTTACAAATTCGAGAAGCTTTAACGCTTGGTTTTCCGACAATAAACATTTTAGATGTATCACCATGAAAACCGTCTTTAATAACAGTTATATCAATGTTAATAATGTCNCCCTTTTTTAGTTTTTTCTCTCCTGGAATACCATGACAAACAACATTATTAACTGATGTGCATATAGATTTAGGAAACCCGTTATAGTTAAGTGGTGCGGGTATTGCTTTAAGTTTATTAACTATAAAATCATGACAGATTTGATCAAGTCTTTCTGTTGTTACACCTACTTTCACATGTACACCAACCATTTCTAGTACGCTTGCTGCAAGCTTTCCAGC
>NZUR01000031.1:9128-17986 GCA_002698045.1 Thiotrichales bacterium | reverse complement strand
AAAATGGCGCAAAACTCTTTATGAACTATTGCTCTGGATGTCATGCTATTAGCTTTATGCGATACAATCGCATAGGAGAAGATTTAGGGCTCAGTGACGAATTAGTTGCTGAAAATTTAATGTTTGCTGGCAACAAACCTGGCGAAACAATTACAACTGCAATGCCAGAAGATGCTGCAGCAAAATGGTTTGGAGGTACGCCACCGGATTTGTCTCTGGTCGCAAGATCAAAAGGAACTGACTGGATTTACACCTACTTAAGAAGCTTTTATGAAGACGAGTCAAGAATCTTTGGGGTTAACAACTCTGTTCTTGTTAATGCGTCTATGCCGGATGTATTGTGGTCGTTAAAGCAGGGTCAATCTGAAGTAGAGTTTGATCAAAATGTTAGAGACATAACAAACTTTCTCGACTATGTAGGCGAGCCAGCAAAACTAATTCGATTGAAGCTGGGAAAATGGGTGCTACTATTCCTAGGAATTTTATTTATCTTGGCTTATTTACTTAAAAAAGAGTACTGGAAAGACGTCAAATATGGTATCTGGCGTCCCCGTGATTAATTTCTGATACAATCCTTTTTCTATAGACTCTCTGAGATGAAAGTCTTATTTTATTATTTTATTTGGTGAAAAACTATGTTAACTAAACCTAATCCAGCCTCAACGACACTTTACTCTCACTCTCAAGAGTTGGAGTCACATGCGGTTCGTTTTATCATGGCTCATAAATCTATTGAGAGAGAAGTTATAGAGGCTAAACTTGATGAAATGCCTGAGGAGGTCTTGGAACTTAACCCTTGTCAGACACTTCCTACGCTATTTGACAGAGGCATGGTTTTATACGACCTCTCTGTTATTATGGAGTATCTAGATGAGCGCTTTCCATTCCCTCCTCTGTTGCCTGTTGATCCCATTGAAAAGGCTGAAAAAAGACTCCTAATATATCGCTTTACTCGAGCAGAGGGTTGCTGGTATGGGCTTGTTGATACCATTCTTAATGGAGGCAAGAAAGACGCCAATGCAGCAAGAAAAACTCTTAATGGAAATCTTATAGAGCTATTGCCCTTGTTTTCTCACAAACCATACTTTAAAAGCGAAACAATGACGTTGGTTGATGTATGTATCGCGCCAATACTCTGGCGCCTTGATCTTCTGGGAATATCTTTAGGTGAAAAAGCAATGCCAATTACTGCCTATGCAAACAGGTTGTTTGAAAAAGAGGGCTTTCATGAAAGCCTCACTTTTGCTGAAAAGGATTTTAATTAAAAGCCCTTATGTCTGGCGTTGTCCCCTACCTAATCCGAGCATACTGTGATTGGATTGAGGACTCTGGCCTAACTCCTCATGTATTGGTAAATTGTGAAAAAAACGGCACTCTAGTTCCAGAAGGGCTTGCAAAAGAAGGAAAGATTGTTTTAAATATCAGCTCATCTGCAACGGTAGGGCGCGCAATAACCAACGACTCTGTTAGCTTTAAAGCAAGATTTAACGGAAAGTCACAGCAGGTTATTGTTCCTTGTGACGCGGTTCTTACTATCTATGCGCAAGAGAATGGAGAGGGCATGTTCTTTGATAAGCCAGAAAATCCCTCACAAGAGGCCAAAAAACCGAACCTAACTATCTTAGATTAAGCCTTCAATCTCAGAGTAAAAAAGCTCTAGGTTTTTTTTAGAAAAAGAAACAACTGGGATTTTAGTGTATGCCGTAAGCGCCTCTTTGTTACAAAGATTGTTGGCTTGAATTGCATTTAAAACAACGCAGGAAACGCTTAGCTTGTTTTTATTGGCAGCCTCAATAGTTAAAAGTGCTTGGCTGATTGCACCGAGCTCATCACGGATCACTATCACAATCGGCACTTGAAGTCGCTTTGCAAGATCTGAATTAAGAGATGCATCTGCTATAGGCGAGTATAGTCCGCCAGCCCCCTCTACTACCACAAAACTGTCTTCAGTGTCGGCATTACAAACGCTTACNAGGTCATCGATGCTGAGCGTAGTGCCGTCATGCGAACTTGCCTCCTCAGGACTAGCTTCAAGCTCAAAACAATAAGAACAAACTACGCCAAGTGGCTCTGGCTCAAGACATACTTCATTGAGAGCTATAGCGTCTTTAGGGGCATAGACTTTATTAATAAGCTGACAATTTGTTTCAACAGGCTTTCGGACTCTCACCTTTCGAGTCTTGCTTAGATGNCTAATAATTTCTACACCTACAGTAGTTTTTCCAACATCTGTATTGCTACCAGTAATAAAAACTCCGTTCATGGCAACATTTTAGCCGAACTTAATGTATGCAAAGTCATCATAAAAGTATAATGGCGTCAATGCAAAACAATCTTCAAACAAGTTTTTGTGGGATGTCTCTTANCTCGCCAATCATTTTGCTTTCTGGGTGTGTTGGCTTTGGAGAGGAATACACTAGAATTAAGGGCTTTTCAAACTCTGATATTGGTGCAGTGTGCCTAAAAGGCACTACACTCGAGCCACGTTTAGGCAACAAGCTTCACAGATTAGCGGAAACGCCCAATGGGATGCTTAATTCTATTGGGCTTCAAAACCCAGGAACAAAAACTGTTATAGATGAAATTATGCCCGGCCTAGATAAAAACGAAACAAAATTTATTATCAATATTTCCGGTTCAAGCGTTGAAGAATACGGTGAAATTGCCAAACATTTTGACAATACTGATATTGATGCAATTGAAATTAATATTTCATGTCCTAATGTTAAAGANGGTGGCGTTGCGTTTGGAAATGACCCTGAAATGTCTTTTAGGGTTGTTGAAATATGTCGCAAAAACACCACAAAACCAATCATTACAAAGCTTTCCCCAAATCAAACCGATATTGCAGCAAATGCGGCACGGTGTATTGAGGCAGGGAGTGACGGTTTAGCTGTAATCAACACGGTAATGGGGATGGCTGTTGACGTCGAAACTAAAAGGCCTGTTATTGGCAACAATCGGGGCGGTCTATCTGGTCCTGCAATAAAGCCCATTGCCCTGTTAAAGGTTCACCAAGTTTATCAAGTTAGCAAGAAACATAACGTCCCTATAATAGGACAAGGTGGTATCGTTTCAGCTAAGGATGCTATAGAGTTTATTATCGCCGGTGCAGACACTGTGGGAGTTGGGACTGCTCTTTTTTATGATCCTTTGGTTTGTACAAAAATAAACTCAGGGATAAGCCAATACCTAGAAGACAATAATATTAAAAATTTAGACTCTTTGGTAGGGTCTCTTCAACTTAACTAAACACACAAACAAACCTTCACAATGCAATACGAATATAATGCCAAAAAAATAGAGCTAGAAGCACAACAATATTGGGACAAANACAACTCTTTTGTTGTTGTAGAGGATGAAACAAAGGAAAAGTATTTTTGTCTTTCAATGTTGCCATATCCATCTGGAAANCTCCACATGGGTCACGTTCGAAACTACAGNATCGGCGATGTCATCTCAAGATATCAAAAAATGCTTGGCAAAAATGTTATGCAGCCAATTGGGTGGGATGCATTTGGGCTTCCTGCAGAAAATGCGGCCATAAAAAACCAAGTGCCTCCTGCAGGCTGGACTTATGAAAACATTGAACACATGAAGGACCAATTAGTTCAGCTAGGATTTGGGTATGACTGGACTAGGGAGCTAGCGACTTGTCATCCAGAGTATTACCGCTGGGAGCAATGGTTTTTTGTGANGCTTTTTGAAAAAGGCCTTGTTTACAAGAAAAAAGCAGTTGTAAACTGGGACCCTGTTGACCAAACAGTTCTTGCAAACGAGCAAGTTGTTGAGGGCTGTGGTTGGCGTTCAGGCGCGCCTATTGAAAAGAAAGAGATCTCTCAGTGGTATATGAAGATTACTAATTACGCTGATGAACTACTTGGCGACATAGAAAAACTTAGTGGCTGGCCAGATGCTGTAAAGATGATGCAAACAAATTGGATTGGTAAGTCTGTTGGCCTTGATATCGAATTTAAATTAGATAATNAAGATGCCTTAAGTGTATACACAACAAGGCCTGATACGTTACTTGGAGTTACCTATCTNGCTATAGCTGCAGAGCATCCTCTNGCAATTCAANCAGGNCAGAATANCGAANCAATCAAAGNGTTTCTTNNNGAATGCAAAAAAATGGAAACCTCGGAGGCAGCGCTGGAAACCATGGAGAAAAAAGGTATTAATTCAGGTCTGTCTTGTATCCATCCAATAACTGGTGAGGCTGTGCCTATTTGGATTGCAAACTTTGTACTAATGGGTTATGGAACTGGAGCCGTTATGAGCGTCCCAGCTCATGACCAAAGAGACTACGAATTTGCAAAAAAATACAACATCCCAATGATTGAGGTTATTTCTCCAGAAGGAGGACTAGTTGATACTAGTGAGGGAGCATTTGTAGAAAAAGGAGTTCTTATTAACTCTGGTGAGTTCAATGGAATGAACTTCGATCAAGCGTTTGAGGCAATATGTCAAAACCTCTCTAATCGAAAACTTGGAAAACTAAAAACTAACTACCGGCTGCGTGATTGGGGTGTTTCAAGACAGCGATATTGGGGCTGCCCAATACCAATAATTAATTGCAATAACTGTGGGGCTGTTCCTGTGGGTCTTGAAGATTTACCTGTTAGGCTTCCTGAGGATGTTGAGGTGAGCGGTGTTGGCTCTCCATTAATGAAAATACCTGAGTTTTATAATGCATCCTGTCCAAAATGTGGCTCACTATCACAAAGAGAAACTGACACCTTTGATACTTTTTTTGAGTCTTCTTGGTATTTTGCGAGATACACTTGCGTGGATCAAAACAAAGCAATGCTAGACGAGCGTGCTAATTATTGGCTGCCTGTAGACCAGTACATTGGCGGTATTGAGCACGCTATTTTGCATCTTCTTTACTCTAGGTTTTTTGTGAAGCTACTCCGAGATGAAGGAATTATAACTAGCAACGAGCCTTTTACGAATCTCTTAACACAGGGAATGGTTTTAAAAGACGGCGCAAAAATGAGTAAATCGAAAGGAAACACTGTTGACCCTCAAGAAATGATAGAAAAATATGGGGCAGACACTGCTCGACTTTTTATATTATTTGCAGCGCCTCCAACCCAAGATCTTGAATGGTCAGATTCTGGAATTGAAGGGGCCTATCGATTTATTAACAAGTTTTATCGGCTTGTTACTGGCTTCATTGAGGATAAAAAAGGGCGAGACATCTCTAACCTTGAGGTTGGCTCATTAAACAATGTCCAAAAAGAGTTACGACAAAAAACACACCAAGCATTAAAAAAAGTTGGTGATGATTTTGGAAGAAGACACTCTTTTAATACCGCTATAGCAACTATGATGGAACTTAACAATGCGCTTTCTAGATTTGCAGATGAGTCTCCCCAAGGGATGATGGTTCGACAAGAATCAATTGAGATTATGTTAAAGTGTCTTAACCCTGTAATTCCTCATCTTTGTCATCATTTATGGTTATTGCTTGGCAAAAAAGAAGCCATGGTGGATGTCCTCTGGCCAAATGTCGATGACTCGGCCCTTATACAAGACGAGGTTCAAATTATAGTGCAGGTTAACGGAAAACTAAGGGCAAAACTAATGGCTCCAGCAGACTCTGAAAATCAAACAATTCAAGAGCTTGTTTTTGCCGACAAAAGGGTTGCTAAATTTACGGATGGAAAAACCATATTAAAAGTAATCGTAGTGCCAAATAAACTAGTGAATGTGGTTATCGAATAACTCTGCACTTTTAGCTTTATTTATTTAGCATTTTTTCTATCTGCTCTCTTAAAATTAACTCCATAACAAAACCCATTTTCCCGCCTGGAACGACTAAAGTGTTTGGGCGCGACATAAACGACCCTGCCACCATGTCTTGCAGGTAAACAAAATCGCAATATTTATGGTCTTGAAATCGAACCACCACAAAGCTTTCGTCTTGTGTTGGTATATCTCTAGCAATAAATGGGTTTGAGGTGTCAACAGTGGGGACCCTCTGGAAGTTAATGTGTGTTCTTGAGAACTGCGGGGTGAGATAGTTAATATAGTCCCACATCCTTCTATGAATTGTGTCTACAGTGGCCTCGGCAGAATAGCCTCTTTGTTCTTTATCTCTATGAATTTTTTGAATCCACTCTAAATTAACAACTGGCACAACTCCAATCAACAAATCAACGTATTTAGCAACATCTATAGAGCCATCTTTTACGCCACCATGAAGCCCTTCATAAAAAAGAAGGTCGCTATTTCTTCCAACGTCCTCCCAAGGAGTAAATTCACCCGCTTTTTTTCCAAACGGATCTCCCTCTTCGTCTGTATGAATATAATAGCGTCGCTTACAGTGCCCTTTTTCACCGTATTCTTTAAAAGTTTTTTCTAGTTCACCAAAAAGATTTGCCTCTGGGCCAAAGTGGCTAAAGTACTTATTTCCAATTTTTTCTTTCTTCTCCATGACGCGTTTCATTTCATCGCGGTCATAGCGATGAAAGCTGTCGCCCTCAATAACAACCGGTTTAGCGCCAACCCTTTCAAACAGGTGATTAAATGCGTTTTTAACAGTAGATGTGCCAGCGCCTGAAGAGCCTGTTATAGCAATCACTGGATGTTTTTTAGACATAACTCTCCGTATTATAAGAAACTTAAATTATTATCTTACAAATTAGCACTGCTTATTATTAATTAAATTCATAACTGCTTGAATTTAAATCACCGGGGGTTTTAGTCAATTAAAAGTCTAAATTATCGACTTTTAGAGCGTTGTCCTCAATAAAATTCCTTCTTGGCTCAACCTCGTCTCCCATTAAAGTTGTAAAAACTTCGTTTGTAGCAATATCATCTTCGATTTTAACTCGAAGCATGGTCCGTGTCTCTGGGTTCATTGTGGTGTCCCAAAGCTGATCAGGATTCATTTCGCCAAGGCCCTTATATCTTTGAAATCCTTGGCCTTTTCGTGCCTCATTTAGTAAGAAATTAATTACAGAAGAAAAATTTGGGGTTTTTATCTCTTTGGTGCCTTTTTGGACATAGCTCTCTTCTCCAAACATGGCCTCAATCTCGTCAGAGTATTTTTCAATTTTTTTATAGTCTTTAGAGGTAAAAAAACTCTCGTCAAAGCGCGTTGAAGAAACCTCTACTCCATACGTTTCCATAGAATAACAAACTTCGTTATTTTTAAATTTCACTTTGTGCTCTTCTGACATTGAACTAAGTTTATTCATTTTTCCCTGAAGATTAAGACACCACTCATTCATCTTTTTATTGTCTTTTATGTTTGCCTTTGGCATTCCAAGGGTGGCTTTTAATAGGGGTTCGTTATATTTTTTCCCAAGTTTTTCGATAACTTCCATTGTTCTATAATACTTAGAAACAGTTTTTTCAAGAGCCGCCCCCTCAATAGCAGGAGTGTCTTTAGTAACAAACAAACTTGCATCGTGAATTGCTTCCTGCCGAAGATAATCATTAAGCTCAGAGTCGTCCTTTAAGTATCGCTCTTGTTTGCCTTTTTTAATCTTATAAAGAGGCGGTTGAGCAATATATAAATAGCCATTTTTAACCAACTCGGGATAGTGGCGATAAAAGAAAGTCAACAACAAAGTTCTAATATGGGCTCCATCAACATCGGCATCAGTCATAATAACTATTTTATGATATCTTAACTTTTCAATATCGTACTCTTCTTTGCCAATTCCACAACCCAGAGCCGTAATAAGGGTGCCAACCTCTTGAGAAGATAGAATTTTTTCAAAGCGTGCTTTTTCTACATTCAATATCTTGCCTTTAAGTGGCAAAATGGCTTGCGTTCTTCTGTCCCTTCCTTGTTTTGCAGAGCCCCCAGCAGAGTCGCCCTCTACCAGAAAAATTTCAGATTCAGCTGGGTCCCTGGTTTGACAATCACTCAACTTTCCTGGTAATCCTGCAATATCAAGGGCGCCCTTGCGTCGCGTCATTTCTCGAGCCTTTCTGGCAGCATCTCTTGCTCGAGAGGCCTCAAATATTTTGCCAACAATAATTTTGGCTTGTGCGGGATTTTCAAGTAGATACTCGCCCAGTTTTTCATTTACAGACGACTCAACAGGTGCTCTAACCTCAGAGGAAACCAGTTTGTCCTTTGTTTGTGATGAGAATTTAGGGTCAGGAACCTTAATAGACAAAATAGCAGTAAGCCCCTCTCTAGTATCTTCTCCAGTAATGGCGGCTTTTTCTTTTTTTGCCAAACCAGAGGAATCAATAAAACTATTAAGTGTCCTAGTAAGGGCGGCCCTAAGGCCGGCTAAATGAGCTCCTCCATCTCTTTGAGGAATGTTGTTTGTAAAACAATACACGCTTTCTTGATAAGAGTCGCTCCACTGAAGAGCAACATCTACAACAATATCGTCTTTTTCCGTGGCTATTGTAATTATGTCGTTATGAATGGGGTTTTTTGATTTATTGAGGTGCTCGACGAAAGCAGACAACCCTCCTTCATAAGAAAAAACATCCTTTTTGTCTGTACGAAGGTCCTTGATTTCAATATGAACACCGGAGTTTAAAAAAGACAACTCTCGAAGACGATTTGCTAGTGTTTCAAACTTAAAAACCGTCTGTGCAAAAATCTTAACACTAGGTTTAAAGTGAATAGTTGTGCCGGTTTTATCTGTTTTTCCGGTTGTCTTTATTGGAGAGACTGGAACACCAAGAACATAGTCTTGTTCATAAATCTCACCAGCCCTATAAACAGTCAAACGAAGAGTTTCGGACAAGGCATTAACCACAGAAACGCCTACACCATGAAGTCCTCCAGAAACCTTGTACGAGTTATCGTCAAACTTTCCTCCCGCATGAAGAACAGTCATAATAACCTCAGCNGCAGANACNTTNTCTTCAGGNTG
>NZUR01000031.1:0-9123 GCA_002698045.1 Thiotrichales bacterium | reverse complement strand
CNACAGGNATNCCTCNNCCATCATCNGNCACAGATATNGAGTCNTCNTCNTGAATNACNACNNCAATTTTNNTGCANTGNCCNGCNAACGCNTCATCNATNGAGTTNTCNACCACCTCGAAAACCATNTGGTGTAANCCNGTNCCGTCATCNGTNTCNCCNATGNACATTCCNGGTCGCTTTCTAACNGCNTCNAGGCCNTTTAAAACCTTAATATTGGAGGCTTGATATTCTTCAGTCATGAGGGCCTATTAAAAATAAATTTATTATACCACGAGCACTAACTTTTCAGCCCGTTCATCTGTTAATTCAAGCGTCTTTATTTTCCACTGAAAAACAAAAAATAAACAATATTAGTCGTTATATATAACGCCTTTTTTAATATGATAAGTTGATGTTTTTTTTGTATCCAGTGGTAGTGCTTTATTGCCTATGTCGGTTATAAAAATTTGAACATCGAGCTGTGTTAAAAAATTTAGTGTTTCGTTAATTTTGTTTTGATCGAGCTCAGAGGAAATATCATCAATTAGTACAATCGGTTTAACTCCTGTTTTGACTAAAAAAAGAACTTGGAGCATCCAAAANATAGTAGAAAGTTTTTTTTGTTCGCCCCTTGAAAGGTGGTTTTCATTTTTTTTATCAAAAAAGAAATCAAGGGTTGCTTTGTGTGGCCCATAACTTAGGTGTTTGTTTTTAAAAAACAGCTGTTTATTTTTTATTAGATAGCTATAAGTTTCACTCTTGTTTAGATAGTCAACATCTTTTGTCCATCCCGGCTGTAAAGTAAAATCAAACCCCTTGTTTACGCCAATAAGGCTTGTTATTGGACTTAACAGGCCTTTTTTTGGTGTTGCCTTTAGGTTTTCAATATAATGATTTCTAGCTAATGATATTTCAACAGAAAGGGTGGCGATTTGAGACAGCCATTCATCCAGTTGATTGTGGTTGTTGGTTGATAAAAGTGTGTTAATATTTTTTAAAGCTTTGTTGTACGATTTATATGTTTTTAACATATCTTTGTTTGTGTGAAAAACACCCCAATCAAGATAAGATCTTTTTAGTTTTGGGGGTCCCCCTATCACAAACCCACGGTCCGGAGAAATAACTTGGGTTGGTAGAATATGTGTCAGTTTGCTGTTGCTAGAAACCCTTGTATCATCAAATATAATCTCNCTTTTATGTTTAGATTTTTTAAGTGAAACACTAACGTCGTCTACTACCGCTTTAATTTGTAAAAAATCTTTTTCAAACGGAACAACGTCTTTTATGTTTTTTGTTTTAAAAGAGCGGTTGTGTCCGAGATAATAAATACTTTCAATGAGGTTTGTTTTTCCTTGTCCATTAGAGCCAATAAACAGGTTTATGTTTTTATTTAGTTCTAAGTATTGGTTGTCTAAATTTCTGAACCTAAGAATGTGCAGCTTTTCAATAATTGCCATTTAGGGNTGCTGTTTAGATTCTCATTGGCATAACTATGTACTGATAGCTTTCGTCATCGGTAGCACTTAATAAACAAGATTTGTTTTCACCGCCAGGTATAACCATGTTTACTTTTGTTGTTGTGAGTTTCTCTAAGATGGAGATCAGGTAGTGAATATTAAAGGCTATCTCAAGCTCTTTTTCTTGTTTTGTTACCTCTAGTTGGGTTTCCGCCCTTCCTCTTTCTGAGTGTGAAAAAATACTTAGTTTGTCGTCTCTAAAAACAAGCTTCACGCCCTTGGTTCTCTCGTCAACAAAAATTGATGCTTGTTGTAGGCTTGACAGAAAATCCATCCTATCAATAATAATCGTATTGCTAAAATCAGTCGGCATCACCTGTTTATAGTTTGGAAAGTTTCCGTCGATNAATCGACTGATTATTTTTGTGTTTGTATCAATCAGTGAAAAATAATTATCCGATAAATGTATTTCAGCNGTGTCTTGTGTGCTTTTATTGAGAAGTTTTGTTAGTTCAAGAACCGCTTTTCTTGGNAAGATTACTGTTTTTCTTTCTTCAAGGTTGTTGTTTTGTTTTACCTCTCCGATTGAAAGGCGATGTCCATCGGTAGCAACGACTGTAAGTGAGTCATTGTTAAGTTCAAAAAACAAACCATTTAAATATGCTCTAATATCTTGGTTGCCCATTGAAAAACTCGTGTTTTCTATTAGTTCTTTCAAACTATCTTGCTTGATTTTGATAACACTTGTGTTTTGTGTTTTTGGTAAGGCNGGGAAGTCTAGATAGTTAAAGGTGTTAAGCTCAAAGGTGTTTTTATTTGCATTTAAATATATTTTCGACTCCTCAATCTTAAACTTAATTTGGGTTTTCTCTGGTAGTTTTCTAACAATATCTATTAGATCTTTTGCATATATTGTAAAAGTAACTTCTTCTTTGCTTTTTATTTTATTAGACGCACTTATTTCCAACTCCATGTCAGTTGTTGTAAGTGTAAGTGTTTGTTCCTTTAATTGAATCAATACGTGTGAAAGTATTGGGAGTGTTTGTTTTTTTTCAACAACACCAATTACGGTTTGTAATGGTTCAATTAATTCTTCTACGCTCAGTTCAGTGTTCATAGGTCGGTTGTCTTATTAAATTAATTATTATTGTTATTAGTATGCGTTTTTATTGTTAGTTACTTTNNTTTTTTAAANATTATCAGNGTTTTACANAGTGAAAATTTTGTTAGTATCTAAACATTTTATTATGAATAATTGTTAATTGTTTCGTTAATTATAAGATGTTTTAGTAATTACCAACAGCACAACTTTTAATATCTTGTTTATAAGTTAGTAATTTTAATTTTAATGTTTTCAATATCGTTTTTTATTTCTTCATTTGTTTTCATAAGTTCTTTCAACTTTTCGCAAGAGTAAAGAACGGTAGAGTGGTCCCTATTTCCAAAGTTTTGTCCAATTTTTGCTAGCGAAAGCGAGGTCAAGNTGTGGCACAAATAAATCGCCATTTGCCGCGCCCTAACCAGNTGTTGCCTGCGTGAATTAGAAACAAGGTCAGAAACAGTAATGCCGTAATACTTGCTAACGGTTTTTTGTACTTCGTTTATTTCAACAAGTCTTTTTTGGGGCTTGATAAGATCACCAAGCGCCCCCTCAACAACGTCTTTGGTTATAAGGGAGTGGTCAATTTTTGAAAAGTCTACAAAGGCCTTTAGTTTTAACAACGCTCCCTCTAGGTCTCGGACATTCGACACGACATGGCTTGCAATAAAAAGCGCAATATCTTCACTGAGGCCTAAAGAAATTTGAGTGTTTTGTGATTTTTTTAACAAGATTGCTGCACGCATTTCAAGCTCTGGTGGAGAAAGTTGTAAATTAAGGCCTTGAGAGAAACGCGTTTTAAGTCTATTCTCAAGATCTTTAATGTTTTTTGGCGGCTGATCACAGGTAAATATGATTTGTTTTTTTGTGCTAAATAAAAAGTTAAAAATGTGAAAAAATTCCTCTTGTGATTTGTCTTTTCCTGCTATTANGTGAATGTCATCAACTAACAATAGGTCGGCGGATTGATAAAAAAGTTTAACATTTTCAATGGTATTGTGTCTTAAGCTGGTTGTAATGTTTCTAACAAAATCCATTAAGGGAACATAGATAATTTTAGCGTTGGGGTTTTTTTCTAAAGCAAGGTGTCCAGCTGCTTGCATTAGGTGAGTTTTTCCAAGGCCAGATTCACCATAAATAATAAACGGATTGTACGGAGAGGNGCCAATTTTTTCAGCAATTTGTCTGCTTGCNGCAGCNGCAACCTGGTTGGCGCTACCTAANACCAGATTGTCAAATGTATATTCAGGAAAGAGGGGTGTGGTGTGGTGTTTTTTTTGCTCAGCTAGTTTTTTTGCTGAGTNTACAACTCCAAATCGCACCTTTAGTTTTCGATCGTAATCAGCGACAGTAAGAGTAATCGCGGTAGAAATATTTTTGTGATTGTTTATATATTTTAGTGCAGAGGCGCTTGGCGCAAGAAGGCTTAATGTTTCGTTTTTTTCAATGGCCTTTAGTGGCTTAACCCAAACACTAAACTCACCTAATGGCAGAGAGTTTTTTAGAGAGTCTAAGCACTGGACCCAGGTTTGAGACATAATAAGATAAGGGCAAATATGAAAATGATATACTAATGATACCNGTAATGAGTAAAAGATAACCAAAGCCTGTAACAGAATAATTCTTAATTAAGTATTGAGCAATATAATGAAAAAAAATCCATATATCGCCCTGTTTGAGCCAGTTAAAATTGGCCCCGTTGTTACCAAAAATCGCTTTTATCAGGTGCCGCANTGTTGTGGCATGGGCCANTTGAGACCACAAGCGCACGCAGCAATGAGAGAGACTAAAGCCAAAGGNGGTTGGGGAGTGGTTAGCACCGAAGAGTCTGAGATACATCCTAGCTCTGACCTGTCNCCATACGCTGAGCAGCGAATATGGGACAAAAAAGACATACCCGCATTGCAACTAATGACAGAAGCCGTTCACTCTCATGGGGCGCTTGCAGCAATAGAATTAGCTCACAATGGAAACCATTCTGCCAACTTATATTCAAGGCTTCCTGTTGTCTCACCTGTAAGCCAATCAATAGATCTTGTTTANCCCAAACAAACTAAGCGAATGAACAAAAAAGACATTGCTGAGTTCAGAGGCTGGCACCGAAAAGCGGCGTTAAACGCGAAGGCCGCCGGTTTTGATATTATTTATGTCTATGCCGGCCATGGCATGACACTTACTCAGCAGTTTATGCTTCCAGAGATTAACAATCGGACTGATGAGTATGGCGGCAGNATTGAAAATCGAGTTCGTTTGACGCGAGAGTTGTTGGAAGAAACTAAAGATGCTGTTGGAGACACTTGTGCGGTTGCTTTTAGGTTTGCCGTTGACGAACTTAAAGGATCAGATGGAATGCAATTCTTCGAAGAAGGCAGGGCTGTAGTTGAAATGTTGGCAGAAATTCCTGACCTCTGGGATGTTAATGTTTCTGATTGGTCAAACGACTCACTCACCTCGCGCTTTGAAATTAATGAAGGCTATCAACTACCCTATATAGAGTTTGTCAAAAGCCTTACAACCAAGCCCGTTGTTGGCGTGGGAAGATTTACATCNCCAGACTTAATGACAAGCCTAGTAAAACGAAAAGTGCTNGATTTAATTGGCGCNGCAAGGCCTTCAATTGCTGANCCTTACATGCCAAACAAGATAAGAGATCAAAGAGTTGATGAAATTCGAGAATGCATAGGTTGTAATGTTTGTGTTTCAAGCGACAATTTCGCGGTTCCTATTAGGTGCACGCAAAACCCAACAATGGGAGAAGAATGGAGGCGCGGGTGGGACCCTGAATTGGTTAGACCAAAAAAGACAGACCAGTCAGCACTAGTTGTTGGCTCTGGCCCTGCTGGGCTTGAGTGCGCTATGCAGTTGGCACGAAGAGGATACCAAGTTGTTTTAAGTGAGGCTAAAAAAGAACTTGGTGGGCGAGTTCTTTTTGAGTCAAGTCTTAAGGGACTTGCCGCTTGGAAGAGGGTTGTTGACAACAGGGTTTATGAAATACAACANAAAAACAACATTGAAGTTTATAAAGAGAGCGAGTTGACTCTTGAGCATATAAATGAACTCGGTATTAANAATATATTTATAGCTACGGGCTCTAGTTGGCGAAAAGATGGAGTTGGGCGAAGCCAAAGAAAAGCAATTACTGGGCTTGACGAAATTCACGTACTATCACCAGTGGAGGCAATAAGGGGGGGCAATACAATCCAAGAGCCGGTTGTTATTTATGACGATGACCAGGGCTATTTGGCAGGAGTTATTGCGGACCACCTAAGCTCTGATGGGCGTGCAATTACTTTTGTAACCCCGGCAAGTGTGGTGTCACCATGGACTGTGTCTACCTTAGAACAAACAAGAGTACAGCAATCATTATTAAAACAAAAAGTCAAAATAATCGCCAATAAAACCATAGCGCTTGCCAAAGGAAATAATTTAGAATCGCGATGTGTTTTTACTGGTGACAAAACAAACATTGCTTGTAAAACACTGATACTTGTTACTGAGCGCTCACCAAACGACANGCTCTATAATCAATTAATTAAACAAGAAAAGGGCTNAAGACACATTCAATTAATAGGAGACGCNGANGCTCCAGGCCTTATAGCTGATGCTATTTTTTCAGGACACCTTGCGGCTGAAAACTTTGAGTCTTCAGAGCAAGAAATTGAGAAGGCAATTTTTATGCGTGAAATGCCACAACTTAAGCAAAACTAAATTTATTAAAAATACCTAAGCAGGAGGCTCTGCCAATTGATTTTTTTGGTATTTTAGCGTAACATTGCCCTCTTTTTATTATTCGCGAAAAGTATGCGTAAAACCATTGTTGCTGGAAACTGGAAAATGAACGCTAGCAAAGAGTCTGTTAAAAAACTAATGGCGGGCATTTTATCTGGGATAGANGGTGTTAAATCAGAGGTTTTAGTGTGTGCGCCTTTTCCTTATTTATCACAGGTTGAGTCNTTGATTGCAGGCAGTGAAATTATGCTTGGAGCTCAAAATCTTAATATAAATGCATCGGGCGCATTCACTGGAGAAGTAAGCGCAAGCATGATTAAAGACTTTGGCGCAAAGCATGTTATTGTTGGACACTCTGAGCGAAGAAGTTTTTATGGTGAAACAAGCGCTATTGTTGCTGAAAAGGTTAAAGCCTCTTTAGAGTCTGGCCTAACCCCTCTGCTTTGTGTTGGAGAATCATTAGAGCAAAGAGAGAGCGGAAAAACAGAGACTGTTGTTGCTGAGCAGATTAATANTGTTATTGAGCTAGTAGGCATCAACGCTTTTAATAATATTATTATTGCTTATGAGCCGGTATGGGCTATTGGTACAGGGGTTACAGCAAGCCCTGAACAGGCACAATCAGTACACTTGTTTATTCGTAGTCTTTTAGGAGAAAGCAATGAAACAATTGCACAAACTACACCAATTTTATATGGTGGTAGTATGAATGCTGGAAATGCTAATGAGTTAATAGCATGTCCCGACATTGACGGTGGTTTAATTGGCGGAGCGGCACTTAAAGCGGAAGATTTTTTACATATTTGTAAGGCAGGTTAATATGACATTTCAAATAATTTTAGTGGCCCATGTATTGTTGGCTTTGGGGCTTGTCGGGCTTATTTTAATTCAGCATGGTAAGGGGGCAGATGCTGGCGCTGCTTTTGGTTCTGGTGCTGCAGGCTCTGTTTTTGGCGCGAGAGGCGCGCACTCGTTCTTATACAAACTAACAGCAGTCATAGCAATAGGGTTTTTTATTACTAGTATTAGTCTTGCATATTTTGCAACAACCGAAAGAGCTGCTTCAGACTCAGGGCAAAGCATTATGTCTGAAAATACTATGAGTGATGATTCTGCTGACTCTAATACAAGCGAAATACCTAGCAACTAATCAAAGCCGTCGTGGTGAAATTGGTAGACACGCAGCCTTGAGGGGGCTGTAGCGCAAGCTGTGACGGTTCGACTCCGTCCGACGGCACCACCCTCTCTTTTAATTTTTTTGCTTGATGGAGAAATTTCCCTAGACAATAAAACAAAGCTAAAAGCAGCCAAAGATCTTTTTAACTAAAACTAAATTGGGTTTATATGAGTCAACATCTAAAATTTTTAAACACCTTTATACAGTTAATTGGAAAAGGAAAATCAAACAAAAAGTCCTCTAGTCCAGAAAGCCTAATCAGCCTTTGTCATCAACTAGTAAGCAATAATAGTGAGGCAACACTATTCTCGCTTGCAAAAATAATTTTAGATGATTTTGTCACTTTCACTGATGAACAAAAAAAATATTTCTTTTCCTTGATGCTCAGCCAGTTCAGCGCGAACAAGGCAGAACTAAGAAAAGCGATAGGAGGGCTTCGCATTGATAATGAAAAGCAACTTCGAGCCTTACATAAATTAGCTGAACCAAAAAGCCATGAGCTTCTAAGAAGGTTAAATCAAGTCCCAAATGGGACAGCAGTATTATTAAAGATGAGAGAGTCACTTCTAAGGTCTTTAAAAAAATCCCCTGAATTAAGGCCACTTGATGCCGATTTTGTTCATTTGTTTAGGTCTTGGTTCAACAGAGGCTTCTTGAGGCTGGAGCGTATTGACTGGTCTACAAGCGCACAAGTACTAGAAAAAATTATGGAGTATGAGGCTGTTCATGATATATCTGACTGGGATGATTTGCACAATAGGGTGGCGGCTGCCGATAAAAGGCTGTATGCTTTTTTTCATCCGGCCCTTCCAAATGAGCCACTTATTTTTATTGAGGTCGCCTTACTAAACGAGGCGCCAAGCTCAATTATGTCAATACTAGACAAGAATATTAAGCCTATCAACCCGCTCAGTGCCTCAACAGCAGCTTTTTATTCAATCTCTAATTGTCAAATGGGCTTAAAAAATGTTTCTTTCGGCAGCTTCCTTATTAAACAAGTGGTAGCTGAAATAGAGCAAGAGCTTAAACAAGTAAGGCAATTTATTACCCTTTCTCCAGTTCCTGGATTAAAAAAATGGGCTGAACAAAACATGCTGTCAGGAGATAAAGAGTTGCCAGAAAACATAGCCAAAGACATTCAGGAGTGCTGCGGAAACAGCAAGCTAAATCAATTAGCTTTGGCCAGGGTTACCTATTATTATATAACCCAAGTGAAACGTAAAAGCGGCCAAGCAATAAACTCAGTTGCTCACTTCCATCTCGGAAATGGGGCTTCTCTTAATCAAATTCATTTAGAGGCGAACACCAATAAATTGGCGTTAGAAGACTCTTGGGGCGTCATGGTTAATTACTTATATGATTCAGAGACAGTAGCAAAAAACCATGAAGACTATGCAAATTTAGAGCCGGTCGCCATCTCTTCTAAACTGACAAAAAACATTCAAGGCAATAAGAAAAAAATCTTAGCGTACACGCCTTAGTATTATTAATCCTTGCTTGTTGTGTTTGTTGTTGTACTACCAATGACGCCCCTACAACCCCTATTCCAACAACATCACAACACAACACTGTACTAGCCTTGTACTAAAAGTTTGTCAAAATGAACTATTTAAAAAATGCATAGGTAAAGGGTTTTAAATCTTTGATTTCAATGTGATTTAAACTAAGAAATAAATCACA
>NZUR01000030.1 GCA_002698045.1 Thiotrichales bacterium | reverse complement strand
TGGCAATGATGCTGTCAAACGAACCTCTAAAGTGTGATTATCCAGAGCAGTAATACCTAAAGCACTTGTTGGTGAATCACCCGACATAACCGCACCAACATTCTCGAGTGCCATAATATCAGCAAACCATGAGTATGGTGAAGCGGTAGCAGGATCTGCTAGACGTCTCCATGCGTAAACAAAGTCATGAGCAGTAACTGGATTACCGTCAGACCACATTGCATTATCTCGAAGTGTAAATGTGTAAACATCTTTAGCTTCATTGGTTGTATAACCGGTAGCGACACCTGGTATTAAATTACCATCAGCGTCCTGGTTCATTAAACCTTCAAAAAGGTCACGAACAAAATAAGACCCTTCTACATCTTCGACCATTTGAGGATCTGCAGTAGTAAATTCATCTAACATACTATATGTAAATGTTTGATCATCAGCTAAAGTTTCGCCTGTTACTGGGTGAGTTGCAGCTAGCACGGATGCTGAAGCAAATGACGCCAATACAAAACCCACAGCCAACGATTTTGGCAAAAAGTTCATATCTTTCTCCTAAATAATAAAAAATTAAAAACCCTTCATATTTAAATGAGGATTAACTGAAGTTTATACTTTTTTTTAATAATTGTGATAATTTTTCAAAAAAAAGGCTTGCATCACTGCAAGCCTTTTTTAAATATGGTGGGGCGTGAGCGACTTGAACGCTCGACCAGCGGATTAAAAGTCCGATGCTCTACCAACTGAGCTAACGCCCCATATAAAAACGAGAAATTATACTGAACTAGTGTGTATTAATCAATCGAAAATTAGCCTTTATTGACAGCTTCTTTAAGGAGTTTTCCAGGCTTAAAAAATGGTACAAATTTTTCAGAAACCTCAGTTTTTTCGCCGGTTTTTGGATTGATGCCAATCCTACCTTTTCGATGCCTCTTATAGAAGACACCAAAACCACGAACTTCAACACCTTTTCCTGAAGTAATGGCTAAACTTATTTCGTCAAGAATAATTTCGATCAATTGCTTTGCATCAACTCGAGAGATTCTAGACTCCTTAGAAACTACTTCAATAAGGTCTGTTTTTTTCATATAATTAAGCCACTAGACTATTAGCATAGTGGCAATACTAAAAATTATTTATCTTTTGCTTTTTTAAGTAAATCACCCAGCTTTGAACTAGAAGACTGAGTAGATTGATCATTATAGTCTTTCATTGCCGCTTTTTCTTCAACTGAATCCTTAGCTTTCATACTAAGACTAACATTTCTTGTTCTTTTATCAATCAAAGTA
This sequence comes from Thiotrichales bacterium, assembly GCA_002698045.1. Taxonomy (GTDB): domain Bacteria; phylum Pseudomonadota; class Gammaproteobacteria; order PS1; family Pseudothioglobaceae; genus Pseudothioglobus. The sequence continues at coordinate 15,521 of NZUR01000030.1, read as the reverse complement.
ATAACAACTTCCACTTCAGCACCTTGCTTTAAAACTGTTGAAGCATCTTCAACTCTGTCTTGAGATATTTCTGATACCTTTAAGTACCCAGTAATCCCTTCAGCTAGTTCAACAACGGCGCCTCTTGCATCAACTTCATGGATTACCCCTTTAACAATTGAGCCCTTAGAATTTAATGTAGTGTATTGATGGAAATTATCTGCAGTAAGTTGCTTTATACCTAATGAAATACGCTCTTTTTCAGCATCAATATTTAGGATTACTACATCAAGCTCTTGTCCTTTTGAATAAGTAGAAACAATTTGATCTGGAGACTGTTTTTCCCACGCAATATCCGCTAAATGTATTAGGCCATCTATCCCTCCAGACAATCCAACAAATAAACCAAAATCAGTAATAGATTTAACAGTTACATTTATCTTATCTCCTTTATTGTGAGATCCTTCAAAGGCTTCCCACGGGTTTTCTTTTGCTTGTTTCATACTAAGTGAAATTCTATGTTTAGATTCTTGAACATCAAGAACAACAACATCAACCTCTTGGCCTAGTTTTACAAACTTAGAAGGCCTTGCATTTGCATTAGTCCAGTCCATTTCGCTGACGTGAACAAGTCCTTCAACTCCTTCTTCAATTTTAACGAATGCGCCATAATCAGTTAAATTAGATACAATACCTGAAACTTTTTTACCCATTGGTAAGCGCTCTGAAATATTTTCCCAAGGGCTTGGAGTTAGCTGCTTTAAACCTAAAGAGACTCTCATTTTTTCTTTATCATAGTTAAGAACTTTGACTGTTATCTTGTCACCAATAGTAAGTTTTTCTGAAGGGTGATTAACACGTTGCCATGATATATCAGTAATGTGAAGCAATCCATCTACACCCCCAAGGTCAACAAAGGCACCATAATCAGCAAGATTTTTAACTATTCCTTCAATTTCTTTTCCAGTATCAAGGTTATCAATTAAAGCCTCTCTATCCGCCGAGTTGACTTCTTGCATTACGGCCTTTCTAGAAATAACTATATTATTTCTAACCTCGTCCATTTTGATAACAATAGCTTCAATTTCTTGTCCAATTAAAAAGTCAAAGTCTTTAACAGGCCTAACATCTACTAACGAGCCAGGTAAGAATGCTTTAATAACGCCAATGTCAACTGTCATGCCACCTTTTACAGAACCTGTAACTATCCCTTTCACTATCTCTTTAGAGTTCATAGCAGCTTCAAGCTCTTGCCACATTTTGATGCGTTTCGCTTTTTCGCGCGAAAGCAGCGTATGACCTAGGCCATCATCAATTGACTCAAGAGCAACTTCAACGACGTCACCTTCATTGATCTCTAGTTCGCCCTTAACATCTTTAAATTCGTTTAATGAAATAAAGCCTTCAGATTTAAGACCAACATTAATAATCGCTTTTTCACGATTCATGCTGACTACTGTTCCCATCAATAGGGCTCCAGGCTTTACGTTTTGTTGTATTTCGCTATTTTCAAATAGCTCGGAAAATGATTCTGACATATTATCTCGATGTTGACCGGTAATTATTAAGCTATTTCGGTTAAAACTTAATTCTTATCGGGTTAATTAAAAAATAAAAAGCTTGACCGCTCAAGCTTTAACTAGCGCCACTACTTTTGTAACGACTTCATTAATTGTAAGATTTGTAGTATCTATAATTAATGCATCTTTGGCCGGCTTTAAAGGAGAGTGTTTGCGATTTGCGTCTCTTTCATCTCTCTTGTGAACCTCTTCCAAAGTGTGCGAAATGTTACCAGTAATACCTTTATCATGCAACTGTTTTAATCGTCTTTTTGCTCTCTCTTCAACATCTGCAGTTAAGAACACCTTAAATGGGGCATCTGAAAAGACTACTGTTCCCATATCTCTTCCATCAGCAACTAAGCCCGGTAATTGTTTAAATTTTTGCTGCCTTATTAATAATGATTCTCTAAGAGGACCTATCATGGCATAGTTTGATGCTAGCTCTGCAGTTTTTTCAGTTCGAAGCTCAGCTGAAATTTCAACATTATCAAGATAAATATTAAGGTTGTTTTGACCAGGGTCTGAGTGAAACTTTAAATCAAGATTACTAGCTAATTTTAATAAATCATCTACATTATCTATTTTAATGTCTCGATTAGTTGCTGCAACTGCAAAAGCACGATAAATTGCACCAGAATCTAATAAATTCCAATGAAGCTTTTGCGACATAATATATGCAATAGTGCCCTTTCCAACCCCACTAGGACCATCTATAGTCAAAACTGGAATCATCTAGTAAGGTCTTGAATCAACTACAAGAAAACTATGGTTTGACTTATTTTTCATACTCAGGTCTCATATGCGGAAACAANAATACNTCCCTAATTGAAACTGAATTAGTAAAAAGCATGACTAACCGATCAATTCCAATNCCTTCTCCAGCAGTAGGTGGCATTCCATACTCTAAAGCACGAATATAGTCAGCATCATAATGCATTGCCTCATCATCACCCGCATCTTTTTGATTGACTTGGTCAAGAAATCTTTGTGCTTGATCTTCTGAATCGTTAAGCTCTGANAATCCATTNGCAATTTCNCGCCCACCAATAAANAGTTCAAATCGATCAGTTATGAAAGGGTTTTTGTCATTTCTCCTTGATAAAGGTGAAACTTCAGTTGGGTATTCGGTCACAAAGGTTGGCTGAATTAATTTTTCTTCAACGGTAGCTTCAAAAATTTCAATTTGTATCTTTCCTAAACCCCAGCTATTTTTAAGGTTTATACCTAAATTCTCTGCTGTTTTTTTGGCATTCTCTTGGGATAAGTCAGAAGCTTTTAAATCAGGGTTATATTTTAAAATAGAATCAAAAACACTTAAACGCTCAAACGGTTTTGAAAAGTCATATTCATCACCTTGATAATTAACTTTAGCTGAATCACAAACCTCAACAGCAATCCCCTTAAGNAAGGTTTCAGTAAGATCCATAAAGTCATGGTAATTAGCATACGCTTGATAAAACTCAGCCATTGTAAATTCAGGATTGTGTCTTGTAGAAAGNCCTTCATTCCTAAAGTTACGGTTAATTTCAAAAACCCTATCTAAGCCACCCACAACCAAGCGCTTAAGGTATAGNTCTGGGGCAATTCGTAAAAATAAATCCATATCTAGGGCATTGTGATGTGTGACAAAAGGTTTGGCAGCCGCACCTCCTGGAATTACTTGCATCATTGGAGTNTCTACCTCTAAAAAACTATGATTAATAAAAAATTGCCTAATATAAGCTATTATTTCAGATCGACGTTGAAACACCTTTCGAGAATCTTCATTCATAATTAAATCAACATAGCGCTGACGATAAATTGTTTCTTGGTCAGATAAGCCGTGNAATTTTTCAGGTAAAGGTCGCAAAGATTTGGTAAGTAATTTAATNTCACTTACGCGAACTGATAGCTCTCCAGTCTGAGTCTTAAAAAGAGTTCCGGTAGCGCCAATAATNTCGCCAATGTCCCATTTTTTGAATTGGTCATTATAAAAAGTTTCGACTAATTCATCTCTAGTTACAAAGAGTTGTATTTGACCAGAAGTATCTTGGATCTGAACAAAGCTAGCCTTACCCATAACCCTTTTAAGCATTATTCGCCCTGCAACTGAAACCTTATTATTGCCAGCTTGAAGAGTCTCATTAGAAGCTGAATCGAACTCCTCATGCAATGATTTAGCTAAATTACTTGGCTTAAAATCATTAACAAATGGATTGCCACTCTTTCTAAGCAGCGCCAATTTAGATTTTCTTTCTGCTATTAGTTTGTTTTCGTCTTGTTCNCTCACTTTGCTCTCATTAATTTTTTGATTTTTCAATTTCTTCCTTAGCAAGTTTTTTTGCCTTGTTAAGGTCTTTNTTNGCTAGCTGACTCTTACCGAGTCGATTATATATTGAACCACGATTATAATATGCTTGGTAAAAATTATTATCTAATTCGATAGCCTTATTCAAGTCTTTTAAAGCTAACTCATCTTTTGCTATTTTAGAGTATGCATTTCCTCGATTATAATAAGCTGCAATATATTCTGGATCTATCGATATTGCCCTAGAATATGCCTTTATTGAATCACGACTNTTATTAATCCGGTCATAGCAGTTAGCAAGATTATTAATTGCACCGACATCTTCTGGTTTNAGCTTTAGTGCTNACTCAAATAACTCTATNGCTTCATGAAAATTTTCTTTCTCCTGCTCCATATAGGCTAAACAATAAAATGCCTCTGGGCTATTAGGNTTNGCTGCAATAGCTTTTGCCATACTTTCATATGAAAGATCACTGTTACCTTGCTGTAAGTGAAGGTGACCAAGATTTAGATGAGCATTTGCTATTATTTCTTGATTATCTGAAACATAATTAATAAGAGTGNTCCAACNCTTGATTGCTAACGATAGATNACCCTGTTTTTGATNAGTNTAAGCCTCCACCATTAAATCACTAGTTACTTNGTCGTTATTCATANATATATTTAAANGTTTATTTTAATAAATTTTTAGCTCTTTCAATNNCAGCAGATGACTTANNTGAAAAGTCTCTTTTTTTTGATATTATTCGAATNAAATAAATAAAACAAAGAACTAAAAAAATCAAAGGCGTAAACCAAAGCAAGTATGTTTTCCAATTAATTGGTGGCTTAAAAATTACAAAATCACCATAACGCTCAATCATAAAAAGGTAAATNTCATCATCTGATTTATCGTTTAAGATCATTTTTCTAACTTGCTCACGTAGGTCTTTTGCTAAGNCAGAATTTGAGCCNCCAATACTTTGACCTTGACAAACTGGGCATCGAATATTATCAATTAAGTTTATATAACGACTCTCTTGAGAAGAGTTTTCAAAATCATTAACCTCAATACTTTCAGCGAAAGCTCCNTGAATAAGTAAAAGTANGAGTNCAAATTGAATAAAATAACGCATTCATATAGCTGTTATTTAAAGTTTAAATTTTAACGTATGCCACTTATAACCTTAGACAATATTTCTCTTAGATTTTCTGAAAAAGTTATTTTAGATGAGATTAACGCNACTATCCAAAAAGGCGACAAAATAGGCCTTATTGGACGAAATGGAGAAGGCAAATCAAGCTTTATGAANGTTTTAGCTGGAATTATTTATGCAGATGATGGAAATTTAAAAGTCAAAAATAGTACTAGAATTAGTTATTTGGAACAACAACCACCCGAAGATAANGANTATTCATTGTTTAGCGTTGTTGCACATGGGCTTGGTGATAAAGGANTACTTCTTGCNAATTATTATCAATCTCTACAAGATGGCAATATCGAAAAAAGCTCACTGCTACAGGATGAGATTGAGCAAAAAGATGTTTGGCATTATTTACATCAAATTGAAACTATTTTAAATCGATTTAAATTAGATCCTAAANCNAGACTGAAAACACTATCTGGCGGATGGAAAAGAAGAGTTCTACTCGCAAANGCGATTGTTCAAGANCCCGACCTTCTTCTNCTTGANGAACCAACNAACCACATGGACATTACAGCAATTCTTGATTTAGAAAAAATGCTTAAAGATTTCCATGGAACCTTAATTCTTATAAGTCATGACAGGTCTTTNGTTAAAGGCATTGTCAATAAAATTTTTGACCTTGACCGTGGAAAACTATCTGTATTTGATTGTGGATACACAGAATATTTAAAACGTAAAAAAAACTTACTGAATAGTGAAGAACTTGAAAATGCTAGNTTTAATAAAAAACTTAACCAAGAAGAGNNATGGATNCGTCAAGGAATAAANGCAAGAAGGACACGAAACGAAGGTCGNGTTAGAGCGCTTGAGGAGATGCGTAAAAAATTTATAAGTAGGCGTAAACAACAGGGCCAAGTAAAAATACATACACTAGAAGATGAAAAACGAGTCTCTAAGATTGTTTTTGAAGTTAAAAAAATTAGCTATAAAATTAATGAACTTGAACTCGTTAAGTTATTCTCANTGCTAGTATTAAAAGGNGAGAAAATTGGAATTATTGGAGGNAATGGNTCTGGTAAATCNACTCTAATTAGGCTTTTGNTGGGAGAGATTTCACCATACCAAGGTAGTATTCGTCGTTCNAANACNATTCAATTAGCTTATTTTGACCAAATGCGAGAATCNCTTGANCCGAATATGAAAGCCATGGACTTTGTATCTGGAGGAAAAGATTACATAGATATTAATGGCAAAAGTAAACACGTGATAGGTTATTTGCGACAGTTTTTNTTTACTGGAAAACAAGCAATGGCACCTATTAANATGTTTTCAGGTGGTGAAAAAAATCGATTAATGTTGGCTAAAATTTTATCTCAACCTGCAAATCTTTTAGTNCTTGATGAGCCAACAAATGATCTAGATGTGGAGACCCTNGAATTGTTAGAAGAGATGCTAGTGGATTACTNAGGNACAGTCATTCTAATTTCGCACGACAGAACTTTTTTAAATAACATTGTGAGTTCAACGATTGTAATGGAGGGNGATGCTATTATTGAGCAATATGCTGGTGGTTATGATGACTACATTAATCAAAAATATGAAAACTTGATTGGCAAATCCAAAAAACACTCAGAATTAAAATTGAAATCAAAATCTCAAAAAACATCTCAAAAGCTCTCATATAATCAGAAGCAACTATTAAAATCATTACCTAAAATGATTGAAGACCTTGAAAATGAAATCTCAATTGCTCAAAATTTACTCTCTNAGCCTGACTTTTATCAAAACCCAGATGCTCAAAATTTAACTATTAANCTACGTGAAATGGAAAAAGANTTAGAAGTGCATTATGNTCAATGGAGCGAATTAGATAATGGACAATAGTACAACTCCATTAATTGTTGATCTAGACCATACACTTATAGATACAGACCTATTGTTCTTGTCTTCCTTGGGTGTTCTAACTAAAAGTCCATGGCTAATAGGTCATTATTTTTTTTGGCTCTGGAAGGGNAAAGGTTACTTAAAAGATCAATTGGTTAGAAGATTCGAAATTAANATTCCCGAACTTCCATATAACGANAGCGTTATTNGTTACATCGTGCAAAGAAAAAAGGATGGATNTAAAATTATTCTTGCAACAGCTTCTCACAAAAATTATGCATTTGCTGTTGCCAAGCATCTCAAGATTTTTGATGANGTTATGGCTAGTAATAAGGACTTTAACTTATCGAGTCATAATAAAGCAGAAACCCTAGTTAATCGTTTCGGTGAAAAAAACTTTGATTATATGGGAGACCATATGAGAGATATTCCAGTTTGGGAGGTATCTCACTTATCAATTATTGTAAATGCAACCAATCGAATTATTACAAATACAAAACACTTAAATACNTTAGTTCTTTCAAGTAAATCTTAAGATCCTTCAACCAAAGAAGAGAGTCCTGTAAGAACTAAAAATATTAGAAATGTTGCAAGTAAAACCCAAGAAAGGACTTTAGACAAAGCTAAACTCTTACCCATAAAACGAGTATTAAAAAACCATATTATGTAGCTTACTATGACTGCTGCAATTACATATCTTATTATTACTAATGACATGACTTAATTTATTTCTTTAATGTTTCCTTTATTTTAGTCGCTAATTTGTAATTAATACCAACAACTTTTTGTAGTTCATCAATACTCGCATTTTCAATTTCTTGAAAACCTCCAAAATAGTTTAGTAGAGCACTTCTTTTGTTAACACCAACTCCTTTAATAGACTCCAAGGGAGACTTAGTTCGCTTTAATGCCCTCTTTTTTCTATGATTTTTTATTGCGAAGCGATGAGATTCATCACGAATATGATTGATAAGTAAAAGTGCTGGATCATGTGGTGGTAGTGTAATTTTGTTGACTTTTTCATCTTTAATTGTAATAAGTGATTCGAGACCCGCTTTTCTTCCTTCACCCTTTGCAATTCCAACAAGTTGAATTGAATCTAGGCCAATAGAATTCATAACCATGATTGCTTGGTTAAGCTGCCCTAGGCCCCCATCAATAAAAATGATATCAGGCATTTTTTGTTGTGACTTGAGAAGCCTTGAATACCTTCGATAAACCACCTGATTTATTGCCGCATAGTCATCTCCAGGCGTTATATCATTAATATTAAATTGCCGGTATTTAGCCACTTTAGGTAGCCCGTTTTCAAATACCACGCATGAGGCAGTTGTCGCCTCACCCATTGTATGACTAATATCAAAGCACTCCATAATCATAGGAATATTTTTTAAAGCCAATATTTTCTGAATAGCTTCAAGTTGTTTTTTCTTTGTAAATCTTAATAGCAAATGTTGCTTTAAGTTTTCTTTAGCGTTAAGTGAGGCTATTTCAAGGTAATGCCTCTTATTAATTCTTGGAGTGTGAATTAACTTAGTGGATAAAGCAGATTCTAGTAACACTTTATCTTTTAATTTATGACTTAGAACAATCTCCTTAGGTGTGTTTTTTCCTAAGTAATACAAAGGCAAAAATGCAGCTAAAACTGCTTCACTTGATTCATTTCTTGCATTTTTTGGAAAAAAACTTTCGCTACCAATCTGCCTTCCTGATCTAACAAAAACCACTTCAATGCAATGAATTTCAGAATCATTCTCGATACTGATAACATCCATATCTGCACTAAATTGTGAACCATGCCTTTCCTGAATAGTTCTTAAACCGATTAGTTGATCTCTATAGATTGTAGCAGACTCAAAATCTTGATCAATCGAAGCTTTTTTCATTTTCTTTGAAACCTGATTAAGTAAATTACTAGCTTTTCCGTTTAAGAAAAGAGATGCCATATCTACATCTTGTTCATATTTTGAATCTGAAATTTTTCCTACGCATGGAGCGCTACAAAGACCTATTTGGTATTCCAAACATGGTCTTGATCGGGCTCGATAAAAACTATTACTGCATTGCCTTACTTTAAATATTTTTTTTAATAATACTAGAGCGTCTCGTGCTATATGGGCTGAAGGGTACGGACCAAAATATTTATATTTTTTATTTTTCTTCCCTCTGTAAAAGCCTAGTCGAGGGTGTTTGTCATTGCTGATATAAATATAAGGATAACTCTTTGCGTCTTTAAGTAATATATTATATTTAGGCTTATGTTGCTTTATAAGTTCATTTTCTAATAGCAACGCTTGGGTTTCAGTTTTAGTGATAATAATGGAAAAATCATCAATATTTTTCTTAAGTGCTACTATTTTTTTACTATTGTTAGAATCAACAAAGTAATTAGAAACTCGATTTTTTAAATTTTTAGCTTTCCCAATATAGATTACATTGCCTGCTTTATCAAGCATCTTATAGACGCCAGATTCTTTACTAAGATTTTTTAGTTTTAACTTAATATTTTGCTTTTTCATTTCATTAATTCATTACATAAATATAGTACAATAGCGACATGAAATTTGTCATTAATATTTTAAAGGCTTTCCTGATCAATTTCTGTTTTATCGGAATTATCTTTGCTAATGTTTCTTGCCCATCTATTTCACCAGCAAGTGCTGAAGATTCACCTTCGCATCAGGTTGAGGCAATAATTAGTGATGTTATATGCTCTTTTAGAGATTTAAACTCAGAAGGTAATGGTACTTTTTCCAGTACACTTAATCTTACTAAGAAGAAAATTATTCCTTTTATTGACCTTGAATATGCTACAGAGCTTGCTTTAGTTAAGCACTGGAGCCAACTCGAACCAAGAGATAAAATAATGTTTGAAAGAGACCTTAAGACATCATTAATAAAAGACTATGTAAGCACCTTAGCAGTTATTAATAATTGGAAAAATATCAATGCCTCAGTGTCTAATAACTTCACCCAGAGTGGTAACTTTGCCAACGTTAATGTGCTTTTTTTTATAGACAATGAAAATTCAAACCAAAGTGCAACTATAACCCTAAAGTTAATTCGTAAAGATCGCTGGAGAATCTTTGATTTAGTTTATTTATCAGTTAGCATACTTGATATAGAGAGAATTGGCTATGATTCTAAAATAGGACGTAACGGCCTAGAAAATCTACTTCAAATAATGCTCGAAAGATCTTAATATAAATGTATAAACTCGTTATAAATGGAGGCGCTCCATTAAATGGTAGCATTAAAATCTCTGGATCAAAAAATGCTTCTTTNCCAATCTTTTTTGCATCAATTCTAGCTGATGGGCCTCTAAAGCTTTCTAATACTCCTCAACTAAGCGATGTTTCAACGACACTTAGACTTTTAATGGATATGGGCTCAAACTTCGTCCTTGAGGAGAACGGCTCAATTCATATTGACTCTTCCTCTCTGAACAATTTATCGGCTGACTATTCACTAGTTAAAACGATGCGNGCTTCTATTTTAACTCTGGGACCAATGCTGGCAAAATACAAAAAAGCTAAAATATCTCTTCCTGGTGGTTGTGCTATTGGTACACGCCCGGTAAACCTTCATCTTGATGCGCTTGAAAAAATGGGTGCAAAAATTGAGGTCATAAATGGCTATATCTATGCAACTACAGAAGGCCTAATAGGGACCCAAGTTGACTTTGATCTTATTTCGGTAACAGCTACTGAAAATATTGTTATGGCAGCCTGCCTTGCGAAAGGAATAACAACAATTAATAATGCCGCACAAGANCCAGAAGTTACAGACTTAATTTGTTGCTTAAATAAAATGGGTGCAAAAATTACTGGAAAGAATACATCAACTCTAGTAATTCAAGGAGTTGATCATCTCGATGGAGTAAATTATAGTATCTGCCCAGATCGTATTGAAGCTGGAACCTACTTAGTAGCTGCTGCAATTACAGGTGGTAAAATAACTGTTAACAATATCGAGCCAGACTCAATGCGATCTGTTATAGGTAAACTTATTGAGACGGGTGCAGATATTCAAACAACTCAACACTCTATCAAACTCAATATGAAGGGNAANCGCCCTGAAGCGGTNAATATTCGAACAAGTGCATACCCAAACTTCCCTACTGATATGCAAGCACAATTNATGGCACTCAATTCTATAGCTGAAGGAAGTAGTACTATTACTGAGACTATCTTTGAAAATAGATTTATGCATGTGCCTGAGNTAAGCAGAATGGGCGCAAACCTTAAACTCGAAGGCAACACTGTTGTTTGTAAAGGTGTAAAATTNCTAACAGGCGCTAATTTAATGGCAACTGACCTTAGAGCTTCTGCAAGCTTGGTCTTAGCTGGACTAGCAGCACAAGGTTTAACAACAATTGAGCGTGTATATCATCTTGATCGTGGTTATGAAATGATCGAAGAAAAATTTAAAATGCTTGGTGCAGATATTGAGCGTGTTCAACACTAAACTATTTATTTNAAAAANAAGATGCTTACTATCGCTCTTTCAAAAGGTCGAATATTAGAACAAACCCTTCCTCTTTTAGAGAAGGCAGGACTTAGNATTTCAGAAAAAGAACTTCAAAGCAGAAAGCTAGTCCTNGATACAAATCTTGANGAAATTAAAGTTATCATAATTCGTGCTAGCGATGTACCAGTTTTTGTTCAGCATGGTGCTGCAGATCTAGGTATAGCAGGCAAAGATGTCCTCCTAGAGCATGGTGCTAATGGANTGTTTGAGTTAATTGACCTTGGTATTTCCAAATGCAAACTTATGGTTGCATCGAANCCAGACCAAGATTTGAATNAAGGCACTTTGAAGGTGGCTACTAAATATATAGAATCTACTAAAGCTTATTTTCACTCTCAAGGTAGGCAAGTTGAAATAATTAAGCTTTCTGGNGCTATGGAGCTTGCTCCAATTGTTGGTCTTGCAGACTGTATTGTCGATCTTGTTGACACTGGTAATACACTAAAAGCTAACAATCTAATTCCAATAGAATTAATTCAAAATATTAGCTCTCGTTTAATTGTNAATTCAGCTTCATTTAATACCAAACATAGCAAAATAAATGATTGGTTGGATAAAATAAAAGATAACTTATGATCAATAAATTATCTTCACAGCATGAAGATTTTGACTCTCAACTCTCCTCCTTGATTTCTTGGGAAAGTGTTTCTAATAATGANGTCAACAAAATTGTCGATGAAATTATTGCTGAGATTCAAAATAAAGGGGACAAAGCCCTTTTAAACTATACCGTAGAGCTAGATTTAGTAGAGGTTAACTCAATATCTGATCTTATAATTTCTAAAGAAAAACTTAAAAAATCATTTGATGATTTGAATGATATACAAAAAAATGCACTGACCATTTCTGCCGATCGAATTAAATCATACCACCAAAAACAGCTTCAAAAAACATGGACTTATAAAGAGGAGGACGGGACTGTATTAGGTCAAAAAATTACACCCTTAGATCGAGTTGGTTTGTATGTNCCTGGCGGTAAAGCGGCTTATCCATCCTCTGTATTAATGAATGCAATTCCAGCTAAGGTGGCAGGTGTTAAAGAATTAATTATGGTTGTNCCAACTCCAAATGGTGTCACTAATGAACTAGTATTAGCTGCAGCTCATCTTGCAGAAGTCGACATGNTTATTACTGTNGGAGGTGCTCAAGCTATTGCAGCACTTGCTTATGGCACTGAAAGTATTCCAAAAGTTGATAAAATTGTTGGACCTGGCAATATTTATGTCGCAACTGCTAAGCGCCAAGTATTTGGACAGGTTGGTATTGATATGATTGCCGGACCATCTGAGATTCTGATAATTTGTGATGGCTCTACTAATCCCGATTGGATAGCAATGGATTTATTTTCTCAGGCTGAGCATGATGAGGAGGCTCAAGCGATTCTACTTTGTCCTGATAAAGATTTTATTAACAAGGTTGAAGAAAGCATTAAAAATCTATTACCCACAATGGAAAGAAAAGATNTCATTCGAATTGCCCTTAAAAATAGAGGTGCCCTTATACATACTAAAGACATTAATGAGGCAATATGTATCTCAAATATAATTGCACCTGAACATNTAGAGCTTTCAGTGANAAANCCTGAANCTTTATTAGATGACATAAAACATGCAGGNGCAATCTTTATGGGTAAATTNTCCTCTGAAGCCTTAGGTGATTATTGTGCAGGTCCAAACCATGTCCTTCCTACCTCTGGTACAGCAAGGTTTTCATCACCTTTAGGTGTATACGATTTTCAAAAGAGATCGAGCATTATAATGGCTTCTAGTGAAGGAGCTAATAGTTTAGGTCGGGTAGCTGCAACACTTGCAAATGGGGAAGGTCTTCAAGCACATGCTAAATCAGCAATGTATCGCCTAGATAAAGAATAATTAGCCAGGCAAAGCCTGATAATAACCATTTTCCTCAATAACCCTAATTGGACAATCAAACAATCTACTAAGATTTTTATTGGTTAAAACTTCTTCTTTCTCCCCATCTCTAAAAACCCTACCCTCTTTTAGCAAAATTACCCTAGATATTTCTGGAGGAATCTCATGAATATGATGTGTAACTAATATTACCTTTTTTCCTGTATTCATTAATTCTTGAATAATTTCTAAATATTGAAAGCAAGCTCGTAAATCAAGACCACTAGTAGGTTCATCAAAAACCAAAACTTTTGGATCATGGACCAATGCCCTTGCTAGAAGAAATTTACGTTGCTCTCCAGTAGACATTGATGCATATTGACGATTCTTCAGTTTTGATATTCCTAGGAGATCCATAACTTTATCAGCACGATCTAACTTTACAGAATCAAACTTTTGATGCTGCCATATACCGTCGCTTGCATAAAAGCCAGACAAAACTACATAAAGACCCAAAGCATCATTGGAATAATTGTATTGAAGATGCTGCGAGATAACCCCTAAAAAAGTTCGAAGCTCATGAATATTCCAGCGATTTTTACCAAAAATATTTATGCTGCTATGTTCATTTTCTACAATATAAAGCTCACGATTAAGGAGCTTCATTAAAGTTGTCTTACCTGAGCCATTCGGACCTAAAATAACTGTATTTTGATTCTCTTTAATAGATAAAGAGAAGTCATTAAAGACTCTATTTCTTTTCTGAAATACAGTTATATTTTTAAGTTCAATGATATTTTTCAAAACTTCAACTACCTAATTATCACTAGTAAGATAAGTTATCATACCACGCAGAAAAAAACTATTAATTAACTAGCTTAGTTTCTTTAGATTTAACTTTGGTAGTAGTTGAGATAAGAACATTCCAGTTAGCATCAAACCACAACCAATAAGTCCTCTGGTTGACAAATATTCATCTAGTAGCAACCACCCTCCCAATACCGCAAATGCGCCTTCAAGACCTAAAATTATAGCTGCATGAGATGATTTAGCGTGTTGTTGTGCAACAACCTGAAGTGTATAACCAACACCTATTGACATTACCCCAGCATAAAGCAAAGGAATTGCTGTATCAACAATCATATCCCAACTAATAACCTCTATGGCAATTGCAATAAAAAAACTTAAAACTGCAGATACAAAATATTGAATAAGTGAAAGCTTTAAGGGGTCCATTCGTTTTGCCAAATAACCTATTACTAAAACATGGGCAGCAAAAAATACAGCACAAATTAGCGTTAATAAATCTCCTTCAGCAAAACTAAAATCATCTTTAATACTAAGCAGATATAAACCAATCAGAGCAATTATGGCACCAAGCCATGTTCCAGAGCCAGTCTTCTGTCCAAAAAATAATCCAATCAAAGGAACAAAAAAGATGTATAAACCGGTAATAAAGCCAGACTTACCAGCCGTTGTATATTGCAATGCTACTTGTTGAAAACTACAAGCTGCAAACAAAAATAGCCCAGCAATAATGCCAGCAAATAGTAATTTTTTTGTTGAAACCTTTTCTTTATTAGATGCTTTCTTTTTTTTTGATAGATACCATACTAATGGTGACAGAACTCCTACACCCATAAGGAATCTAGCTGCATTAAATAGGAATGGCCCTATTGTTTCTGCAACCATTGCCTCTCGCTGAGCAACAAATGCAAAGCCCCAAATAGCAGCTGTTATAAGCATAAGGATGTCGGCTCTAATTGATTGATTTTTTATAATCATTTAGCTATATGTTTGTTATTTACTTTTTGATAGCTTGTGGCGCTATACCATGCGTGACTAAATAAAGTTATTATAACGATAGCGCCACCAATCATAGCATTACTAGAGGGCTCTTCTTTAATGACAATCCAAGCAAGTAAAGTCCCCAATACTGTGCCAAGCGGAAAAAACATTGCTACTTCAGGAGCAGGAATGTATTGAGGGGCAATTGTTATCAAACTAAATGAAACAGAAAGAACAATTCCACTAGCAAAAATATAGAGCATTGACTGAGATGATAGGATTAATGAATCTGCAAAAATAAAGCCGATAAAAGCAATCGTAACACCGTTTACAGCCATTGCAGGAACCATATTTATATTTTTATATTTTCTTAAAAGAGTGAAAGAAAACCCCCCCACAATTACAGAAGTTAAAGCAAAAAGGTTACCCAATAAATTCATGCCACTTTTATCTCCAGCCATCACAATATATATTCCAATAAATACAATAATCATCGAGAGCCATGTATATAAAG
>NZUR01000029.1 GCA_002698045.1 Thiotrichales bacterium | reverse complement strand
TTTAGTAGAGGGTTTGCGTGGTGGAGGGACAGGGATTCGAACCCTGGAAGGGTATTAGCCCTTGCTGGTTTTCAAGACCAGTGCATTCAACCGCTCTGCCATCCCTCCGGAAGATTGGTATGATACAGTTTTTATCAATAAAGTAAATAAATTTATATAAAAAAACTGCTATTTTTTGCGTATAATTTGCCCTTTTTAGAATTTAGTAAAGGTAGTCGTTATGGCAAAGGTATGTCAAGTAACTGGTAAGCGACCTATAAGCGGTAATAACGTTTCGCACGCCAATAATAGAACGCGTCGTCGCTTTTATCCAAATCTTCATACGCACCGTTTTTGGGTGGAGAATGAAAATCGTTTTGTTAAGTTGAAGCTATCTGCAAGAGGTCTTCGGGTTATTGATAAAAAGGGTATTGATGTAGTGTTAGCAGAAATCCGTGGTCGCGGCGAAAAGGTATAGGGAGTAACTTATGAGAGAGAAAATTAAACTAGTATCTTCGGCTGAAACAGGTCATTACTACACAACTACAAAGAACAAGCGTATTCATCCTGAAAAAGTTGAAGTCAAAAAATTTGATCCTGTGGTAAGAAAACACGTGATGTATAAAGAAGCTAAGATTAAGTAATTCTTTAGAAAGATTATTAAAAAAGCCGCTCTAGAGCGGCTTTTTTTATTACCTAAAATAAGTTAGCTTTGGAGGATAGTTTCAAGTGGGACATTTGCAGCTGACTTTTGGTAATCTGCAATCTGATCAAAATTCAGATATTGATATATTTCACCAGACATTGGCTCAATATCTTTCATTAAGGCAAGATACTCATCTGGGCTAGGTATGTAACCAAGTTTTGCAGATATAGCAGCAACTTCAGCAGAAGCCAAGAAGACGTTAGCGTTATCACCAAGACGGTTTGGAAAATTTCTTGTTGATGTTGAGACGACCGCTGCTCCTTCTTCTACTCTTGCCTGATTACCCATGCAAAGAGAGCAGCCTGGAATTTCAGTTCGATCTGTTAACCTTTCAAAAGTCTCATAAATACCTTCTGCTCGTAGCTGTTGTTCATCCATTCTTGTTGGGGGAACTACCCACAAAACAGTGTTCAGTTCAGTTTTATCTTTTAAGAGTTGCGCTGCCGCTCTAAAGTGACCAATATTTGTCATGCATGATCCAATAAACACCTCATCGATAGCTGTTTTTGCAACTGAAGAGAGAAGCCTGACATCATCTGGATCATTCGGACAAGCTAGAATTGGCTGATTTATTTCATCTAGATTTATTTCAATAACTTCAGCATATTCACAATCCTTATCGGCTTTAAGAAGTGTAGGCTTATCAAGCCACTTTTGCATATCTTGGATTCTTTTAGCAATCGTTTTTTTGTCATCGTAGCCAGTATCAATCATAGAACTAAGAAGGGTAATATTTGATTTTAAATATTCTTGAATGGGCTCTTCATTGAGCTGAACGGTACATCCATTTGCTGACCTTTCTGCGGTTGCATCTGCAAGCTCAAATGCTTGTTCAACTTTAAGGTCTGCCAAGCCTTCAATCTCTAAAACTCTTCCTGAAAAGACATTCTTTTTGTTAGATTTATCTACAGTCAGAAGGCCTTTTTGAATTGCTACATAAGGTATGGCGTTTACAAGATCTCTTAGGGTAATACCCGGCTGCATATTCCCTTTAAATCGAACTAAAACTGATTCAGGCATATCTAATGGCAAGACGCCAATAGAGGCTCCAAAAGCAACTAGCCCTGATCCTGCTGGAAAACTAATCCCAATTGGAAAGCGGGTATGGGAATCACCACCTGTGCCTACTGAATCAGGCAAAAGCATACGGTTAAGCCAAGAATGGATAATACCATCACCTGGTTTAAGTGAAACACCACCACGAGAATGCATGAAGTCAGGAAGGGTATGTTGTAATTCCAGGTCAATTGGTTTAGGGTAGGCTGCTGTATGGCAAAAACTTTGCATTACAAGGTCTGCAGAAAAACCTAAGCATGCGAGTTCTTTTAATTCGTCACGAGTCATCGCGCCTGTTGTGTCTTGGGAGCCAACAGTGCTCATTCTAGGTTCACAATAAGTTCCAGGTCTAACGCCTTTAACGCCGCAAGCCTTGCCAACAATTTTTTGAGCTAGAGTAAAACCTGCTGAGCTATTCTTTGGATCAACTGGACGCAGAAAAACGTCACTAACCTCTAGACCAAGTTCAGATCTAGTCTTGTCAGTGAGGCCTCTACCAATAATAAGTGGAATTCTTCCACCAGCACGAACTTCATCAGGCATAGTGCTTGGTGCCAACTCAAAAGTTGATACTGTATTACCTGAAGAATCTGTGATGATGCCTTTATAAGGATGAATTGTTATTTCATCCCCCATATTAAGCTTTGATACATCACACTGTATTGGAAGTGCACCAGAGTCCTCTGCTGTGTTAAAAAATATTGGTGCAATTTTTCCACCAAGCACTATACCGCCACTGTTTTTATTAGGAATGTAGTCTATTGGCTCTCCCATATGCCATAAAACCGAGTTGATTGCAGATTTACGAGAAGATCCAGTGCCAACTACATCACCTACATAAGCTAAAGGAAGGCCCTTTTCTTTGAGTTTTTCAATTGTTTCAAGGGGTTTATCCATTTTTTTGATAAGCATTGCCTTTGCATGAAGCGGTATATCTGGGCGAGACCACGCTTCAGTAGCAGGAGAGAGGTCATCCGTATTAGTTTCACCATCTACCCGAAAAACGATTGCTTTAATACTTTCAGAAAGTGGGTCTTTTGATGTAAACCAATCCCCTTCAGCCCAAGAATCTACTATTTTTTTAGCGTAAGTGTTGTGGGATGATTTTTCGAGAATACTTTGATGTGCTTCATAGATAAGTATGGTGTGAGAAAGGGCTTCGCAAGCCGCTTCAGCAGTCTCATCATTATCAAGTAATTCAATTAGAGAGGTGATACTGTATCCACCAAGCATTGTACCCAGTAAAAAAGTTGCATGCTTTTGAGAGATAGCCCTACAAGCTTGATCACCTTTGGCAACGCTGTTTAAAAAACCAGCTTTTACATAAGCAGCTTCATCTACTCCGGGTGGCACTCTATGAGTTAAAAGATCGAGAAAAAAATCATCATCCGAACCTACAATCAGCTGATCCACTACTGACTTAGTTTGTTTAGCGTTTAATGCTAGTGGAGGTAGGTTTTCTACTTTTCTTTCATCGCAGTGTTTTAAGTAAGCTTCTTTCATAATAATACTGAGTATAAGGTGATTCAATAAAAGAGTATAATTTTATCCTTTTTAAGGCCTTGGCTTAAATTTATTGAAGTAACAGTTCATAATATGACATTTGATAACCTTACATCTATTTCACCCATCGATGGTCGTTACAGCGCTAAGACAGGACCACTTAAAGCAATTTTTAGTGAGTATGGTTTAATTAAGTATCGACTCTTGGTCGAGGTTCGTTGGCTAGAGGCAATGTCAAAGAATTCTCAAATCTCAGAAGTTCCTGAATTCAGCTTAAAATCTAAAAACGTTTTGTCAAATATTGTTGATAATTTCTCCTTAGCGGATGCTAAGGTAATTAAAGAAATTGAAAAGACAACTAATCATGACGTAAAGGCAGTTGAATACTACCTTAAAGAAAAAGTTTCTTCTAATCCTGAACTTCAAAATGTAAATGAGTTTATTCATTTTGCTTGTACTTCAGAAGACATTAATAATCTATCTCATGCACTAATGCTTGAGGATGGAAGGCAAGTTCTACTTGATGAGATGAGAAAAACTTTGAATCTAATTACAGATCTGGCTAAAGATAATGCAGATGTTGCAATGCTTTCTAGAACGCATGGTCAAACAGCTTCACCGACAACTCTTGGAAAGGAAATGGCTAATTTTTCTTACCGATTGGTGAGACAAATTGAACAGCTTGAAGAAGTCAAAATAATGGGCAAGTTTAATGGCGCAGTAGGTAATTTTAATGCCCATATAAGTGCTTACCCTAATCTTGATTGGCCTAATACTTCGAAGAACTTTATCGAAAGTCTCGGTATAAATTATGCTCCCTATAGTTCACAAATAGAGACACATGATTATATTGCAGAGTATTTTCATGCACTAAATCGTTTTAATACAATTCTGATTGATTTTTGTCGTGACGTTTGGGGCTATATTTCGTTAGGTTATTTCACACAAAAAACTATTGAAGGCGAGGTTGGATCATCAACTATGCCTCATAAGGTTAATCCAATTGACTTTGAAAATGCAGAAGGAAATCTAGGGTTAGCTATTGCAATAGGTGAACACTTCGCAACAAAACTTCCTATATCTAGGTGGCAAAGAGATTTAACAGATTCAACGGTATTAAGAAATCTAGGTGTTAGCTGTGCACATTGCCTAATTTCATATGCCTCTATAAGTAAAGGGATTTCAAAACTTGAAGTTAATCAAGATAAGTTAATTGATGATTTGAATGAAGCTTGGGAAGTTCTTGCTGAACCAATTCAAACTGTTATGCGTCGATATGGAGTCAAAAACCCTTACGAAAAACTCAAGTCTCTTACTCGCGGTAAGAAAATTGATGCCAAAATATTGGCAGACTTTATAGGCTCTTTAGATATACCTGAAGAAGCGAAAGAAGAGCTTCGTAAACTAACCCCTATGAACTATATCGGTGATGCGATTAAATTAGCACGCGACATTTAAAACTGATATAATTTCCCGCCTTAAGAATTTAACAATATAAAGGAGCAAAAAACCCATGGTTAAGATTAGACTAGCCCGAGGTGGAGCCAAGAAAAAACCTTTTTATTCGATTGTAGCAACAGACTCTAGAAAGAGAAGAGATAGTGGTTACATTGAGCGTATTGGATACTTTAATCCTGTCGCTCGCGGACAAGAAGTCAGGCTTCAACTAGAAGAAGACAGACTGTCATATTGGATTTCACAAGGCGCACAGATTTCAGACCGCGTTAAGCAGCTTGTAAAAGAGTATAGAGATCCTTCAATTCGCGAAAAACAATTAGCTATGCAAGCCGATAAAGCAGCAGATAAAGCTAAAAAAATTGCAGCAGATCTAAAAGCTAAAACAGATTTAGAGGCTAAAGAAGCAGCTAAAGTTGTTGCCGAAGCTCCAGCAGAAGAAGCTCCAGCAGAAGAAGCTCCAGCTGAAGAAGTTGTTGCCGAAGCTCCAGCAGAAGAAGCTCCAGCTGAAGAAAAACCAGCGGAAGAGTCGGAAGCTAAATAATTTGGTGTTACCAACACCTCAGCCAGATGAAAAAAAGCTATTAGTCGGAAAGATTAATGGCTTTTTTGGTATACAGGGGTGGGTTAAAATATTTTCATATACCGAACCAAGGAAAAATATCCTTAACTACCAACCCTGGTACTCTATTAATAATGGTGTTTATGAAAAGATTGAAATTACCAATGGTCGGGAACAGTCTAAAACTATCGTTGCACATATCAAGGGTGTTGATAATCGTGACCAATCTCTAAAACTTATTGGAAAAGATTTATATATTGACAAAGAACAACTACCTAAGCTTGCTGATGGCAAGCATTATTGGTATGAGCTAGTTGGTTTTAGTGTAATTAATCAAGATAAAATTGAGTTAGGTGTTGTCGATTATTTAGTCGATACAGGATCAAACAATGTTTTAGTAACTAAAGGAAAAAAGGAGTACTGGATTCCCTATGTTGAGCCATTTCTAGTATCTATTGACCAAGAAAATAGAGAAATTATAGTGGACTGGGATGAGGATTTTTAAGGCTAATTACTCAATAGTCGGAACATTTGATAAATCTAAGATGGCATTTGAGTAGTTGGTTCAGCTTGAAAAGTCTCTTACAAGCCCTTTAGCTGAACCAAAGTTCATCAATCCATTTAATTGATAGAATAAGGTTTCACCTGTTATGTCACCTCTAATGTTATTAAAATGTATTTTCTCAGTAAGATTCACAATATAAATTATTTTGAATTTATTTCAGCCAATAGACTGTTATGGATATTTAGCTCGTATATTATAATAGAAACAGCTAGGCTTTCCTTTCTAGTAGAAGTAGTCTAGATATAAAATTTAAGGACACTAAATTTCAAGAACACTATTTCATGAGCTGGATAACAAAACTATTTCCTTTTTTGTTATGGATTAAGGATTTAAGTAAACCAAAGACAATTAAAGCCGACATCGTAGCAGGGGTTACTGTTGGTTTTGTTATTGTTCCACAGTCAATGGCATACGCTCAGTTAGCAGGATTAGGGCCTCAGTATGGCCTTTATGCATCCTTTTTACCAGTTTTGATTGGTGCTATCATGGGCTCATCCAGACAGCTATCTACAGGCCCTGTCGCTGTTGTATCTTTATTAACGGCTGCCGCCCTCGGAGAAATTGTTACTGATCCATCAAGCTATGCAGTTTACGCTGCATTACTTGCGCTTATAGTTGGGCTGTTTCAGCTTTCTTTAGGAATCCTTAGAATGGGTTTTGTGATTAACTTTTTATCTCACCCTGTCGTCACTGGCTTTACCAATGCTGCAGCAATTATTATTGGTGCCTCTCAACTCCCTAAGGTTTTTGGTATTAGGGTTATCAATTCTAATGATACTGAATGGGTTAGTTGGTGTCAGCCACTGTCTTTCATTGAGAGAATGGAGAATGTTGATAGTAATGGACTACATACTATTTGTAATGCAGACCAAAGCTACGAGACTATCGCGAGACTTCTAGAGGCAGCATTATTCTATACTCATTTACCTACATTGGCGATGGCACTAATGGGAGTATTAGGTATTGTAGTTTTACAGCGATTTTTCCCGAGAATGCCAGCTATATTAACTGTCGCGGTGATTTCGACAGCGGCCTCTTTTTTGATTGATTATGAGGCAATGGGCGGTGCTATCGTTAATGCAATAGATATTGATGGCTTGTTTAGTTTTAAGATACCTAGTTTCGATTTTAATGCAATGGGTACATTATTTATTTATGCAATTACAATCTCATTAATTGGATTTATGGAGGCCATTTCAGTTGCTAAGTCTATGGCTGCAACTACGAAGCAGCGATTAGATGTTAATCAAGAGCTTATTGGTCAGGGATTATCAAATATTGCTTCAAGCTTCTTTCAAGGTTATGCGGTCTCAGGTTCATTTTCACGCTCTGCTGTTAACTTAACAGCAGGCGCAGTAACTGGTTTTTCCTCTGTTGTGACTGCAATTATTGTGGGTTTAACTATTCTATGGCTAACCCCTTTACTTTACCATCTTCCTCAGGCTACCTTAGCTGCCATTATCTTAATGTCAGTTGTAAATTTGGTTCATTTTTCACCACTAAGGCATGCATGGAAAGTGGAGAAACATGATGGATGGGTTGGACTTCTGACTTTTATAATGACGCTAATATTTGCGCCTCACCTTGAGAACGGCATAGCATTTGGCATTATTATGTCTCTTGGCTTGTTTCTATATAGAACTATGGAACCGAACTTTACAGAATTATCGGTTCAAAAAGGGTCGATTATTGCATCAAGGTTTATAGACGACACAACCAAGGTCAGCAACGCGGTGAAGATAGCCAAGTGGAGTGGCTCTCTTTATTTTGCGAATGCTGCTTATTTTGAAACGAAATTACTCGAATTAATCTCGAAAAATGAGGAGTTAAAATACATTATTGTTGATGTTGCCTCTATCGTCCAGGTTGATGCTAGTGGTGAACAAGTCTTGAGAAATCTGGTTGAGTCATGTTCTGATTCTGGAGTAGAGATTATATTTGCAAGGACTGATAGATTAGAGGCAGAATTATATCGCTCAGGATTTAAAAAGCGATTCGGTGAAAATCGTTTTTTTGACCTAAGAGCGGACGCACTAAAACATGTTTGGCAAGAGCTTGAAGCTAATGAGCAGGAACAAGAGCTAGATGAAGAGCAAGATCATATTTTAGATATAGATGATGGACTCAATACAGCTTAATTAGTTTAGAAGTTTTGGTAATAAGCCTTAATAAAGTAAAGCCCTTGAGGCTCTGCAGTGGGACCAGCTTCTCGGCGATCTTTGCTTTCCAGTACTGACAACATCCATTCAGCATCCCTTTCTCCTCTGCCAATCTTNAGNAGTGTGCCTACAATATTTCGNACCATGTGATGAAGAAAGGCGTTAGCTTTGATTTTGATAATNAGATTATCATCTGACTCTATAATATCTAAATACTCAACGGTTTTGACTGGTGATTTTGCTTGACACAATCTACCTTTAAAGCATGAAAAGTCATGTTCTCCAATCAAAAAATTGGCAGCTTTTCTCATCTCATCTATATTGAGTGACCTTGGCTCCCATAAATAATAGTTAGCATTTAGTGAGGACCTTACTGGGTGATTATGAATTTTGTACTCATAAGATCTTGCATAGGCATTAAACCTTGCATGAAAGTCATCATCTACATTTTTTGCCCATGAAAAGTTGACATCGCTAGGTAGATTTACATTTCCTCCAAATACCCAAGCTTCATTACTCCTATTTGAGTCAGTTTCAAAATGTATTACTTGTTCTTTTGCGTGAACACCAGAATCTGTTCTTCCACAACAAAATACACGAACAGGGTGGTTTGCCACTAAAGATAAGGCAGATTCAACAACCTCTTGAACTGTTCTTATCCCTGATTTCTGTATCTGCCAGCCATTAAAATTGGTTCCTAAATATTCAACACCAAGGGCAATTTTCATAAGCAACTATATTATTTTTATTATTGTAAAATTGATAGTAATATTTTAACAAAGTATAAGGCCTTTCTAATTGAGACTATCGATTTGATTATGCAGATTTTATGAACAATAACACTAAGCCAACTGGAATCAAAAAACTCTGGTCTGCATCAATATATTCTGCCCAAGGTTTAAAAGCTTGCTATAAGTCTGAATATGCTTTCAGGCTTGAAGTTTGGCTGGCATTTGTTTTAGTGCCTCTAGGTTATTGGCTTGGTGAATCAGACATTGAAAGGGTACTACTTATAGCGCCTATATTTTTAGTATTGATTGTTGAGATGCTAAACTCAGCAATCGAAGCGTTAGTGGATCGAGTTAGCCTTGAGCAGCATGAACTTTCAGGTTTTGCAAAAGATGTTGCTTCGGCAGCTGTTCTTCTATCTTTAGTGATCTTTCTTTTTGTATGGGCTATTATTCTCCTCTAAAAAAACTTCTTCCGGATGACTTAGAGTGTCACTTCTTTGACACTATTAGTAGTACTAATCTTTTTCTAAAGAATAGTCCTACTTCAAAAAAAAATCAGTTATGTGTTGCTCGAGAGCAAACACAGGGAAAGGGTCAGCATGGAAGGCAATGGCTCTCTCAAAAGGATGGCAGTATTCTTTTTTCTATTCGTAAAATTTTTGCACAAGAGGCTAACCTAAATGGCTTCAGTTTAGTTGTTGGTTTGGCAATAATAAAGGTTTTAGAAGAAGAATGTTTAGTCGAAGGATTTAAAATTAAGTGGCCAAACGACATTTATTTTAAGAGTAAAAAAATTGCTGGAATATTGTTAGAAAATCAAATTCAATTAGACAATCAATTTGTCGTAATTGGGGTCGGTGTAAACTATAATTTAAATCAAAACTTTAATTGTGAAATACCCTGGACAGACCTATCTAATTCGGCAAAAAAATTGCCAGATATACACTCCTTGACTGCTAAATTAATTGATAGTATTTTATTTACCTCAGAGCACTTTAAAATGAATGGCTTGTCAAACTTACTGGATCAGTGGGACAGATATGATATGCTCAAAGAAAGCAAGGTAAGGCTTATAGAATCAGGACAACCTATTGAAGGCAAAGTGACTGGTATCAGCCAACAAGGAGCACTCCAGGTATTAACACAAAACGGCGTTAAAGAGCTCTACAGCTCCAAGTATATAGAGTTCATTTAGGGTAAGATAGTTTCACCATATTAAAGATCAAATCGAATGTCAGACCAAATATTAGAAGTTAAAAATATTTACAAGAAATATGCAAGGCGCGAAGTTGTAAATGACGTCTCATTTTCAGTTAAAGGCGGTGAAATTGTTGGTTTGTTGGGCCCGAATGGAGCTGGCAAGACAACCTGCTTTTATATTACATGCGGTCTAGTTCGATCTAATAAGGGTGAGGTGATTCTTAACAATAAAAGTATAGGTCATATGCCTATGCATAAGCGAGCTAATCTGGGTCTTGGATATCTTCCTCAAGAGCCATCAATTTTTCGAAAATTGAGCGTTGAAGATAACATTATGGCCGTTCTAGAAATGAACAAGTTAGTTCCTGTAAAGCTAAGAAAGGATCGACTTGAGGAGCTTTTATCGGAGTTTAAGGTTGAACATGTTCGTCACATCAAAGGTATTACATTGTCAGGCGGTGAACGAAGAAGAGTAGAGATCGCTAGATCGCTAGCAATGGATCCAAAATTTATTTTACTTGATGAGCCCTTTGCAGGAATTGACCCTATATCAGTCGGCGATCTTCAAGAAATCATCTACCAGTTAAGAGATAAAGGTATTGGTATTTTAATTACAGATCATAATTATCGTGAAATGCTTGATACTTGTAATCGTTCTTATGTTTTACATGATGGTAGGATAATTGCACAAGGTAGCAAGGAGACTATTTTGGCAAATGAAGAAGTCAAAAAAGTTTATTTAGGTGAAACATTAGGTGGTTAATCAAAGACTTCTTACATTAGGCATTGAATCTTCTTGCGACGAAACAGGGGTAGGCATCTATAGTAGTGAAGATGGCCTTATATCTCATAAACTTTTTTCACAAATTGAATTACATGCTGAATATGGCGGTGTAGTTCCTGAGCTAGCTTCTAGAGATCATATCCAAAGAGCCTTACCATTGATTAAAGAGGCGCTAATTGATAGCAATATTAGATTAGAAGATTTAACTGGCATTGCTTATACCGCAGGTCCTGGCTTATCAGGTGCATTACTAGTGGGTGGTTCAATTGCTCAAAGTCTGGCATGGGGGCTAGGAATTCCTGCATTAGGAGTTCATCATATGGAGGGGCACCTCTTGGCACCTCTTCTGCAGTCAGATCAACCTCAATTTCCATTTATAGCTTTACTTGTTTCTGGTGGACACACCTTACTTGTAGAGGTTACTAGAATAGGTGAATATAAGATACTAGGTCAATCCCTAGATGATGCAGTGGGTGAAGCCTTTGATAAAACAGCAAAAATTCTTGGATTGGGCTATCCAGGTGGTCCTGCTTTAGCAAAATTAGCAAATCAAGGGGTTAAAGGGCGATTTAATTTTCCAAGGCCAATGACTGATAGGCCAGGTCTTGATTTTAGTTTTAGTGGGCTAAAAACATTTGCACGCAATACCTATATTAATTTTCCAAAAGAAAAAGCAAATATTGCAAAAGCTTTTGAAGTTGCTGCTACTGAAACATTGACCATTAAATGCAGGCGTGCTCTTGAACAGACCGGTTTAAAAACCTTAGTTGTAGCTGGAGGGGTTAGTGCTAATATATCTCTCAGATCGACTTTAAATGATATGGCAAAAAAACTTGATGTGGATGTTTTTTATCCAGCACATGAGTTTTGTACTGATAATGGCGCTATGATTGCACTGGCAGGCCACTTTCGTTTTCTTTCAGGGCAAAGAAATGATCACTATGAAATTTCGATTAAGCCCCGCTGGAGTCTTGAAGAGCTTCAATCAGTGTAACTTTTAACTATTTCAATTTAATACTTATGCTACTTTCATTAGAAGTGAAAGTAGCTTTAAAGAGCAGTTAAGTGCTTATAATATTAAGCTTAACTCAGTTAATCTACTTAAATTATCAAATTTGATGCTTATAATTCCTGCAATTGATTTAAAAGATGGACAATGTGTTCGCCTCAGACAAGGAGTAATGGAGGATTCAACAGTTTTTTCTGATGACCCCCGTGAAATGGCTACTAAATGGGTTGGTGAGGGTGCAAGAAGGCTACATTTAGTTGACCTAAATGGCGCATTTGAAGGTAAGCCAGTTAATGCTGAGTGCGTTAACGAGATAACAAAAACTTTCCCAGATCTGCCAGTTCAGATTGGCGGAGGAATTCGTGACATTAAGATTGCTAATACATATATTGAGGCAGGTATAAGTTATCTTATTATTGGCACTATGGCTGTAACACACCCTGAATTTATTTCAGAGTTATGTAGAGAATTTCCAGGCAGAATTATTGTTGGCTTAGATGCCAATAATGGACTTGTAGCTACAGATGGATGGGCAAAGCAAACAGATATCAATGTAGTCGAATTGTCAAAAAAATATGAACAGGATGGCGTTAGTTCAATTGTATATACAGATATTGCAAGAGATGGAATGATGCAGGGTGTTAATGTTAAGGCGACCGCAGACCTTGCAAAAGAAACCACAATTCCAATAATAGCATCTGGAGGCATAACAAACCTTGATGATATTGCTGCACTTCTAAAAAATGCCCATCACGGTATAATTGGAGCTATAACTGGTAGAGCTATTTATGAGGGAATGCTTGATTTTAATGATGCACAAACAATGAGTGATATTTATGATCGTTGAAGTAGCTTACGCGCTTCCTGATAAGCAAAGCTTAGTCAGTTTAGAAGTTGAAAAAGGAACTACTCTTAAAGAGGCCATCGAAGCCTCTGGAATTCTTGATTCTTTTGAGCAGATAGACCTTACCAAGGATAGGGTTGGTATTTTTTCTAAATTTGCANCCCTTGATACTGTGCTTCGTGAAAAGGACCGAGTTGAAATATATCGACCTCTAATTGCTGACCCAAAAAAGGTTCGTAAAGAGCGTGCTGCAGAGGGAAAAGCAATGCGAAGTAATAAAAAAGCCAAAAATTAAGGTAAAATCGTTAGCTCATAATACAAAGTTAAATTAAATGAGCGAAGAAAAACCTCCGAGTCCATCATTATTAAAAAAGTTATTCAATAAGTTTTTTCAACAAACTTTAAAACCCAGAGAGCAATTAATGCAGGCCTTGAAAGAGGCAGAGGACAATTTAGTCATTGACCCTTATAGTAGGTCTGTGATAGAAGGTGCAATGCAAGTCGAAAGCCTAAGGGTGAGAGATGTTATGGTGCCTAGATCTAAGATGACTATGATTAGCTCAGAAGCCTCTACAAGTGAATTATTGAAAGCCATGGTTNGCTCATACCATTCCCGTTTCCCTATCCATAATATTGAGCAGGACTCTATTTTAGGTATTGTATTAGCAAAAGATTTGCTTGCGCATTTTGCTGGAGATAATAAAGATGAGTTTAATTATAGAGAATATCTTAGAGTTGCTCTATCTGTTCCTGAAAGCAAGCCATTAGGAGTATTGCTTAGAGAATTCCAGCAAAAAAAGTCTCATATGGCAATAGTNCTTGATGANTANGGCGAGATAGCCGGCTTAGTTACTCTAGAAGATGTTATTGAACAAATTGTTGGAGANATTGANGATGAGCATGACAAGGANGAGGACAACATTATTGATTATGGTGATGGNCGTTACTTACTNCAAGCTAANACAACTTTGAGTGAGTTTAATGAATTCTTTGAAACTACTATAAAAAATAAAGATTATGATACTGTTGCAGGATTAGTTATTGCAGGGTTTAGCTATCTGCCTGAGCAAATGAGTAAAATTAATCTTCATGATTTTCAGTTTAAAGTATTAAAAACTGACTCTCGAAGACTNCATCTGNTAGAAGTTAAGCGTATTAAAACCATTGTTGANGCGCCACTAGAGAAAAGTAACTCTTAATAGTGCTATCTTTAGCAGCTAATGGCTAAGTATAATTCAGCGTTATGAATACACTTGAACAAACAACACAGCTAGCAATTGAGTTAATTAAACAACAAAAAGTATCTGATTTTGAAATCTCACTAGGTAAGAGTTCCGGTGTCTCTACTACAGTGCGACTNTCTAATGTGGAAACACTNCAATACCACTTAGATACAAGTTTTAATGTTAGCGTTTATATTGGAAAAAATAAGGGTCAAGCGACCAGTGTTGATCTTAGTAAAGTAAGTTTAAAAAATGCTATTGAGTCAGCNTGCTTAATAGCAAAATATACTCAAGAAGATCCTTTTAATGGACTAGCACCAAGCGAAAGAATGGCTTGGGATACNCCTAATCTAGATCTTTACTACCCTTGGAGTTTAGATGCCAAGAAGAGCATCGAGATNGCTAAGGAGTGTGAGCAAATTGCGCTCGAGCAGAGCGAAATTAATAATTCAGATGGNGCAGAATTGTCAAGNTTTGAGGGTGAAAGTGTCTACGCAAATTCAAATGGATTAATTGCAAACCTAAAAAGTTCTAGACATTCACTGTATTGCTCATTAATTGCGAAAAGAGGTGACGAAATGCAGACNGCNTACGAATACAGNGTNGCAATTGATTCCAATGACCTAACTGCACCTTCAAAAATTGGTCTAGAGGCTGCAAGACTCGCACAAGAGAAACTTGGTTCNCGTCACCTGGGTCCACAAAAATGTCCNATTATTTTTACATCGAGACAGTCTTCTGGTATTTTTTCACAATTACTTGGGGCTCTTAGTGGTTCCAGACAGTATAAAAAAACCTCCTTTTTATTGGAGTCATTAGGGGATAAAGTATTGCCTGAGTCGATTAGTATTTATGAAGATCCACTCAAACTAAAAACACTTGGCTCGAGGGCTTTTGACCAAGATGGTGTATTGAANAAAAAGCAGTTTTTTGTTNAAGAAGGTATAGTTTCAAGTTATTTAATGGGGCAATACTCTGCTAATCAGATGGGATTGGAGTCAACTGCTAACGCTGGTGGTGTGAGTAATTGCTGTGTTAACTCTAATTTTGATGGTGGGATTACGGAGCTTACTAAGAGCATGGATAGAGGTCTTATAGTGACTGACCTAATGGGNCATGGCGTTAATGCAACGACTGGCGACTATTCTCGAGGCGCTAGCGGTTTTTGGGTTGAAAACGGTGAAATAAAGTATCCAGTTTCAGGTATTACTATTGCTGGTAATTTAAAGGATATGTTGAAAAATATTGTCTCTATTGCTAGCGATGTAGACTTTAGGAGTAATCTAAAGGTTGGTTCAACATTGATTAGTGAAATGACAATTTCTGGAGAAGGATAGTTGAAAGTGTTCGATGTNATTGTCATTGGTGGTGGCATGATCGGCCTTGCTTTTGCTTTAGAGNTATCACAGAAAAAAAACTGCTCGATCGCCATTATTGAGCCAAATACATGTAACCCTCCAATCAATGACTNGTTTCATTCACGAGTAAGTGCTATTACACCATCTTCCCATGAATACCTAGTCTCTCTTAATATTTGGAATAACATTAAAAGAAAAAAAGCNTTTGTGGCTACAAAGGTATGGGATCAAAATTCGCATGGACGTCTCAATTTTCATGCTGAGNNTGAGGGTATGGATCAACTNGGNTTNATTGTTGAAAATGATTTAATACAGTCTGCACTATTTGAAGCGATTGACNCCAGTAAGATAACGATTATTAATGCCAAGCTAGATAGTTTATTAAAAACTGATATTGGCTATANGGTAACTCTAGATGACGAGAGTAATTTGTCATGCAATCTAGTTGTCGGGGCTGATGGCTCTCAATCAAAAGTCAGAAACTTAGTAGCTATTGAGGTTACTGAGCGTGACTATAATCAAAAAGCTATTATTGCTAATATAGTTAGTGAAAAGTCACTTGAAAATACTACTTGGCAGCGCTTTTTATCAGAC